>JAABSM010000025.1 GCA_011390365.1 Gammaproteobacteria bacterium
TAAGCGCCATGCCAGGTTCCCGCCCTTGATGCGCCTTACTCCGGGGCAGCCCGGAAATCGCCGGGCCGGCATAGGATGTGCCGAATAAAAAGCCTTGTCGCTCGGTCGACGGCACATCCTATGCAGAACCAAAAACGATCGGCGCATCCACGAAATGAGGCGCATCGCTCCCGGAGAATGCCATGGTGGCTTAAGTTAATGACATTGAGAGCGGGCGGCCGGGCGGCCGCCCTTTTGGGCTGGCGGGGTCAGTCGATGGAGGAGAACTGGAACTGCTGGGACTCTACGTTCCAGGTCAGGGTTCCGTCATAAGGGACGCCATTGACCTTCATGTTGGTGACCTGGATCGCGTTGCCCGAGCCCGTGAAGGAGGCGGCGGAGTAGTCGATGGTATCCGAGGCATCAAGGTACTGGTTATCGCCGAAACGTTCCGGGTAGACGTTGCGGGTGACGCTCCTGGAGGAGCCGTCGTTGTCGTAGATCTTGATGGTGACGTTGAACACTTCCTCTCTGAGGCTGTAGTTGTAGGCCATGGAAAAGCCGGACTGTTCGGCGTCGGGGTAGTCTGGATAGGCGTTGGCGATATCCTTGCGGCTGCCTCCCATGGGGATTTCGGTCTTGAAGGTGTCGTCAAACCACAGCTCCACCCGGTCGATGCCGGCGTCGGATATCGCCCATCCGCGGATGGATGGTTGGGGGCTGGCGGGCTGGCCGGCGTGGCGGGAAGGCGATAACCCGCATCGCTTTCGTAGCGAAAGATCAATGCCTTTGCTTCGCGAGGATTGTTTAATAGTGCCCGCCGAACCCCCATCTGGGGTTTTGTGAGTCCGTTCGATATCAAACCTGGAGAGTGAACATGACCGTAGAGCGTATCGTGCTGGCGTTTGCCGGCGTTGTGATCCTGGCGAGTGTGGCGTTGGCCCATTTCCTGGGGCAGCCCCTGTGGCTGTTGCTGACCGCTTTCGTGGGTCTCAACCTGTTTCAATCCGCCTTTACCGGCTTCTGTCCCCTGGCGCTGATCCTCAAGAAGATGGGCAAGCAGAGCGGTCCCGCCTTCTAGTACAGCCGCGTGGATGTTGTCCGGGTACCGCCATCCCGGAAATCTCTCACGGAGGCACCGGCGCACGCGGAAACCGTGCTACGTGAGAGATATCATCAAGGCCTTGGCGCAGCGGTACCAGGGCGACTTGCCGGCAATCGCCCGGCGCGCCGCAATTCGATCGGGGCTGGGCGGGAGGCCCTCCCGCCGCCCCGGCGGAATGCTCGGGTGTTACCCGAAATTGCTTCTCTAATAAGTTGAGTTGACGAAAAATTAGACAATTCGCCCGACTTATGGAAGAATCGAAGGAAATTGCGGTTTTGTTTCCATGGGATCGAGTGAATGAAGATCCATTTTTTCGGTGTACGCGGCTCCATTCCCACCCCGGGACCGGAGACGTCTGAATTCGGCGGCAACACGCCCTGCGTGTTCGTCGAGCTGAACAATGGTGGTCAGGTGATCTTCGACGCGGGCACCGGCATCCGCGCGCTCGGCGATCGGCTGATGGCCAACGATCGGCCGATCCACCTGCTGCTCAGCCATACCCATTGGGACCACATTCAGGGGTTCCCCTTCTTCAAGCCGGCCTACCAGAAGGGGCGGGAGATCTATCTCTACCCCGCCACCGGCAGCGCCGAGCAGACCATGACCACCTTGCTGGCCCAGCTCGACGGGGTGAACTTTCCGGTTACCGCCAATCAGATCGGCTGCGGCATCATCTGCCACGATTACCACACCCGTTTTTTCGATCGCAAGGATGTCTCCATCGAGTCCATGCCCCTCAATCATCCGGGCGGGGGATCGGCGTTTCGCCTGAGCGAAAACGGCGTCTCGGTGGCCTATGTCACCGACAATGAGCTCCGGCCGCCCGGTACGCCGATCACGCCCTTCGACAAGTGGGTGGAGTTCTGCGCGGGTGTGGATGTGCTGATCCACGACTCCCAGTATCTGGAAGAGGACATGCCCCTCAAGCATGGCTGGGGGCATTCGGTGCTCAAGGACGTCTGGGAGTTGGCGGAGCAGGCCAGGCCCAAGACGCTGGTGCTCTTTCACCACGAGCCGGAGCGCAACGACGCACAGATTCGCGCCATCCAGCTGGCGACGGATGAGCACTTCAAGGACCACGTCCGGCCCTTCAAGGTGATGTGCGCCCGCGAAGGGCTGGTGCTGGAAGTCTGATCGCGTAGCGCTTGATTGATGACCGCCCGCGAACGCCAGGCCATCCTCGAACTGTTGCGGAACCAGCCTTGGGCGGCGCTTGCCAGCCTCGATGAGCAGGGGTTGCCCCAGGCCTCCATGGCGGCGATTGCCTTGGCCCCGGGAGATCGGGGCGTGTTGCTCCATCTCAGCACCCTTGCCGCCCATACCCGTAACCTGGCGCGCAACCCGGCCGCCTCCATCGTCGCCAGCGAGGCCCACCGCCCCGCCGCGGATCCCCAGCAGCTGGCCCGGGTCTCCCTTGATGGCGAGGTCCGGCGGCTGGGCGCGCGGGACGAGGGCTATGCCACCGCCCGCGCCGCCTATCTGGAGTGCCTGCCAGACGCTGAGCCGCTCTTCTCCTTCGCTGATTTCGGGCTGTTCCTGTTGGTTCCCAGGGCCGGGCGTTTCGTGGGCGGGTTTGGTCGCGCCCTCTCTTTTGACTGGCGGGAGCTGGTTTCAGTAAAAGGGTGATTAGAAAATCAATGTAATGTGGTATACTGCGCAGTTCACTCGGCCTTCAGTCTGAAGGCCCGCGTCGCTTCTTTCAGGTATCCCTCGCTAATGTCCCAAGAACTTTCCCGCCCCGCCTTTTCCGAGCTGGGTCTGGCGCAGCCGCTGCTGCGCGCCATCGCCGAATCCGGCTACGAAACCCCCTCCGCCATCCAGGCCGCCAGCATCCCCCATCTGCTTCAGGGGCGGGATCTGCTCGGCCAGGCCCAGACCGGTACCGGCAAGACCGCCGCCTTCGCGCTGCCGTTGTTATCCCGTCTCGATCTCGCCGACAGCGCGACGCAGGTGCTGGTGCTGGCGCCGACCCGCGAGCTGGCGATCCAGGTGGCCGAGGCCTTCCAGCACTATGCCCGTCATCTGAACGGCTTCCATGTGGTGCCGCTTTACGGCGGCAGCGGCTACGGCGATCAGATTCGCGGTCTCAAGCGGGGCGCGCATGTGGTGGTGGGCACCCCCGGCCGGTTGATGGACCACATGCGCAAGGGGACCCTCAAGCTCGATGGCCTGCGCGCGCTGGTGCTTGATGAGGCGGACGAGATGCTGCGCATGGGCTTCATCGACGATGTCGAGTGGATCCTTGAGCAGACCCCGCCCCAGCGCCAGGTCGCGCTCTTCTCGGCGACCATGCCGAAGGAGATCCGGCGTGTCGCGGAACGCTATCTGCGGGATCCGGTGACGGTCAAGATGGAGGAGCGGGTGCTCACCGCCGAGTCGGTGGAGCAGCGCTACTGGCTGGTGGATGGCCTGCATAAACTGGATGCCCTGACCCGCATCCTGGAAGCGGAATCCTTCGATGCCATGATCGTCTTCGTGCGTACCAAGGCGGCCACCGAGGAGCTGGCCGAGAAGCTCTCCGCCCGCGGCCACGCCTGCGAACCCCTCAATGGCGACATCGCCCAGGCCCAGCGCGAACGGGTGGTGCAGCGCCTCAAGGATGGCCGCGTCGATATCCTCGTCGCCACCGACGTCGCCGCTCGCGGGCTCGACGTGGAGCGGATCACCCATGTCGTCAATTACGACATCCCCAGCGATCCCGAGGCCTACGTCCATCGTATCGGGCGCACCGGCCGCGCCGGCCGCACCGGCAGCGCCCTGCTGTTCCTTTCCCATCGCGAAAGACGCCTGCTCAATGCGATCGAACGCACCATCGGGTGCGCCATCGAACCCATGCAGTTGCCCACCGTCGGCGATGTCAATCGACTGCGTATCGAACGTTTCAAGAACCGCATTCGCGAGACCCTCGCCACCCGCGACCTGGACTTCTTCGCGCGCCTGATCGCCGAGTACGAGGAGGCGGAGGAGACGGATCCGCTGATGATCGCCGCCGCCCTGGCGGCGATGGCCCAGGGCGATGAGCCGCTGATGCTGGAGGAGCGGGAGCGCGCGCGTTCCGCCCCGCGAGAGGGCAAGGAGCGAAAAGGAAGGGATGGACCCGCCAGGGAGAGAGGCAGGGAGAGAAATAAGGAGGGAGGCAAGGAGAAGGGCAGGGGACGCCGCGAAGAGGGCGGAGGGCGCGACAAGACGCCGGATCTGCCGATGGTGCGCTATCGCCTGGAGGTGGGCGCGGAACACGGCGTAAAGCCCGGCCAGATCGTCGGCGCCGTCGCCAATGAGGCGGGCCTGGACGGGGCCTATATCGGCAGGATCACCATCAACCCGGACCATAGCATCGTGGATCTGCCCGACGGCATGCCCAAGGAGGTTTTTCAGTCGCTGCGACGCGCCCGCGTCTGCGGCCGCCCCCTGGCCATCTCTCCGCTTGGCGAAGATTCCGCCGCCGCCAGTGACAGGCCGCGCAAGGGCAAGCCCAACAAGCGCTAGTGCAGCCGCGCACAGGTTTTGCGGGTATGCCGGGCCGGTCGGGAGTTGAACTCGCGGCGCGGGAGGGGGGCAGCCCGGGAAGGCCCTGGAGCCCGGGCTTCAGTCCGGCAATCTTGTCTGCGATACCATCCTGAAGTCCGGACTCCTCGCCCAGCGGCGCTTGGTCTCAAAGGCCCAGGATCGCGACGATGCGGTCCGCTTCGATGGTGACCCGCTTCAGGCCGAAGCGCGTCGCCAGCGCGTCGCCTTCGCCCGGCTTCAGGGTATAGAGCGGGTTCTGGCTGAAATATTCCGCCATTGCCTGGGTGATCGCATCCCTCGCCTTGCCGGTGTACTTTTCGGGAATGCCCGCCACCGCCAGATTATCGATCGACGGTTGCGTCAAGTGAAACCCGCCATGTTCGGGACGATAGCCGATCACCCCGGAGAGGTCTACGGCCCCTTCAAGGGGGGTGTCGCCGTTGTCCACCTTTAGCACTACATCCATCGCCGCCCGCAATCGATTCGACGGCTGCTCCTTGGACAGCCGGGGGTTTTTCAGCGTTACGTCGATCACGAAGAAATAGGAGCGGGTGATCGGCTGGCTATCCATGAGGTGGTTGGCGATCTCCTGACGGGGGATGTCCACCGCATATCCCTTGCTCAGATAATAGTACGCGCCGCCGCCCGCCAGCAGCAGGGCGAGAGACAGAAGGGTTAGGGCTTTCTTCATAACGGACTCCTGATGATTCAGCGATTGCGGGGTGCTCCGCCGCGGCTGGCCGAGTCGGCGGGATATAACTCAACTAATCCGAATTGTATTTAGAAAATGAATTTAGTGTAAGCATGGTATGGCTGGCTTTGCGACCTGGTTGGCGAGTCTGAAAGGCTTCGGATTGAAAACCATGAATCAAGTCACAGTTAGATGAGAATGGCGCTAATAAGGCTGGCTATTTTCGGGGGGCAGGGGTCCCTGGCCATGGTCGCCGCGGACGGGCGATCGTCGAGGAGCGGCCCGGGGGGGTCGTATGACATTCAGGGCAAGATCAAGCGCCGCTGTATTTTAGGGTTCGCGGTGTCCTCCGCGGCTCCGTGAGAGAGACGCGGTGAGGGAGTCGGCCAGCTCAGAGCTTGCCGGTGGCCTTGATATTGAGGTACTGATTGACCAGCGCCACCGGCAGTTCCGGGGCGAGGATGTCGAGGGTGAGGGCGCCGTGGTAGCGCAGCGCCTCGTGGTGACGGCCGCGGGTGGCGAGGTATTCGTTTACCGCCTGGAAGGTGAGGGCGTCGTCGAGGGTGCGCACCGGCTGATCGAGGGTCTCGTCGAGGAGGCTTTCGCGCAGGTCGGCGAGCACCACCAAGTGGCGCTTGGCCAGCAGTTGCACCGCCTGCAACAGCTCATGCTGGTCTTCGTCCCGGGTATTGGTCATCAATACGATCAGCGCGCGGCGGCGTTGCAGGGTGAGCAGCTCCTTGGCGGCGACCAGATAGTCGGCGGCCTCGGTGGTGGAGTCGAGGTCGTAGGTCTGCTCCAACAGTGCCTTGACCACATGCCCGCTCTTGCGCGGCGGATACCAGCGCCGCGGCCCGCCGAAGGCCATGAAGCCCACTGCATCATCCTGCCGGGCGGCGACGTAGGCCAGCAGCAGCATCGAGTTGAGGGCCTGGTCGAGATGCACCCGTCCCTCCTCCTGATGGCGCATGCGCCGTCCGCAGTCGAGGAGAAAGACGATCTGTTGATCCCGCTCGTCCTGATACTCCTTGGAGATCAGCTTCTGATAGCGTGACGTCGCCTTCCAGTCGATCTGGCGCAGGCTGTCGCCGGCGCGATACTCCCGCAGTTGATGAAAATCGCTGCCCTCGCCGCGACGCTGGCGGCGGCGCACGCCGATCTGACTCAGGCGGTTATCGGTGGCGAGCAGGGCGAAGTGGCTGATCTCGCGAAAGTTGGGGAAGACCTTGACGCGGCTCTCCAGCTCAGGGGATTGTTTGTTGCGCCACAGCCCCATGGGCGAGGTGACGACCAGATCGACGCGAGGGAACACTGCGTCGCCGCGTCGGTTGGGGCGTACCCGGTAGGGGATGCGAATGCGCCGCTCGGCGGGCAGGCTCACGCTGCGCGGCAGGTCCGCCGCCTCGAACTCCAGCGGGTGGTGGTCGTGGACCGTCAGGCGCAGATCCCGCCCCTCCCGGTTGACGATCTGTAGCGCGACCTCGGACCAGACCCCCAACGGCACGCTGCCGCCTACCTCACGCGCCAGTTCGAGCCGGGCCGGTCGGCGGCCGACAAAATAGTCGATCAAGGTGACCCCGGCGACGGCGGAGGCGACGAGGGTCCACAGCGTCCCCCAGGCGGGAAAGAAGGCCACCAGCAACGCCCCGGCGCACAGGGCGTAGGCGATGCGCAGCAGCTCCCGGGTTGGCGTCATACCCGGGGCGCTTCCACGTTGGCGAGGATGTCCCGCAGCACGTCGTCCGGCTGATAGCCCTCGATCTCCAGATCGGCGGTCAGCTTCAGCCGATGGCGCAATACCGCCGGGGCCATCGCCTTGATGTCGTCCGGGGTGACGAAGGTGTTGGCCTGGAGCAGGGCGTGGGCGCGGGCGGCGCGCAGTAACGAAATACTGCCGCGCGGGCCGGCGCCGATCTCGATGCCGTTCCATTCGCGGGTGGCGCGGATGATGCGCACCGCGTAGTGGATCACCTGCTCATCCACCCGCAACCGCGCGGTGTACTCTTGCAGCTTGGCGATCTCGCCCGGGTTGAGGATCTGGCTCAAGGCGGAGACATCCAGACCGTCCCCCACCGAGTTGCCGGTGACCAGCTTCACCAGCGCCCGCTCCTCGCCCTCGCTCGGGTAGTCGATAAAGATCTTCAACAGAAACCGATCGAGCTGGGCCTGGGGCAGGGGATAGGTCCCCTCCTGCTCGATGGGATTCTGGGTGGCGAGCACCAGAAAGGGTTTTTCGAGGCTGAAGGTCTGCCCCTCGATGGTCACCTGCCGCTCCTGCATCACCTCCAGCAGCGCCGACTGGGTCTTGGCGGGGGCGCGGTTGATCTCGTCGGCGAGCAGGAAGTTGCAGAACACCGGCCCGCGGCGCACCCGAAAGCTCTGATTCTTCATGTCGAACATGATATGCCCGCTGATGTCGCTGGGCATCAGGTCGGGGGTGAACTGGACGCGGTTGAAGTCGCCGCCGACGGTGGCCGCCAGGCTGCGCACCAGCAGCGTCTTGCCCAGCCCCGGCACCCCCTCTACCAGCACATGGCCGCCAGCGAGCAGCGCCACCGCCACCTCGCGAATCACCTGTTGCTGGCCGATCACCGCCTTCTGGATCTCGCCCTCCAGGCGGCGAATGCGTTGCAGGATCTGCTCGGGAAGCGAGCCGGGTTCAGCGATGGGGTCCGTCATGTTCTCTGCCTCGGTCGATTTGGGGTTGCTGGGGTGGAATGATATCGATTGAGGTCGCCGATTGCGAGACCCTGGGGCAAGTTATGGGTGAAACTCGATAAAGTGACCGGTAGTGTCGCGGACCGTCGACAATCCCCGGCGCAAGGCCTACCATGACGAAGGTCGCCCGGCCGCTTGCTCGACACCGCGGCGCGGGCGCCGACCCCAATCCCGAGCGCGCTATCCGCCCCGGCGACTCTCCGCCAGGCCGGGCAGCGGCCTTGGACCGGCCTACCGATGACAACCGAGTTTGCCCATGAAAGCCCTCACCGACCCCTACTTCGCCAACAGCCACGCGATCCTCGAATCCATCTTTGACGCGAGCGATTACACCTACCTCTTCCACTTCCAGAACTACTACTTTGGCTACCGTCCCGATGCGCGCGCCAACGCCGAATTGGTGATGGTACCCCTGTCGGAGATGTTGACCCTGGTGATCGAGGCGCTGGAGCGACTCGGCCTGGCCGATGCAAGCATGAGCCAGCAACGTCTGGTCGAACTGAACATGCTCTACATGGGCCTGCTCACCATGATCCTGCCCAACGGTCTGTTGAGCGAAGAGCAGTTCCACGACCTCACCGGAACCGGGGAGGAGGGGGGCGCCCTCCATTGATCGGCCGTCTCTTCGGCAAAAGGCGTCCCGGCCCCGCCACCGAACGGATCGACGCCGGCATCTGGAACGAACTGCTGGAGGCCTATCCCCTGTTCGACGGTCTCAATAAGGACCAATTGCAACGGCTGCGCCGCCTCGCCGAGCGATTCCTCGACGACAAGGTCTTCTTCGGCGCGCGCGGCTTCGAACCGGAGCTGAAGCACTCCATCGCCGTCGCCGCCCAGGCGGTGTTGCCGGTGCTCGAACTCGGCTACGAGTGGCTCGAAGGCTGGCATGAGGTGGTCCTCTACCCCGCTGAATTCATCGTCGAAGGGGAGGAGATGGACGAAAACGGTCTGGTCCATCGCTTTCGGGATATTCGCGCCGGCGAGGCCTGGCAGAGCGGGCGGCTGGTGCTCTCCTGGCACGACGTCTGGGGCAATGGTGAGCTGGATGGCTACAACGTGGTAATCCACGAAATCGCCCACAAGCTCGACGAAAGGGACGGCGCCCTGGATGGTACGCCTCCCCTCCATCCCGACATGGACCGCCAGGCCTGGATCCGCCACTTCACCCACGCCTTCGGCGAGCTTGGAGAGCTGCTCGACGCCGACGCCGAGCCACTCATCGACCCCTACGCCGCCGAATCCCCCGCCGAATGTTTCGCCGTCTTCAGCGAGGCCTTCTTTGAAACGCCGGATTTCCTCAGCGCCTATTACGGCGAGATATATGGCTTGCTGCGTGGATTCTATCGCCAAGACCCGCTGCTGCGTCTTGGTTCGGAAAAGAAGGGACAGGAGTGACGGGATTTGCAGAATGTACGGGAAGGGGTTTTGGGGTACACGGCTTGCCGCGACATCTACGGCCATCAACCGGAAGGAGCTCGGTTAACCACGAAAAACACGAAAAACACGAAAAATAAGGAGAATCGGGTGTGATTTTTTCGTGTATTTTGTGTATTTCGTGGTTCAGTCGTCGGCGCCACCGAAGATCCGCCATCCCGTCTATTCTTCTCCAGAACAGCCAAGCGATCTCAGTTCATCCTCGCTGAACCCGGCCTGCCGGCGGGCGGCGCAGTGGAAGGGGCCGTGCCAGGGCTGTTTGGCGTATTGGTCGACCAGTTCCCGGTAAGTGCCCTCCGGAGGCAGTGCGCGTTCGCGGCAGAGGTGGCGAAACCAGTAGTCGCCCCGGCCCACATGGCCGATCTCGTCGCGCAGGATCACTTCCAGGATCTCCACCCCCCGTTCGTCGCCGGCCTCGCGCAGGCGTTTTTGCATGCCCGGATTGACGTCCAGTCCCCGCGCTTCCAGATAACGAGGTACCAGCGCCATGCGCGCCAGCGGGTCGGCGTCGGTTTTCCGCGCCATCGCCCACAGGCCGTCGTGGACCGGTAGTGCACCATAATCGCTGCCCAGTTCCCGCAGCCGTTCCCGGATCATGGCGAAGTGCGCCATCTCCTCCTGGGCGACCTTGAGCCAGTCGCGGTGGTAGTCGATCGGCATCTCCGGGAAGCGGTAGATGGCGTCGAGGGCGAGGTTGATGGCGGAGAATTCGATGTGGGCGATGGCGTGGAAGAGGTGAATGCGGCCCGCATCGCTGCCCGCCCCCCGTTTGGGGACGAGGTGGGGCTCCACGAAGGTGAGTTGTTGCGGGTAGCCTGGGTGATCGATGGATTCGATCGACAGCGGTGCGCCAGAAAGCCCCTCTCCCCGAGAGAGAGGGGTTGGGGTGAGGGCATCCATTTCCGCGCCGAGTTGCTTGGATAGCGCTTGCTTCTGCTCCAGCTCCCCGGCGAGCAGCGCCTGATGGGCGAGTTGCTGAATCTCCGGGATCACGCCATGGAGCGGTAGTAGAGGTTCTGGGGGTGGGTCGCCTCGGCGAAGAAGTACCAGCGCTCCAGCAGCAGCCCAAGGTACTGGATGGCGAAGGCGACCAGCGGCAGGGTCGCGGACTCGGTGAAGTAGGCGGCGGCGATCAGCGCGATGGGGAGCGGGAAGACCAGCACCAGGAAGAGGTACTTGACGGCCTTGAAGGTGGTGGCCGATGCCCCGTGAAAGAACTCGCGGGTATTGAAGGAGCCGCCCATGAAGCCCTGGGCCTTCTGTTCGATGGTGTTGTGGCGCACGCCGATGGCGGTCTGGGTGGTGATCTTGTGTTTCAGATGGGCGTTGCGAATCAGGCTCGCGCCGCGGGTGGCAAGACCGACGAGGGTGAAGATCACCGCCCAGGTGCCGAAGAAGGCGACCAGATCGACGCCGGTCCAGGCCGAGAAGGCGGCGGCGAGCATGAAGCCGGAGGCGATGCCGAGCAGCGTGTAGTTGGCGACGGTGAGGGGGCTGTGCCACTCTTGCAGGAACTTCACCCCGGCGTAGATCATGGCGGTGCAGATGAACAGGGCGAAGGCGAGCAGACTGCCGAGCAGGCCGACGATCAGGCTGGCGTCCACCGGCAGGGCGCCCTGGATCACGAACCAGGTCTGGGTCCAGCCCATGTAGTGGATCACGCCATAGAGAAACACCATGAACATGAAGGCGGGCAGGATGATCACCTCCCGTGACAGCCACGAGGTCTTCCACTTGGCGATCGCCCGCCAGGCCCGTTCCGGGTGGCCCAGGTGGAAAAACGACGCGAACAGCCCGCCGCCGAGCAGAATCAGCGCCAGCAGACTGCCCACGCCATAAAAGGCGCTACTGTCCTGGGCCGGCAGCAGCTTGGCCAGCGAGTAGACCTGGCCGGTGTAGAGGGCGAGAAACAGACCCTGACCGACGCCGATCAGGGTGGTGAGGAAGATTACGGAAAAGGCTGGATGCATTTTATAAGTACTGAGTGCTGAGTGCTGAGTGCTGAGTTCCTTGGCGAGTACCGAGTACTGAGTACCTAGTACCTAGTACCTAGTACCTAGTACCGAGTACCTAGTACTGAGTACCTAGTACTGAGTACCTAGTACTGAGTACCTAGTACTGAGTACCTAGTACTGAGTACCTAGTACTGAGTACCTAGTACTGAGTACCTAGTACTGAGTACCTAGTACTGAGTACCTAGTACTGAGTACCTAGTACTGAGTACCTAGTGCCTGGTGCTGAGTACTCAGCACTCAGCACTCCGTACTCAGCACTCCGTACTCAGCACTCCGTACTCAGCACTCCGTACTCAGCACTCCGTACTCCGTACTCCGTACTCAGCACTTACCGAGCGCCTAGTTGGAACTCTCCCTGGTTGAGTTGCGTAAGCCGATAATCAGCTTTTTCACCTCAATGGATAATGCTTGGAGTTCATGAAACTTCTCCTGGTTGATGTAGTGGAGATCGAGCGCCACGTAGAGCTGGCTTCTAACCTCCGCCAATGATCCTTTGGCAATCGAGAGATAATGGGCGAACTCTCGATTGCTGTATCGTTCAAAACCTTCGGCGATATTCGACATCACCGAAACCGAAGCGCGCTGTATCTGGCGACAAAGCCCGTAATCCTGACTGAATGGCACTTGGCCGGTTACCCGATAGACCTCCCGGGTCAGGTCACGTGCCTTTTGCCAGGCAATCAAATGCTCAAAATTTTCAATCTTGCCTTTATAGTTCATAATCCCCAGTACTCAGCACTCCGTACTCAGCACTCCGTACTCAGCACTCCGTACTCAGCACTCCGTACTCAGCACTCCGTACTCAGCACTCCGTACTCAGCACTCCGTACTCAGCACTCGATTACCAAGCCACATCATCGAGGGTGTCCACATCTTCCGGCAGCGCCGCGAGGTCCTCTTTCACCAGCGGGTTGTCGCTGCGCACCAGCTCATCTTCGTGGATGTGGATGCGTACCTTGCGGCGCGGCAGGTAGTGGTTGGCCGGCTGGGTTCCCCACTCGGGCTGCAACTGATAGCCGCCGCGCTCGCGAATCGCCACCGAGACCTCGGAGTCCGGGTCGTGCACGTCGCCGTAGAGGCGGGCGTTGGTGGGGCAGGAGAGGACGCAGGCCGGTTTGCGCTCCGCCTCCGGCAGGGTCATGTCGGTGATGCGGTCGATGCACAGGGTGCACTTCTTCATCACCTTGTTCTTCTCGTCGAACTCACGTACGCCGTAGGGGCAGGCCCAGGAGCAGTATTTGCAGCCGATGCACTTGTCGTAGTCCACCAGCACCACGCCATTGTCCTCGCGCTTGTAGCTCGCCCCGGTGGGGCAGACCGGCACACAGGGCGGCTCCTCGCAATGCAGGCAGGACTTGGGGAAGTGCAGGGTCTCCGTATTGGGAAACTTGCCGATCTCGAAGGTCTGCACCCGATTGAAGAAGGTCCCGCTGGGGTCTGCTTCATAGGGGTTCTGGTCCGGCAAGGGACCGGCCCAGCCGGAGGTGTTCCACTGCTTGCAACTGGTCACGCAGGCGTGACAGCCGACGCAGACGTTGAGATCGATAACCAGGGCGAGTTGAGTCATACTGCTAACCGAATTTCCAATGCTTTCATGTCAATAATAGCGCCGACCGCGAGCAGGAAGTCGTTTCCCAGGATCCCGTCGATGGGGAATCCGTAATCCATGGCGCCGATTTCGATTTCCACTTTACTCTTGCTGATCGTATCAAGGGCAAGAAGATCGATCGTCTTGGTGAACACGAACTCCGTTCCGTCGACGCCCGCGATTCGGTGAATCGCATCCTGGGGTTCGAGCGCGACCCCGATTTCAGCAACCTTGTCAGCCGCAAATACGGACCTAGCAGAGCCCGTGTCGATCAGAGCGTTCGGTAACCGAATCTCTCGGTTGCCATAAACCAATTTGGCCTCGACAAATGGCAGCCCATCCTGGACTCTGAAGCCAATCAACGCCCTCTTACTCCGATCCAGTGGCGCTCGCCGATATTCGGCTCATTACGGTCCGTGTGCAGGACGTAAAGTTCACGCTGCGGCGACTCATGATGAAGCTTCTGGTAGTCGCGCATTGCCTCTTGCGAATCGGCGAATATGCCTAACAGCGCAAGCTCGTCGAGCACCCGCTCACCTGCACGAGAGTGGGCCTTGGTTGCTTCGATCAGGACCCATTGGTGGGGGTGCGTGTCTCGTATTTGCCGCCAGTTCATTTGCGGTACTCCGCAATGGAAACGCAGCCGTTATGGTTCGACATACCCCGATCATCCCCGTAGGCAAGACAGGCGAGGATGTCCTGTTCGGTGAGCTTGGGGAAATCATCGATGATTTCACTGAAACTCATGCCGTTCGCGAGCATGCTCAGTACATCGTATACCGTGATGCGCAAGCCGCGTATGCAGGGTTTGCCTGAGCGTTTTCCTGGCTCGATGGTGATGTATTCTTTGTAGTCGATCATGGTTCCACCCTCACTTCTGCTCTTGCCAAACGCGCGGCGCCACCTTCTTCAACCGCGTCGCAGGCATCCGCTTCAGCTGCTGGTTGCGCGGATCGATATTTATGCCCACCGACTCCAGCGCGGTAACGCCGAGTATTGGTTCGGTTCCGGGTTCCGCGAAGATGATCGTGCCGCCGACGATCTCTCCCATGAATTTGATATCGCCGGTGGTGATGTCCATCTTGATCTCACTGCCGTCGGCAAGCTCGTAGGTGCGTTGCGCCTTTGCTTGCAAGCCGATGGACTCCAGGGCGTCTCGCGGTACCAGTGAATCGATGGCCCCGGAATCTACCAGAAACAAACCTACCCACGCCTTTTCCGGCATCGCCGGATTGCGGATGGTGACCGTTACATGCGTCGCGTCCATGATTTGCTCTCGTAACACCGCTCCTGCGGTGTTATGTATCTTCAGGCGCTCCGCGCCGAACGTGTGTCGCAGCGCGGGAGCGCTGGCGGATCGGTTACACCGCAGGAGCGGTGTAACCAGAAAAACCACTTGTGCTCACACCGTCTCAGGGCTGTATTCTAAACTCAGCACTCAGCACTCAGCACTCAGCACTCAGCACTCAGGAGATCCCCTCCTTCTTCCTGAATGCCCCGGCGATATAGGACTGCCACTTGCGAAAACGGGTCTGCTGGCCCGGCACGGTGTGGTGGCCGTCGAACTGGGGCCAGCTCTGTTCGGGTTCGCCCTCTTCGGCCTTGTAGACCTTGACGCGCACGTCGAACCAGGCGGCCTGGCCGGTGACCGGGTCGGAGTTGGAGAGGTGGTCGCCGTCTTCGTGGGCGGGCAGCTCTTCCGGGATGACGTGGTTGAGCAGGAAGCCCTTCTGGGATTCGTTGGCCTTCTTCGACAGGCCCCAGGCGCCGCTGGCCTTGCCGATGGCGTTCCAGGTCCACACCGTGCCCGGCTCCACCGCCTCCGAGAAACGGCACATGCAGCGCACCTTGTGGGTGGGGGATTCGATCCACACCCAGTCGCCGTCGTTGAAGCCCTGTTTCTGGCCCAGTTGTGGATTCACGAACAGGTAGTTGTGGGTGTGGATCTGGCGCAGCCAGGCGTTCTGGCTGTCCCATGAGTGGTACATCGCCATCGGTCGCTGGGTCAGTGCGTTGAGCGGATACTCGTGGGTATCCACCAGCTTCGCCAGCAGGGTCTCGCTGTAGAAGGGCAGGGGGTCGAAGTGGGTCTCGACCCGCTTGCGCAGGTGATCCGGCGGCTGCTTGCCGGGCCACTTGCCCTGGGCGGCGAGGCGGAACTTCTGTAACGGCTCGGAATAGATGTGCAGGGCGATGGGCTCGGCGTAACGGGTCATGCCGTGGGTGCGCGCCCATTGCAGATAGCCCCGGTTCCAGTTGCGCATGTACTGGTAGCTGCGAGGCAGTTTGTGGTGGTAGAAGCCGCCGTTCCGCTGGTACATCTCCCACTGGCGCGGATTGGGCTCGCCCTTGAGGAATTTCTCCCCTGCCGCGCCGCGCCAGCCGGCGAGGAAGCCGATGCCGGAGCCGGGCGAGGTCTCGTAGTTGGTGATGAAGTCCGGATAGTCGCGAAACTTGCGCTTGCCATTATCATCGACGAAGGCGGGCAGCTTGAGGCGCGTGCCCATCTCCACGATCACATCCTGGAACGGCTTGCAGTCGCCCTTGGGCTTCATCACCGGGATGCGCACCGAATCCACCGGGCCGTCGAATTCCGAGATCGGCCTATCGAGCATCGACATCGCGTCGTGGCGCTCCAGATAGGTGGTATCCGGCAGCACCAGGTCGGCGAAGGCGACGGTCTCGGACTGGAAGGCGTCGCAGACAATAATAAAAGGTATCTTGTACTCGCCGTTCTCGTCCTTGTCGGTGAGCATGTCGCGCACATTGGCGGTATTCATGGAGCTGTTCCAGGCCATGTTCGCCATGAACAGCAACAGGGTATCGATCTTGTACGGATCGCCGCGCCAGGCGTTGGTGATGGCGTTGTGCATCAGGCCATGGACCGACAGCGGGTATTCCCAGGAGAAGGCCTTGTCGAGGCGCACCGGCTCGCCCTTGTCATCCACGAACAGGTCATCCGGCTTGGCGGGCCAGCCCAGCGGCATGCCGTCGAGCGGGGTATTGGGCTTGACCCCCTCCGGGCTGTTGGGCGGCTTGGGGCAGGGGGGGATGGGGCGCGGGAAGGGGGCCTTGTGGCGAAAGCCGCCGGGGCGGTCGATGGTGCCCAGGATCGACATCAGGATGCCGAGCGCGCGGATCGACTGAAAGCCGTTGGAGTGGGCGGCGAGGCCGCGCATGGCGTGAAACGCCACCGGGTTGCCGGTGACCGAGTCGTGCTCCTTGTCCCAGCAGTCGGTCCAGCGGATCGGCAGCTTGATCTTCTGATCGCGGGCGGTGACGCCCATCTCGTGGGCGAGACGGCGGATTATCGCCGCCGGTACGCCGGTGATCCGTTCCGCCCACTCGGGGGTGTAGAGATCCACTCGTTCCTTTAATAACTGGAAGGCGGGCTTCACCGGGGTACCGTCCTCCAGGGTGAACTCGCCCAGCAGGTAGGGGTCGGCCCCCTCGGTGTGGGTGGAGATGGGCTTGTCCAGCTCCCGATCCCACCAGAGTTTGTTCTGGGGATCGAAGCAGCCCTCCTCGATGTGCATCTCGAAGCGCTTGAAGAGGCCGTGGTCGTCCCGGCTCTCGTCCTGGATCACCAGCTCGGCGGCGTTGGTGTAGCGCACCAGGAACTCGCGGTCGAACAGGCCGTGCTTGATGATCTCGTGGATGAAGGCGAGGATCAGCGCGCCATCGGTGCCCGGCTTGATCGGCACCCACTCGTCGGCGATGGCGGAGTAGCCGGTGCGGATCGGGTTGATCGAAACAAACCGACCGCCGGCGCGCTTGAAGCGGGAGAGCTCCTTCTTGAGGGGATTGGAGTGGTGATCCTCGGCGGTGCCGATCATCACGAACAGCTTGGCGCGGTCCAGGTCCGGCCCGCCGAACTCCCAGAAGCTGCCGCCGATGGTGTAGATCATGCCGGCGGCCATGTTGACCGAGCAGAAGCCGCCATGGGCGGCGTAGTTCGGCGTGCCGAACTGCTTGGCGAAGAGGCCGGTGAGGGCCTGCATCTGGTCGCGGCCGGTGAACAGCGCGAACTTCTTGGGGTCGGTGGCGCGCAGGTGGGCGAGGCGCTCTTCCATGATCTCGAAGGCCTTGTCCCAGGAGATGGGTTCGAACTCGGACTTGCCCCGCTCGCCGCCCTGTTTTCTCAGTAGCGGCGTGGTGATGCGCGCCGGCGAATACTGCTTCATGATCCCCGACGAGCCCTTGGCGCAGAGCACCCCCTCGTTGAGCGGATGGTTGGGGTTGCCCTCGATGTGGCGCACCTCGCCATCGCGCAGATGCACGCGAATGCCGCAACGGCAGGCACACATGTAACAGGTGGTCTCTTTGACTTCGTGACGACCGATCTCGCGGTCGGGGCGCTCTTCCGGCTGGATCATCTTGGTTCGCTTGCTAGGTCAACACAAAAGAATATTCAACTATACTTAAATTCCACGGCGGCGTCACATTGAAACGCTTTTGCCAGGCATAAGCCGGGGGCAAAAGATTACATCGTAGTTAGCGATTAAAATGAATCCAGACCCCAGCAATCGACGCTAAGCGCCTGTCTCTTCGCGGGTTCGAGAGTTTTCCACCAAACCTGTGGATAACTTCGTGGAAAAACGGTGGGAAGGGGCCTTCATGCCAGTGAATTCAAGGCCTCGTGGGGGTTTGTATAATATTTGCGCAATATAATTAAAGTAAGTAATTACAGTCACTTATGGGGCTATCGTGAGAGTTTGCGTTAGGTCTTTCGGCTAGCCGCCGGAAAAAATGCTGGCTGACAGCAGCTTGTGGAAAATCAACCCGCGGATTTTGCGCGAGCGTCGATCTTGGGGTTGATTTTTCGGCGAATCCTGGTCCGAGATCGCTGTAGTCCGTCGCCTACATTTGCGACCGTTTGTCCCTGCTAACGATCATGGCGTTGCGCCACCCCGGATGATGAAACATAGGTGGCGCAACGCCGTGATCGTTCCCTCACCCCGGCCCTCTCCCAGAGGGAGAGGGGGAATAAGGAATCGCTGCGCGATGTTTCACAGTAAACATGGCTTACGTTAACGCTATTTCTGGTTGCCATATTGCTTGAACATCTCGTCCAGGTCTTCCCGGGTCACCCGTTTGCTGCGCGTCAGGGTGACCGTGACGCGCGTCTTGTCGTCCACCACATCCATGTCGATCGAGCCGTTCTGGGTCTCCGCGCACAGGCGCGCCGAGTAGGTGCCAAGCCCCGTGCCCTTGTTCTTGCCGTGGGTCACGTACTTGCCGAAGAAGTGATCGCGAATCTCTTGCGGCACCGCGCCGGTGTTGGTGATGCGGATCTTGAGCGTCGCCTCGTTTCCGTCGTCCAGGTCGACCTCGATCGCGGCCTGCTCCGGTGATGCCTCGAAGGCGTTCAGCAACAGGTTCGAGAACATGGGAAAACAGAGCATCTCTTCGCCGTTGGCCCAGACCTGCTCCCCCTCCGGCAGTGGGGCGCCGTTGCGGGTGACTCGCCAGGGCTTGTTGTGGGCAATCTTGTTGGCCGCCGCCTCGCGCAGGCTTGAATAGAGGATGGGCGTCATGTTGATGGGCTGGATGCTGGCCTGGTAAACGCCGGTCTCCATCTTGTAGAGATCCAGCGATCGATTGATCATGTCAAGCATCTTGTGGGCCGAGCGTTCCACGTTCTTCAGCAATGCCAGGTGATCTTCCGAGAAGGCGTAATATGAGCTGAGCAGGGTCGGGATCGGCAGGATGCTGTTGAGCGGTCCCTTCAGGTCATGGCGGGTGATGCGCTCCACGTCGTCGCGCAGTTGCGCCGCCGCCACCAGCTCTTCGTTCTGCCGTTCAAGCTGTTCGCGGGCGGCCTTCAGCTCAAGGTGGGTGCGCACCCGCGCCAGCACCTCATCCGCCTGGAAGGGCTTGGTGACATAGTCCACGCCGCCGGCCTGAAAGGCCCGCACCTTGTCATCCGTCTCTTGCAGGGCGCTGATGAAGATGATCGGGAGGTTGCGGGTCGCCTCCTGCTGCTTGAGCCTGGCGCACACCTCGTAGCCATCCATCCCCGGCATCTTGATATCCAGCAGGATCAGGTCCGGCGGCGTGTGGTTGGCGGATTTCAGCGCCAGCGGCCCGTTGGGCATGGAGCGCACATCGTAGCCGT
The DNA here is from genome assembly GCA_011390365.1 of Gammaproteobacteria bacterium. Lineage (GTDB taxonomy): Bacteria > Pseudomonadota > Gammaproteobacteria > Chromatiales > Chromatiaceae > SLIM01. The sequence goes on from JAABSM010000025.1 coordinate 19,156, forward strand.
TGTCTTCGAGGATGCGCTCCAGCAGGTCCAGGTTGGCCGGTGTGTCGTCGACGATGAGCACGTTTCTCGGGTCTTCGGTGGTCATGAGGCGGTCTCTGGCTGTGGTTGTGTTTTCGATTCGGGAATGAGGGCGCCGGGCGGCGGCGGCTCGCCGGCCGCGTGCGCGAGCCAGCGGGAGATGGTATCGGCGTCCACCGGACGGCTGATCAGAAAGCCCTGGGCGATATCGCAACCCAATTGCCTCAGCAGGGTTCGCTGGGCCTCCGCCTCCACCCCCTCGGCGATCAATGCATAGCCCAGGGTCTTGCCCAGGGCGACGATGGCGCGCACGATGGCGGCATCGTCTTCGTCCGCCGGCAGATCGGTGACGAACGCCTTGTCGATCTTCAGCTTGGTCAGGGGCAGGTTCTTCAGGTAGGCGAGGGAGGAGTAGCCGGTGCCGAAGTCATCCACGGCGACGCCTATGCCCAGGCTGCGCAACGCCTCCAGCAGCGGTTTGGCCCGTTGCGGGTCCTCCATCACCGCGCTTTCGGTCAGTTCCAGCTCCAGCCGCTCCGGCGGCATGCCGGTCTCCGCGATGACTGCGCGCACCTGCTCGAAAAAGTCCTCCTTGTGGAGCTGTCCGGCGGAGACGTTCACCGCCAGCGTGCCGAAGGGCACGCCCTCGTCCAGCCAGCGCCGCCCCTGCTCGCAGGCCATGCGCAGCACTTGCAGCCCGAGCGGGATGATCAGTCCGCACTCTTCGGCCAAGGGGATGAAACGGTCCGGACCCAACAGCCCGGCGCTCGGATGATTCCAGCGCACCAGCGCCTCCAGCCCCAGCGTTCGCCCGGTATGGAGGCAGGTCTGGGGCTGATAGTGGAGAGTCAGCTCGCCGTCGCGCAGGGCGTTGTGCAGTTCGCTCTCCAGGCGGATGCGATCGAGGGCGCGGTCCGTGAGATCGCCGGTATAGAAATGAAACCGGTTGCGTCCCGCCCGTTTGGCGTTATACATGGCATTATCGGCATTGCGCAGCAGGCCCTCGGGATCGCGGGCGTCATCCGGAAACAGACTGATGCCGATACTGCCGCCGACATGCAACTCCTCGCCCGCCACCTGGAAGGGCGCGTCAAAGGTCCGCAGCAACTTCTCGGCCAGGCGGCTGGCATCCCGCGGCGCGCGGACGTCTTCCTGAACCAGGGTGAACTCGTCGCCGCCCAGACGGGCCAGGGTGTCCTCTTCGCGGATCACCCCCTTGAGTCGTCGCGCCACTTGCAGCAGCAGCTCGTCGCCCGCCAGATGCCCCAGGCTGTCGTTGACCAGCTTGAACTGATCCAGGTCGAGAAAGAACACCGCCAGCCCGCCCTGCTCACGTTCCGCCCGGGCGACGGCGTGCTCCAGGCGGGCGCCGAACAGCAGCCGGTTGGGCAGTCCCGTCAGCGGGTCGTGATGGGCCAGGTGAGCCAGCTTCTGCTGGGTGCGCTTGAGGTGGCTGATGTCGGCAAAGACCGCCACGAAGTTGGATACCTCGCCCTTCTCGTTGCATACCTGATTGATGCTCATCCAGGCGGGAAAGGCCTCGCCGCTCTTGCGGCGACTCCAGATTTCGCCCTGCCAGCCGCCTCTCTCCGCGACGCCCCGTGTCACCGTCTCCGCCAGCTCTTGCTGGTTGCGGGCGGAATAGATCAGGCTCAGGGACGAATCGTTCAGGTCATCCTGGGAGAATCCGGTGATCTGAGTGAAGGCACGGTTGACCTGGATGATGCGCTGATGCGCGTCGGCGATGGCGACCGCCTCGTTGGTGGTGCGAAACACCGTCGCCGATTGCAGCAGCATCTCCTGCATGGATTTGCGTTCGCTGATGTCCACCAGCGTCACCACCCGGCCGACGGTCTGGCCATCGTCGGTGAGCGGGTAGCTCCAGCACTCGGCGGAGAACCGCCGCCCAGCGCGGGTGACGAAGGTCTCGTCCTCGCTGTGATAGGGCTCGTCGGGGTTCCAGGCATGCAGCAGCGGGCATGCCTCCGGCGCGATCGGCTCTCCCTTGTGGCGGTGCTGGATCAGGGTGTGCATGTTCTCGCCAATGGCCTGTTTCGCCGACTCCAGCCCCAACAGATCGAGACAGGCCTGATTGACGAAGGTGCAGCGACCGTCCCGGTCCAGCCCGAAGATGGACTCGGCGGTGGAGTCGAGCAGGGCGCGCACATGCTCGCGGCTGGCCCGCAACTGGCGCTGGGTGCGGTAGAGATCGAGATGGGCGTTTACCCGCGCCAGCACCTCCGCCTCGCGAAAGGGCTTGTTGACATAGTCCACGCCGCCCACCTCGAAGGCGCGCAAGATGTCGTCGGTCTGATTCAGGGCGCTGATGAAGATCACCGGGATGCGCCGGGTGCGTTGATCCGCCTTGAGCCGGGCGCAGACCTCGTACCCGTCGAGCCCCGGCATGAGGATATCCAGCAGGATCAGGTCTGGCGGGAATCGCCGCGCCGAGCGCAACGCCAGTTGGCCGTCGGCGAAGGCGTTCACCCGATAGCCGGCGTCATCCAGGATACGGGTGAGCAGGTCAAGGTTGGCCGGCGTGTCGTCCACCACCATTGCCGTGGCGGGGGTTTCGGGCGCCGGTGGGAGCGAGAGATGGGGCTTGTCCTTTTTCATGCGCGTCGATCACCCCGCGGGGGCTCGGAATCGAATGGGGCGTGCCGCGGCTGGCCGCGGCCTGGCGAAGAAAACGGGTTTTCGGCTCATCGCGCGACCTCCAGGGCATCCAGAATCTCCTGGTAGCGATAGGCGTTGGTCAGCAGGGTCAGGTTTCGCGCCAATTGCTCATGCTCACCGCGGAGCGCTTCGATGGAGGCATGGATCGCCTTGCCGTTGCCTTGCAGTACCAGGCCCTCCAGTTCGGCGCGGGTTTCCCGGTTCAGGGGGCTGAGATCGAGCGGCTGTTCCCGGCCAGTCTCGCCCGATGGCCCGTCTTCGGTCGCCTTCCAGGTCAGCGGCAGCCGCCCTTCAAGGACCTTGAGCAACGCCTCCGCGGAGACCGGTTTGGCGATGTGTTCGACGCATCCCGCGGCGGCGGACTCCTCCCGGTCGCTGCGAAAGGCCCTGGCCGAGACGGCGACGATGGGGAGTGCCGGGGTTTGCCTGAGCAGTTCGCGGGTGGCGGTCAGGCCGTCCATCTCCGGCATCGCCAGATCCATCAACACCAGGTCGGGGCTTGTCGCGCCGACGCGCTCCAGCGCCGCGCGACCGTTTTCCGCCTCGTCAACCTCGAACCCCAGGGGTTCCAGCAGTCGCCGCAACACGGCGCGGTTCTCCGCGCCGTCATCCACCACCAGCAGCCGCAGCGGGGCGTCCATGGCGTCGTTTCGCGCATACCCCTCCAGCGACGGGTAGCGGTCACGGCTCGGCGCATCACGCGCCGCCAGCGGCGGCAGGGGCAGGGTGACCGTGAAACGGGAGCCTTCATCGGGGGTGCTCTCTACCTCGATCATGCCGCCCATCGCCTCCGCCAGGCTCTTGCTGATCATCAAGCCAAGCCCGCTGCCCTCTTTTTGGGCATTGACGGCGAATTGACTGAAGGGCTCGAAGAGTCGCGCCAGTTGCTCCGCGTTCATGCCGATCCCGCTGTCCGCTACCTGGGCGCGGAGCCGGCCCTGGTGATAGCCCAGGTCGAGGCGGATAAAGCCCCGCGCCGTGAACTTGACCGCGTTGCTCAACAGGTTGAGCAGGATCTGCTGCAAGCGTCGCTCATCCGCCCGCACCGTCTCGGGCAGATCGCGAACCCCCAGCACATCGAAGCTCACCGGCTTGTCGCCGATCTTGGGGCGGATCATCTCCTCAATGCGGTTGACCAGCGGGGCCAGGCCGCACGGTTCGGCGTGCAGCTCGAAGCGTCCGGCCTCGATTCTGGCCAGATCGAGGATGTCGTCGATCAGCAGGCGCAGGAACTCCCCCGCGCCGCGGATGTTCGCCAGATCTTTCCGCTGGCGATCGCCGATCTCCGGATCCCGTTCCAACACCTGGCTATAGCCGAGGATGGCGTTGAGGGGGGTGCGCAGCTCATGGCTCATGTTGGCGAGGAAGTCGCTCTTGGCGCGATTGGCCTGCTCGGCGGCCCGCCGCGCCCGATCCAGCGCCGCTTCGCTCGCCTTGCGCGCGGTGATGTCTTCCTGAATCGAAAGATAATGCGTGGTCTTGCCCTGTTCATCCCGCACCGCGCTGATGCTGGCAAGCTCCCAATACAGCTCCCCGTCCTTGCGGCGATTGACGATTTCGCCATGCCAGGCGCCTTCCTCGATCAACTTACCCCAAAGTTGACGGTAGAATGCCTGGTCATGCTCGTCGGACTTGAGCATGCGCGGGTTTTGCCCCAGCGCCTCCGCGGCGGTGTAGCCGGTGGTCCGTTCAAAGGCGGGGTTGACGTATTCGATCCGCGCGGCGCGGTCGGTAATGATCACCGCGCTGGGGGTCTGCTCCACGGCGCGCGAGAGCTTGCGCACCTCGATCTCGATCCGCTTGCGCTCGCTGATGTTCACCAGCGTCAGCACCACGCCGTCGACCGAGTCGTCACTGAGCAGAAAGGGCGCGATACGCAGGATGTAGTAGTTGCCCAGGTCGCTGCTGACCTCCAGTTCCCGGAGGCTCAGGGTGCGGATGGTCTCGTTCAGCTCGCCGCTGAGGTCCTGGACCCGCAAGTGGTGGCGTATCTCATCGAAGGGGCGGCCGATGTCGCTGTCGCGCAGGTGGATCTCGTCGCGCACCGCCGGGGTGAAGCTGCGCACGTTGAAGTGGCGGTCGAGAAACACCGTGCCCACCTGGGAACTCCTGAGCAGGTTGTCGTGGGTCTCGTTGAGTTCCGCCAGCTCCCGGATCTTGTGCTGGTGTTCGCTGTTGACGGTGATCAGCTCCTCGTTCACCGCTTGCAGCTCTTCGTTGGTGGATTGCAGCTCCTCGTTGCTCGCCAGCAGCTCCTCGTTGGAGGACTGCAACTCCTCGTTGGAGGTCTCCAGCTCCTCGATGGTGGCTTGCAGGGTCTCGCGGGTATAACTCAGCTCCTGCTCCAGCTCCTCGATGTGCTGGCGGCTGTCGGCGGAGATCTCCACCCGGCTTTGCGCGGTCGCCGGCTGCGATGAGGCCGGCTCCTCCAGGGTCACCATCAGCAGCGGCGCGCCGCCGTGGCGCTTGCTCAGGGGCTCCACCGTGATCGCCAGCGCCGGATAGTCCCCGGCGTCGCTGGCCAGCGCCTTGTAGACCACGGTCTGCCCCTGCTTCAGGGCCTTCATCACCGCCGAACGCACGAAGGCGGCGATGCTCTCCGGCAACAGCGCGGCCAGGTTGTAGTCCGGCGTGCCGCTGACGGCCAGGTAGCGGGCGGCGCGACGACTGATGTAGAGGGCGTCCAGATTGTCATTGATCAGGATGCAGGGCGGCAGCATGCGATCCGCCACCAGCCGTTGCAGGATGTCGCCCTGCTGGCGGCTGGTGCGCCCGCCGGCGCTGACGGGAATCAGCCCGGTCTGCCCCGGATCGCTCGGCATCGGCATCGGCACGTCGTGCAGCTGGGGCAGGCGCGGGGTCACCCCGGGGCGGGTCTGGTAGAGCTTGTGGCGGCGATCGAGACAGGTGAAGACCGCCTCGTAGTCGCCGATGCTCTCGCTCTCGCCCATGAACAGGTAGCCGGGTTGCTTGAGGGCGAAATGAAACAGATGCAGGATGCGATCCTGCATCTCCGGGCGCAGGTAGATGAACAGGTTGCGGCAGGAGATCAGGTCGAGTCGGTTGAAGGGCGGGCTCTTGGTCAGGTCGTGACGGGCGAACGCCACCATCCGCCGCAGATGGGGCGAGACGGTATAACGCCCCCGCTGTTCATCGCGCTTGAAGAAACGGGAAAGACGTTCGGGTGCGACGTCGGTGGCGATGCCCTCGGGATAGACGCCGGCGGCGCCAATCTCCACCGCGTTCTGGTCGATGTCGGTGGCGAAGATCTTGATCTCGCGCTGATCGCCGACGAGGGCCTGGTGCTCGGCGAAGAGGATCGCCAGCGAATAGGCCTCCTCGCCGGTGGAGCAGGCCGGGATCCAGACGCGGATGGTCTCGCCCCGGGCGGCGAACAGCGGGTGCAGGATCCGTTGCCGCAGCGCCTCGAACGCCTCGGCGTCGCGAAAGAAGCGGGTGACGCCGATCAGCAGATCGCGGTAGAGGGTGTCCCGCTCCTGATCCGAGTGGCGCATCAGTTCCAGGTATTCGCGGATGTCGCGGCACTGGCGGATGCTGGCGCGTCGCTCGATGCGGCGCAGGATGGTATTGGGCTTGTAGTGAAGAAAATCCACATCGCTGCGTTGCCGCACCAGTTCGAGGATCCGCTTTACCTCGCCGCCGGGCTCGTTATCGCCGCGGCGCTCGTCCTCCTGGCGCGCCAGGGCGATGCCCGGGTGGCGGCGGAAATCGAGCAGCGCCAAGGCCATCTCCTCCGGCGGCAGCACATAGTCCGCCAGCCCGGTATCCAGGGCGCTCACCGGCATGCCGTCGAACTTGGCGCTGGTCGGGCGCTGTACCATCACCATGCCGCCGCTGCCCTTGATCGCGCGCACCCCGCGGGTGCCGTCGCTACCGGTGCCCGAGAGGATCACGCCGATGGCGTGGTCGCCCCGCTCCAGCGCCAGGGACTCGAAAAAGGTATCGATGGGCAGCGGGATGCCCCGATGGTTGGGCTGTTTCTCGCGCAGGAAGAGCTGCCCGCCGCTCATGGTGATGCTCTTGCTGGGCGGAATCAGGTAGACGTGGTCGCGCTCCATGCGCACCCCCTCCTCCGCCTCACGCACCGGCATCGCGGTATATTTGGAGAGGATCTCCGCCATCATGCTCTTGTAGTCCGGCGACAGGTGCTGGATGATCACGAAGATCATTCCCGGATCGTCGGGCAGCGGCTCGAAAAAGCGCTCCAGCGCCTCCAGCCCGCCGGCGGAGGCGCCGATGCCGACGGTGTACAAGGGGGGCGGGGCGGGGGCGGGGTTGCTGGCGGAGTGGGGCATGACTTTGGCGCGCTTCGATAATGAGAAAAGGGAGGATTATAACCAAATAGTTGGCGCTTTTCGAATGCTGGGTAAAGGGGCGCGCGGGCCGCTGAACGGGCTGGCGCGAGGGGCGCGGCGGGCGATCAAATGCCTAAGTAAAAAGCTGCGCAATAGCGGCTCGGCCGGGCTGAAGCCTCGCCCCCCCGGGGCGGAAGCTGGGCCGCGGCGCGGGAGCCTCAATCGCCCGCGGGGGCGCGAGCGGCATTCAGGGCGCTGAGGATGGCGTCGTAGTCGTAGCGGGCGAGGCGTTCCCGTAACTCGGCGGCGAGTCGGGCATGCTCGCCGGCCAGCTCATCGGCCAGGCGGTTGAGGGCACGGCCCTTGCCGAGCATCAGCAGCGACTCCAGCTGCTCCAGCCGTTGCGGCGGCAGACCGCGCAGATCCAGCGCCCGGGCCTTGCCCGGCAGGTCCTCCGACAGCGGGGCCAACGGCGACTTTTCCCGCACCCACTCCAGCGGCAGATGGCGTCCCAGCACCTCGATCAGGGCATTCCACTCCAAGGGTTTGGCCAGGTGGTCGCGGCAGCCCGCGGCACGGGTCTTTTCCCGGTCTTCGGCGAAGGCCCGAGCCGAGGCGGCCACCACGCAAAGCCCCGGCTGCTCGGCCAGCAGCCGGCGGGTGGTCTCCAGGCCGTCCATCTCCGGCATCACGATATCCATCAGCACCAGATCGGGGCAATACGCCGACACCCGGGCCAGGGCCTCAGCGCCGCTGGCGGCGAGGTCCACGGCGAAGCCCAGCGGCAGTAACAGGCCATGCAGCACATCGCGGTTGTTCTCCTCGTCATCCACCACCAGGATGCGCAGCGGTTGCGCGATTCGATCCGTACGGCGGTAACCGGACACCTCCGCATGGCCGTGGCTGGCGGCTATCGGCAAGTCCCCGCGGCTGATGGGGGCGGGGATATGCAGCGAGAATCGACTGCCCCGCCCGAGTCGGCTCGTGACCCGGATCTCTCCGCCCATGCACTCCACCAGGCTCTTGCTGATGGCCAACCCAAGGCCCGTGCCCTGGCGACGATACTTCGCCTCGCCGACCTGACTGTAGGGCGAGAAGAGCTCCTTCAGCTCCGCCTCGCGGATGCCGATGCCGCTGTCCTCCACCGCGATGCCGAGCCGCTCCTTTTGATACTCGACGCGCAAGGTGATGCCGCCCTGTTCGGTGAACTTGACCGCGTTGCCCAGCAGGTTCATCAGGATCTGGCGCAACCGCTTCTCATCCAGGGTCACCGCCGGGGGCAGTTGGTCCAGCCCTTCCAGCTTCAGCTCCAGGCCCTTTTGCGCCGCCTTGAAGCGGAACTGGTCATGGATCTGTTCGATCAGGGCGGACGGATCCAGGGCGGCGGGAAACAGCTCGAAGCGTCCCGCCTCGATTCGGGCCAGATCGAGGATGTCGTTGATCAGCAACAGCAGATACTGGCCCGAGCTGGAGATGGCGCTGAGTTCTCGCAGTTGCGTGGGCGGGGTGGCGGGATCCTTGAGCAGGATCTGGGTATAGCCCAGCACCGCGTTGAGCGGGGTGCGCAGTTCGTGGCTCATGTTGGCCAGAAAGGCGCTCTTGGCGCGGTTGGCGGCATCCGCCCGTTGGCGCAGGGTGACCGTTTCCGCGAACTGGCGGGCGTTGTGGATGGCCATGGCGGCGGCGCTGGCGATGGCCTCCAGCAGTTGCCGGGCCTGTTGGTCGAAACGGTCGGGGCGGGTGTCCACGCACACCAGCACCCCCTGCAACTGCTCCTGAAACAGCAGCGGCAGGGCGATGATGGAGCGGATTTCGATGCCCGTCTCCCGGTCCACCCCCTTGAAATGGCGGGAGTCGGCGCGGGTGTCCGCCACCACCACCACCTCGCGGGTCTCGGCGGCCAAGCCGGTGATGCCGACGCCGCGCTTGAGGCGGTGGCCGCGTATCTTGTCCGCCGCCGGGCCGATGGCGTGGCGACAGACCAGCTCGTCCTCCTCGGCGTGGTAGATCCAGGACGAGTCGCCGGTGATGCTGAGCACGCTCAAGGCCTCGCGCAGCACCCGGCTGAGCACCTCCTCCAGGTCCAGCGACGAGGAGAAGGAGCGCAGGATGCGGCTGAGAAAGTCGAGAGAGTCGTTATGCCGTTGCAGGGCGTCTTCCGCCTGTTTCAACGGGGTGATGTCGCGCTCGCTCATCACCACGGCACTGACCGGGCCGTCCGCGTGTTCGCGCAGGGGATAGTAGGCGACATCCATGAAGCGGCGACCGTCGGCCCGCTCGAACCAAGCCTGATAGCGGACCGGTTCGCCCTGGAGGCAGGCATCGAGCCGCGGTCGGACGCTGGCGGTGAAGGGCGACTCCCCCAACACCTCGGCCAGGGCGCGGTCGATCACCTCCTCCTTGGGCAAGCCGAAGGCGCGGGCATAGGCCAGGTTCACCTGACGATAGCGGTAGTCCGCGTCGACGAAGGCCATCAGGTCCTGGGTGGTGTCGACCATCTCCTCGAAGCGCCGCAGTTTCGCCTCCCGTGCCATGCGCTCGGTGATGTCGCGGGTCACCGCCAGGAACATCGTCTGGCCGCCCAGTTCGATGCGCTTCACCCGCACCTCCTGGTGGATCCGTTGGCCGGTGCGGGTGCGCCAGGGGCGGATGAACTGAACCGTGCCCGCGTCGCGCATGGCGTCGGCCCGCCGCCGCGCCGTCTCGGGGGTCTCCTCGGCGTCGATCCGCGTAATGGACATCCCCCTGAGGGTTTCCGGCGGGTAATCCAGCAGCGCGCACATGGCCGGGTTGAAGTCCACCACCCGCAGATCCCGCTCGCTCACCACGAAGATCGGGTCGGGCGACTGCTCGATAATCGCCGCGAGCCGCGTCTGGCTCTCCTGCAGGGCGCGGGTCTTGTCCGCCACGCGCTGGTTCAGCTCCTGGTTGAGCCCCTCGATGCGTCGGCTGTAGCGGCTGATGCGGCGATTGACGACGCGGGCGAACAGCAGCGACAGGGCGGTCGCCAGCGTGATCAGCGCCAGACTGACCCACAGGGCGTGACGGAGTCGCGCGGCGATCTCGCCGTCCACGGTCTGGTGGATGCCGGCCACCTCCCGCTCCAGATCATCGAAGTAGAAGCCGCTGGCGATGACCCAGTTCCATGGCTCGTAGCGGTGAAAATAGGACATCTTGCGGCCTTGTTCCTCGCCGGCGGGTTTCAGGTACCAGTAGTCGAGGAAGCCATGCCCCTGTTCGCGCAACAGCTTGAGATAGTCGCGGCGGTGGCGGTTGCCCTTGGCGTCCCGCCAGTCATCGGAGATGAGCTTGTCCGCGATGGCGGCGTTTTCCGACATCAGGACGGTGCCGAAGCCCTCGCCGCCCTGGATGTCATGCAGTTGGATCACCAACAGATAGGTCCGCTCGTCGCGATCCAGGGCCTTCAGCTCCTCGATCACCATCCGTTGCTGTTCCGCTTCCACGGCGTCGCGGTCGCTGGTTTCCTCCTTGAGCAGCGCCTCGACGCGGGCATGGTGAAAGCGCGCCAGGGTCAGTGCCCGCTCCACCTTGTCGCGCACCTTGGCCTTCTTTTGCGCGATGAAGTTGTTGGTGGTCTGTTCGATCATCTGCTGGGCATGCTGCTGAAACTGGCGGATATTGAAGGCGGTGATAATCGCCGCCGTGAGCACGATGAGGAGCACCGGGAAGAGGATGATTTGCAGGTAGAGTTTGCGGTTCATGGCGTGTTTGGGGTGTTCGCGTGGTGTTCTTTCAGCGGATCCGGGGTTAGTGGCGTTGGCGTTCGATCCAGCGCAGGATCTGCTCGTAGGCGTAGCCGTCCGTCCATTCGCGCAGGCGCGGGGCGAGGGCTTCGCCCCGTTCCTCCCGTTCGCTCAGCAGCCGGCGCAGGGTCTTGGTATCGCCCAGGTTGACGGCGCGTTCCAGGGCGTCGAGCCACTCGTCGGGGTAGTGGGCCGCCGCGTTGTCCTCTGGCGGGATGCCGGCGGGCGAGCCCTCCCGGGGGGCGGCGTGGCGCCACTCCAGGGGCAGCTGCTCGGCGAGCACCCGCAGCAGTTGCGCCACCTCGACGGGCTTGCCCAGGTAGGCTACCGCGCCCCGCGCGAGCCCCTCTTGCCGCTGCTCTTGGAACACGTTGGCGGTGACCAGCACCACCGGCAGGGCCGCGAAGCCCGCCATCGCATGTAACGCCTCCATGGTCTCCAGGCCATCCAGACCGGGCATGCGCACGTCCATCAGCACCAGGTCGGGCCGAAAGGCCGGGGCCTGCTCCAGGCAGGCCTCGCCGGAGTCGGCCTCGGCGGTCTCGAAACCCAGCTGGTTCAACAGCGCGGTCAGTAGTTGGCGATTATCGGTGACATCGTCCACCGCCAGCACCCGCAATTGCTCGCGGTCGGGGCGCAGACAACGATAACCGGTCACCCGGGGATCTTGCTCGCTCGCGGCGTCGGTCGACGCGGGGGCGTCGACGGCGAAGGTCGCTTGCACCGGGATCTCGAAGTGAAAACAGCTGCCGCGCCCGGGCTCGCTGTCCACGCCCAGCTCGCCGCCCATCAGCTCCACGATCTTGCGGCTGATGGTGAGACCGAGTCCAGTGCCCTGGCTCTGGTAGTGGCGCGGGCCGCTTTGGGTGAAGGGTTCGAAGATGGCTTCGAGGTGTTCGGGTGGGATGCCTGGACCGGTGTCCCCCACTCCGATATCCAGGCAATGATCCGCATAGCGTAGCCGCAGGCGCACATGGCCCTGCTCGGTGAACTTCACCGCGTTGCCGAGCAGGTTGAGCAGCACCTGGCGCAGGCGTACGGGATCGGCCGACACGGTGTGCGGCAAGTCCCCCTCGGGGTCGTACTCGAAGGCCACGCCCTTTTGCTCGGCGCGAAAGCCGATCATCTCGCTCACCTCCTTGAAGAAGGCGTGCAGATCCAGCTCCTCGGGAAAGAGTTCGATGCGTCCGGCCTCGATCTTGGAGAGGTCGAGGATGTCGTTGATCAGGGTCAGCAGGTAGTCGCCGCCGCGGTGGATCTTTTCGACCTGGGGGAGCAGCTCTCGCGGCAGCCGAGGTGATCGCAGCAGCACTTGGGAGAAGCCGAGGATGGCATTGAGCGGGGTGCGCAGTTCGTGGCTCATGTTGGCGAGGAAGGCGGATTTGGCGTGATTGGCCGCCTCTGCCGCCTCGCGGGCCTGGATCAGGGCCTGTTCCGCCTGTTTGCGCTCGGAGATATCGTGGCCTATGCCCATGACCCCGATCAGCACCCCCTTCTGGTTGTACATTGGGGCCTTGGTGGTTTCGAGGGTTTCGCGGTGGCCGTCGAGAAAGGTGATCTCCTCTTCGTTGACCAGCGCCTCACCGGCCGCCATGGCGCGGCGGTCGTGTTCGCGGAAGAAGCTGGCCAGCTCCGGGTCCACGAAGTCGAAATCGGTCTTGCCCAGAATGGCCTCTTCCGACGCCCCGAAAAAGGCCTCGAAGCGCGGGTTGCAGCCCAGATAGCGACCCTCGGTGTCCTTGTACCAAACCAGGTCGGGGATGGTATTGACCAGCAGGCGCAGGCGTTGCCGTTCCCAATCGAGGGCGTTTTCCGCCGCCTTGCGTTCGGTGATGTTTTCGTGCGCCACCACCACCCGCGCCGCCCCTTCGATCTCGAAGCGGGTAACGTGGGCAACGAACCAACGCTCGACGCCCGGCGAGTGACAGGGGTATTCGGACTGGAAATGGGTCAGGTCGCCGGCGAGCACGGCGCGCAGCTTGCGAGCAAAGTCTTGCCGGGCGGAGGAATCGGGGGCGGAGACATCGGGTGCGGGGTCGTCGGGTGCGCGGCCGACGCAGACGGCCAGGTAATCGGCGCCCACGCCGTAGTCGGGCGGCGGCGGGGGATTGGCGTCGGCGAAGTCGCGCCAGGCCTGGTTGATGGTGATGATTACGCCCTGCTTATCGAGCACGCACAGATGGGCCGAGAGGGCGTCGATGGTGGCGCGGGCGAAGCGCTCCGCGGCCTGCTGCCTCTTCAGCGCCTCGCGCGCGGTCTGCTCCGCCTGCTTGCGCGGGGTGATATCGGTGATGTAGCCATGCCAGAGGATGCTGCCGTCGGCTTGCCGCTCCGGGACCGCGTCCCCGGCGATCCAGCGCTCGCCCGTGCCGGGCAGGATGACCCGGTAGTCCAGCCTCCAATTGCTCAACTCCCGCGCCGAGGTCTCGATGGAGGCGGCGACCCGCCCGAGATCGTCGGGGTGGATGCGATCGAAGACCTTGCTGGCGTCCTGCCGCACCGCCTCCGGGGTGACGGAGTAGATCCCGTGAATGCCTTTGCTGGAGTATGGGAATCGGGCCGGGCCATCGGGCCGGTATTCGTATTGATAGACCATGCCCGGTACCCGGTCGGCGATCTTGGTGAGGCGATCACTGATCTCCCGATAGCGGGCCTCGGCCCGGGTGCGCTGTTCCACCTCACGGCGCAGGCGGCGGTTGACCAGCAGCATGGCCACGAGTATGGCCAGGCCGATGGTGATGATCCGCCACAGCAGGCCAGAGTCCGTCTGTTTCACCACCTCGCGCAGCATCCACTTCTTGTGAATCGCCAACCGCTCTTCGGCGCTGATGTCGGCGATGGCGCGGTTGAGCAGCGGCGCCAGCGGGGCCAGTTCGTCGCGCACCATGAATTGCAGGTCGAATTCCACGTCGGTGACGCCGGCCAGGCGCAGGCTGTCGCCGCCATAGAGTTCGATCTGGTACTGCAGCACCGGCAGGATATCCACCGCGGCGAAGGCCTGGCCCTCTTTCACGGCCTCCAGGGCGGCGCGGGTGTCGGCCACTTGCAGGAATTCGATGCCCGGATAGCGCGCCTTGAGCAGATGGTAGGCGCTGTACTCCCGGCCCGCGGCCACGGTCTCGCCCTCCAGGCCGCGGGCGTCGACGACGAAACTGCCGCCGCGGCGGGTGGCGATGGCGATGGGGTAGGTTTCGAGGCTGTCGGTGAAGCGGGCGTAGACCTCCCGGTCCGGGGTGCGGGTGGTGCCGGTGTAGAGATCCGCCCGGTCCCGCCGCATCTCTACCAGGACCTCGCTGAACGGCAGGATCGGGCCGAGCTGCTCTTTCAGCCCCAGTTTGTCCCGCACCAGCGCCCAGTAGTCCTCGGCGATGCCGATCACCTCGCCCTCTTCGCCGAGAAAGTTGAACGGGATCCAGTCGGTGACGAGGGGCCGGCGCAGGGTGAGGTCGTCGAGCCAGGCGCGCTCCGCGGGGCTGATACGCAAACCTCCGGCATCCTCTTGCGGCAGCCCCGCCAGCCATCGATTGCGGATTTCTTGACGCGCCTCCGGGGGGATGGCGGCCAGCGCCTTGTCGAGAATATCCCGCAGGATCGGCCAATCGTTGCGAACCGATATGACCAGCGGAAAACGGCTGCCATCGATGATGCCACTGATCTTGAAGGCGCGCGTGCTGGCCTCTATCCGCCACCATTCGAGGTTGGCGCTGTGGACCACGACATCCACTTCGCCACTTACCAGCGCCTTGGCCATGCGTTCGTTGCCGTCGAAGCCGCGCAACTGGCTCAGCGGCGCATCCGCCAGGATCTGTTCGGCCTTCCTCACGCCATTCAGGTAACCGACGCGGCGTCCGGCCAGGTCAGCGATGGTGCGCGGCGGATCCGGGTCGTCGGTGCGGCTGTAAAAGTAAAAATAGCTGTAGTTGTAGGGGGCGGAATAGAGAAAGTGGCGATCCCATTCCGGGTTGGGCGCCGAGGAGGCCAAGCCGTCTACTTCGTGTCGAATCGCCATGTCGGCAACCTCGTCCCAGCTCTCTTCCACCCGCAGGCGAATGCGTCCGACCAGGGATTTGTTGATGAGGCGAATGTAGTCCGGCACCATGCCCGCATAGTCGCCATCGGCGGTGCGAATCAGATCGGGGGGGAATTGGGTGGTGTAACCGAGGACGATTTCCGGGTGTTCCTTGAGCCAGGCGCGCTCTTCTTTCGTCCATGCGATATCGGTGATTCCCTCGGAGGAGTCTATCCATTTCTCAAAAATCGCCAGCTTGTCCTGCTCGGCGAGGGCGGCAATGGCTTTATCGAGGATGCTCAACAGGAGGGGGTGTTCGGGGTTGACCCCGATATGCACGGCAACCTCGTTTTCGGTGACCAAAGCCACTGCCAAGTCCCGTATCAAATACTTATTGATGATATAGGGATAGGTGATGTACCCCACCAGCGCGTCCGCCTCGCCATGGATGACCTTCTGCATCTGCTCCAGCGGCGTATCCGCCTCCACCCGGGTGATGTCGCCGATGCGGCGCAGGTATTCCGGGAGGGCGCGGTTGCCTTTCAGAATGGCGATACGCTTGCCGCGCAGGTCTTGGCGCTTCTGAATGGTGTTCGCATGCTGTTTGCGGGTATAAATATACAGCGGCGCTTCGATGAAGGGGGCGGTAAGCAGGTAGTTCTGGTCATTGGTTTTGTTTTTCAGCACCGTACCGGCGCCGTGTACGCCCGGCTTTTTGGCTTCTTCATGCAATGCCGATGGGCCGTCCGTCAGGACCGCCTCTATCGGGTGATCCAGCAGCTCGCTCCACTGGGCGAATATGTCCGCCAGGATGCCGCTGGGCCGCCCCTCCGCCCCGGCCATTGAAAACGGCGGTTGATGATCCGCCGCGGTCAGCCGGATACGGGGGTTCGCTTGCAGCCAGGCGCGCTCCGCCGCGCTGAACGTGATCGCGGGTTCCGCGACCGCGGCGGTATGCGGCAACCCGGATAGCAGGCAAGTGATCAGCAGGAATACCCAGCGATGGATGCCGGCTGGCTTGCGATGTCCGAGTGGTGCGCGGTGTTTCATGGGCTGCCGTCCTTTCTTGTTCGCACGCTGGCTGGGGTGCATTGCAATGGGTATTGGGGAAGCCCTGAGAGAAGCGCTGGGAATTCAATGAGCAGGGTCCGCGCTTCGGGCATGGCCCCGCGCTGATCCGCCCGACAGCGGGCTCGGGATATGGCGGATGCGTTGCGCTTATCCGCCCACCGTGATGTGTATTTTTCAGGTTTCATGGCGGTGTTGTTCGATCCATTCGAGGATGCGTTCGTACTGATAACCGTCAAGCCAGTCGCGCAGGGTCTGGGGTACGATCTCGCCCTGGGCCTCGCGGTTGGCCAGCAATTGGCGCAGGCCCCTGGTGTCGCCGAGGGTGAGGGCGGCTTTGAGGGCCTCGAGCCACGCCAGGGGATAATCGGCTTCGGCGTCCTCGCTCGCCGCGGATTGTTCCCCCGATGGGCAGGATTGTGCGGCGTATACCCACTCCAGCGGCAGCTGTCGGGCCAAGGCCTGCGCCAGCTCGGGCAGTTCCACGGGCTTGTTGATGTAATCCGCAACCCCCTTTGCCAGCGCGGCGTCGCGGTCCTCGTGAAAGACGCTGGCGGAGACGATGATCACCGGCAGCTCTTCCATACCGGCCATTTGATGCAGGGCGTGCATGGTCTCCAGGCCGTCGCGGCCGGGCATGCGCATGTCCATCAATACCAGATGCGGCCGAAACTCGGGGGCCTGTGCCAGGCAGGCCTCGCCGCTCTCCGCCTCGGCCACCCGAAAGCCGTATCGACTGAGGAGATGGGCCAGCAGTTGCCGATTGTCGGCGATGTCATCCACCACCATCAGCCTTAGCGGGGTCTCCTGCTCCAGGGCGGTGACGCGATAGCCGGTGATCTCCCGGGGCGCCTGGGCGTGCGCCTCCGATGATGGTCTGGCCGGTTGCCGGAAGCCCGCCTCCATTGGCGCCTCGAGGATGAAGCAGCTGCCCTTGCCGGCCTCGCTGCGCACCGAGACCGTTCCGCCCATGCGTTCGGCGATGCGGCGGGTGATGGCGAGTCCGAGGCCGGTGCCTTCGCTCTGGTAGTGGCTGGCGCCGGTCTGCTCGAAGGGTTGGAAGATGCGTTCGAGCTGGTCCTCGGCGATGCCGGGGCCGCTATCTTCGACTTCCAGGCGCAGGATGCCGTCGCGGTAGTCGATGCGCAGGATGATCTGGCCCTGCTCGGTGAACTTGACCGCGTTGCCCAGCAGGTTGAGCAGCACCTGGCGCAGTCGCTTGGGGTCGGTCCGGATCACGCTTGGCAGGTCGGGCGCGGGCTGGTAGTGGAAGCGCACCCCCTTCTGTTCGGCGCGGTACTGGAGCATCTGGGTGGCGTCGCTGAGAAAGCCGGCGAGCGGGATCTCCTCCGGGAAGAGTTCGATGCGCCCGGCCTCGATCTTGGAGAGGTCGAGGATGTCGTTGATCAGGGTCAGCAGGTAGTCGCCGCCGCGGCGGATCTTCTGCACCTGCTCGCGGGCGTCGGCATCGATTCCCGGCGACTGGAGCAGCACCTGGGAGAAGCCGAGGATGGCGTTGAGGGGGGTGCGCAGTTCGTGGCTCATGTTGGCGAGGAAGGCGGATTTGGCGTGATTGGCCGCCTCCGCTGCCTCGCGCGCCCTGTCCAGGGCGATCTCGGTGCGGCGTCGGCTGACGATGCGCCACAGCTCTTCGGCGATCAGCTCCAGCTGGCGCTGGTCCGCTTCGTCGTAGTCGCTGGGTTTGTCGCCTACGCCGATCACCATGCGCACCTTGCCGCCCTCCAGCACCGGCGCGCCCATGTGCCGGGTCAGCGGCACATGGCCCTCGGGCAGGCCCTGTTTGGCCTGGACCGCGGCGTAGTCGTTGTGCACTATCAGGCGGCGCTGGCGGGCGGCGTCGGCCCAGATGCCGGCCTGGGAGAGGGGGTAGTGGTGTTCGGTGGCGACCGCGCAATGTTGCATGACCTTGCCGGACCAGTAGCCCAGATCGATGTTTTCCTGGTCCTCGTTGATGAAGTGCAGGTAGGCGACGCGGCTATTGGTGAGGCGCTCGGCGTCCTCGAGTCCGGCGCGGAAGATCTCCTCCTCGCTCATCTTCGCGGCGTTGCGGTTGATTTGCAACAAGGCTTGCAGGCGCGCCTGCTCCATGCGCAGCCGCCCTTCGGTCCGTTTGCGTTCGCTGATGTCCTGAAACACGACGACGCAGCCGGAGGT
This sequence comes from Gammaproteobacteria bacterium, assembly GCA_011390365.1. Lineage (GTDB taxonomy): Bacteria > Pseudomonadota > Gammaproteobacteria > Chromatiales > Chromatiaceae > SLIM01. Next base: position 37,182 of record JAABSM010000025.1, read on the forward strand.
CTCGCCGTAGCTGGCCTCGGGGTCCTCCAGCGGCGCGGCGATCACCTGTAACAGGCGCCGGGCGCCGTCGGCGCGGCGCAGCTCCATGTCCTCTACCATGCTGGTCTTGCCGAGCAGGGCGTTGACCACCGGCATCCGTTCGGTGGGATAGGGCTGATTCGTGTCTTCGATATAGGCCTGAAAGCAGTGGTTCAGCTCCTCCAGCGGCACCGTCAGGTCGGCATCATCGTCAACCGACAGGATTTCACGGGCGACCGGGTTGGCCAGCACGACCTTGCCTTCCGGGGAGAAGATCTCGATCGCCACCGGCAGGTTGTCGATCATGGTTTGCAGCAGGCGGCGTTCCCGTTGCAGTTGCCGCTGGCTGTCGAGCAGTTCGGTGATGTCGGTGAAGGTGGCCACGGCGTCGGGGCGGTCTGTCTTCCGGCTGAAGAGGGGAATGGCGTTGACCTTGATCCAGCGCAACTGTCCCTTTCCGGTGTGTATGCCATGAATGATGTCTGTCTGGGGTTGGCCGGTGCGCAGGGCCGTGGGCAGCGGGTGCTCCTCGCCGGGATAGGGGGTGCCGTCCTGCCTGATCGCCCGCCAGCGCGGGTCCATGGATGTGAGCCCCATCAGCTGTTCGCGGCTCAGGCCGAGAATGCGTTCGGCGGCCCGATTGCACTCGGTGATGCGACCGTCGCGATCCTGCATGATCACCCCCTCGGCCATGGTGGAGACGAGACGGCGGTAGCGCTCCTCGTTCCGGAACAGTTGGCGCTCGGCCTGTTTGCGGGCGTTGATGTCCCGCACCACGACGGTACAGCCCAGGTAGCGCGCTTCGGCGTCATGGCGGGCGCTGACCACCGCATTGTACCAATGCTTCCCCTCCGGCATGGGCAGCGCGTATTCGAAGCGGGTCGACGAACCTTGGCGCGCATCCGCCAGGGCCTGACTCAAGCGCTCACCGACGTCGGCCGGCAGCACCTCGCGGTAGTGTTTGCCGGTGAAGGCCTCTCGCGGCTGATAGAGTCGATCGTGATCGCCCTGGTGGGAATCCAGAAAGCGGCCCTCGCTGTCGAGTACGAACACCAGGTCGTCCATGGAGGCGAGGACGGAGTGCAGGTAGGCGTCGGTCTCTTGCAGTTGCCGGTCGACCTCGCGTTTGGCGGAAACGTCGGTGAAGGTGGCCACCACGCTGTCGGGGCGGGCATCGCCGTTGCGGTAGATGGGCGCGGTATTGACTTGCAACCAGCGCAGGCTTTCATCCGGGGCGTACAGGCCCATCAGGGCGTCGCGCTGGGGCTGGCCGCTGCGCAGGGTGACCATCGCCGGATGGTCGTCGCCGGGCCAGGGGCTGCCGTCTTCGCGAATCGCCCGCCATTGGGGGTCGGTGGAGCAGGTGCCGAGGATCTGATCGCAATGGATGCCGAGCATTGCCGCCGCGGCAGGGTTGCAGGTGATGATTTCGCCCCGTTCGTCGTGGGTAATGACCCCCTCGCTCATGGCATCCACCAGCGATTGGTAGTGGCGTTGGCTGTACTGCAAACGCGCCTTGGCGCGGCTGAGCTTGCGGTTCCAGTAGGCCATCAGGGCGATGATCAACAGCGCCAGTGCCAGTGCCAGCGCGGGCCAGATCGGACGCTCACCGCCGCTGGGGGGCGTGGCGTGGCAGATGGACGGGGTGGATGAAGGGGCATCGCGGCGGACCGCCTCCCGCGCCGCGGTTTCCACGGACGAATGGCCAGCGGAGGCGGAGGCCATGGCCGGCGGCATAAGGGCGGCCAGGAGAAACAGGCCGAATCCCAGCGCCACGCGCCGGGCCATGGCGTGGATGCCGGGATAGATCGACTGGGGATTGAGGCAGGTCTTTGCTGGGTTACGCATGGGCATTGTCTGTATCTGTACAGATATTAAGTTAGACGGGTTGGCCGCGCCAATGCCGATCACCGTGAGTGGTTGCGAACACCTCCTCGCGGCGACACCGGCAAGGCCCTTGCGGATATTGTGCCGGTGGTCGGGGGAGTCGGCGAACGGGACGGACCCCGCCGCGGATTGGGGGTGTTGTCCAATATATTACGCCGTTAATCGGCGTATTTCATCTTGCCGTTTTCTGGCTCCCGCGCGGCGTGTGTGGAAAGATGTCGCGTTATCCTATAAACCGCAGATGAACGCAGATTTACGCAGATATATAATGGAGAAATCCTTCGCTGTGATCTCTGTGCCTCGGTGAGAGATTTTATGATAAAACCTTGGTGCGGCTGCACTAGTGCAGCACCCGCCAAGTGACTATGAATAGAGCGTGTCATATGGTATTTATTTTTATGTAAAATGAGTTATTGCTTATTTAGCGGGTGCTGCACTAGTCCGGGTCTTGCGGCTGTTGCCGGGAGATCCATTCCAGGATGCGTTCGTATTGGTAGTCGTCCACCCAGTCGTGGAGGGCGCGGGGCAGGGCGACGCCTTGCCGTTCCCTTTCGGCCAGCAGGCCGCGCAGGATCTTGCCGCTGCCGAGGATGACGGCCTGTTGCAGGGCGTCGAGCCAGGGGGCGGGGTGGGGGGTCGCTGGGGCCGGGTCGTCGCTTGCCGCGGGTTGCTCTTCGGCGTATTGCCACGCCAGCGGCAGGTTTGCGGCGAGGGCGTCGAGGAGTTCGGCCAGGTTCACCGGTTTGCCCAGGTAGGCCGCGCCGCCGCGGGCCAGGCCTTCGTCGCGGTGTTCCCTGAAGGCCTGGGCGGAGATCAGGATCACCGGCAGGTTCTCGAAGCCAGGGCTCTGGTGCAGCGCCTCCATGGTCGCCAGGCCGTCGCGGCCGGGCATCAGCACGTCCATCAGCACCAGGTGGGGGCGGAAGCGGGGGGCCTGATGCAGGCATTCGTCGCCGGAGCCGGCTTCGGCGATGTCGAAGCCGAGCGGGGCGAGCAGGTCGCGCAATATCTGGCGATTATCCGATAGGTCATCGACCAGCAGCAGGCGCAGCGGCCCTCGATTGGCGTCCGCGCGGCGGTATCCGGTGATGGCGCGGGGCGTCGTGCTCGCCCGCGCAAGGGTTTCGCTGGCGGCGGCCTCGAAGCTCGCCGCTAGCGGGATGCGGAAGCGAAAGCGACTGCCGCGCCCGATCTCGCTCTCCGCCCGCAGTTCGCCGCCCATGAGTTCGATGATCTTGCGGCTGATGGAGAGGCCGAGTCCGGTACCCTGCTGTTTTTGCTGCTGGCTGCCGCTCTGGGCGAAGGGTTCGAAGATCTGTTCCAGGTGTTCTTCGACGATGCCGGGGCCGGTATCTTCGACGGCGACGGCGAGATGGCCGTCACGGTAATCCACGCACAGGCGCACCTCGCCCTGGTCGGTGAACTTGACCGCGTTGCCGAGGAGGTTGAGCAGCACCTGGCGGAGGCGCTTGGGGTCGGCCTGGATGCGGGTGGGCAGATCATTATTGGCGAGGTATTCGAAGACCACCCCCTTTTGTTCGGCGCGAAAGCGGATCATGTCCGTGACCTCGCGCAGGAAGTGGCCGAGGCTGAGGGGCTCGGGAAAGAGTTCGATGCGTCCCGCCTCGACCTTGGAGAGGTCGAGGATGTCGTTGATCAGGGTCAGCAGGTAGTCGCCGCCGCGGCGGATCTTGTCGACCTGGGGCGTCAGCTCGGCGGGCAGGCGCGGGGATTGCAGCAGCACCTGGGAGAAGCCGAGAATGGCGTTCAGCGGCGTGCGCAGTTCGTGGCTCATGTTGGCGAGGAAGGCGGATTTGGCCTGGTTGGCGGCGTCCGCCGCCTGACGGGCCTCGATCAAGGCCCTTTCCCCTTGTTTGCGCGCGGTGATGTTCTCGGCGATGGACCAGATGGAGTGTTCGCCATCCTTGCCATGCAGCAGGATGCCCCTGAGGTTGATCAGCACCCGGGTTCCGTCCTTGCGGCGAATCTTCGTTTCGAAGGGGCCGTAATAGCCCTGTTCGATGAGGTGGCGCAGTTGTTGTTGCGCCTTCTCGTGGTCTTCGTTGGGCGACAGTCGCCAGTAGTCGAGGCCGTGGAGTTCGCGCTCCGAATAGCCCGTGAGTTCGCGAAAAGCCCGATTGCATTCCAGGAAACGGGTCGCCATGTCGTTGCGGGCTATGCCGAGGGGGGAGAGCTCGAAAAGGCCGCGCAGTTTCTCCTCGCTGGCGCGCAAGGCGGCCTGGGTGTTCTGCATGCGGGTGATGTCGCGGGAGATGCCGAAGATCCCGCAGACCTTGCCGGCGCGGTCCTTCAGCGGCCACTTGCTGGTCATCACATAGCCGTGTTGGCCGCGTTCGTCGTAATAGGGGTCGATGCGGTTGAGGATGGCGACGCCCTGTTCGAAGATGGGGCGTTCTTCCTCTTCGTAGATGCGTGCGGTGTCGGCGGGGAAGACCTCGCGGTCGTGCTTGCCGATCATCTCGCGCCAGTTGGCATGGCCGGTGATGTTGGCGAGGGGCTGGCTGCAGAAGAGAAGGCGGCTGTGGTCGTCCTTGAAGTAGATGAAGTCGCTGGTCTGGTCGAGAAAGGCCTCGAAGTTGCGGCTGAATCTTTGCAGGCTTGTTTCCGCCAGGCGGCGGGCGGTGATGTCTTCGTGGGCGATCACGACCCGGGGTTTGCCGGCGATCCTGAAGCGGGTGACGCGGGCCACGAACCAGCGTTGCTGGCGGGGGGAGTGGCGGGGGTATTCGTGGCTGAAGGCGTCGATCTCGCCGCCGAGTACCTTTTGCAGCTGTTCGGCGAAGGCGGTGGCCGCGGCGCTGGATTCGTCGTCGTCGGCGACGTGGGGGATGCCGGGGTAACGCGCGCCTATGCCATAGTCGGGAGGGGCCGGCGGATTGGCGTCGGCGAAGTCTCGCCAGGCCTGGTTGACGTTGATCACCACGCCGTTTTCGTCGAGCACGCAGAGTTGCGCGGAGAGGGCGTCGATGGTGGCGTTGGCGAAGTGTTCGGCGGCGCGTTGCTGGCGCAATGCCTGTTGCAGGGCCAGTTCCGCTTCGCGGTCATCGGTGATGTCCTCGCCGGAGCAGATCACGCCGCCGATTGCGCCGGTATCATCCCGAAAAAAGGCGTTGTGCCAGGTGACGAGGCGCTGGCCGCCATCCCGGCATAGGATGCGATTTTCAAAGGTCTCCAGCTGCTCCAGCGAGCCCTTGATGAGGCGCTGGAACATCGGGAACACGCGCTCCAGTCCCTCGGGTTGCGGCAGGCAGTCGGTGAACCAGTGGCGACCGATCAGCTCCTCTTCCCGGTCGTAGCCGAGGAGTTCGCGGCCCGCGGGGTTGATCATGGTGATGCGTCCTTCCCGATCCAGGGCGATCATCAGGGTCTGCACCGTGTCCAGGTAGCGTTGCGCGGTGGCCCGTTCCCTGGCGATCTGCCGATGGGCGGCGGCCAGGCGGCGGTTCCAGAACAGAATCACCGCGAAGATCGCCAGCGCTCCGGCGGCGGCCTGCCAGAGCAGCTGGTAGTCGGGCTCTTTCACCACGTCCCTGAGCATCCATTTCTTGTGGATCGCCAGCCGCTCCTGGGGGCTGATGGCGGCGATGGCGTGATTGAGGAGGGGGATCAGTGGCGCCATCTCCCGGCGTACCATCATCTGTAACGCGAACTGGACATCCGTCACCCCGGCGAGGCGGACCTGTTGCGAGCCGAAGGCCTCGATCTGATATTGCAGCACTGGCAGGATATCCACCGCGGCGAAGGCGGCGCCGTTTTCCACCGCCTCCAGCGCGGCGCGGGTGTGTCGCACTTGCAGGAAATGAATGCCCGGGTAGCGGGTCTTGAGGAGGCGGTAGGCGCTGTAGTCTTCGCCTACCGCCACGATCTCCCCCTCCAGGGCCTTGGCGTCGGCGATGAAGTTGGCGGCGCGGCGGGTGGCGATGGCGATGGGGTAGCTTTCGTAGCCGTCGCTGAACAGCGCATAGGCCTCGCGGTCGGGGGTGCTGGTGGTGCCGGGGTAGATGTCCACCTCGCCGCGCTCGATGCGTTGCAGGACCTCGGCGAAGGGTAGCGCCGGGGTGACCGTTTCGCGAATGCCCAGCTTGGCCCGGATCAGCGCCCAGTAGTCCTCGGTAATGCCGCTCACCTCGCCCTGGGCGTTGATGAAGTTGAAGGGCATCCAGCCTTCGGCGCGGGCGCGATGGATCACGGTGTTTTTCAGGAAGGCGCGTTGCTGGGGGCTCAGCTCGCTGGCCAGTCCTTGTTCGGGGGGTTGCGCCACCGTCCGCGCCCCCGTTTGGCCCAATGTCTGGGCCATTGTCTGCAAGGGCATCGCCGCGGAGAGGACGCAGACCAGCAACGGTACCGCCCAGCGCCAAAGCGCGCGGGGCGCCGGCGTGCGGCGTGGAATGGGGCTTTCAGGAGGGTGTGGCATGGCGGTTTTACCGAGTCCCGGGGCGCGGGTGGATCCCCCAAGTTTAGCAATATCTGGGGGGCGATGCTGGCTGTTTGGTCCCATGATTGTCGTGCGGATTGCGCATCGGGAGACTTAGGCGATTTCCGGCAATCGCCTTACTTCAACATCCCGAGCGCAAGGTAAGCGTCCGCCTCTTGGTGTTTGCCCCGTTTGCTTGCGCCGGCGGCGAGGATGCGGCATTTCCTTTGCAGCATCTCTCGGGTCGCGGCGCGTTCGGCGTCGTTGAGAGCCGGGTGGTCGAGCATCCCATGCAGCGCCCGTACCCGAAACCGGTCCATCCCCCAGTGGGCGCGGGAGAGCTGGTCTTCATGGCCGCCGTATTTGACGATCTGCGGTTGCCGTACGAAGGCGACCGCCTCGCTGGCGCAGATGCGCAGCCACAGGTCGTAGTCCTCGCAGGCGGGCAGGGTCTCGTCGAACAGGCCCGCCTCGTCGAGCAGGTCGCGGCGCAGCAGCACCGACGAGGGGGAGATGACGCACAGCGGCAGGCAGTCGAGATAGATCCGCCCACCGCCCTTGGCGTGCTTCTTCATGGCGTTCACCCGCTTGCCGTCGCGGATCCAGATCTCCTCGGTGTGGCAGATGCGCAGGTGCGGGTTGGACTCGATGAGGGCGCGTTGGGCGGCCAGCTTGCCCGGCAGCCACTCGTCGTCGGAATCGAGCAGCGCGATCCAGTCGCCGCGGCTCTTGCCAACCCCCAAGTTGCGTGCCGCGCTCACGCCCCGGTTTTGCTGGTGTAGATAGCGCACCTGGGGGTAGCGTGTCGCGAGCAGTTGGCGGGTAGCGTCACCGGAGCCATCGTCCACCAGGATGACTTCAGACGCCGGCTCGGATTGGGCCAATACCGAGTCAAGGGCGCGGGGCAGGGTGTGGGCGCGGTTGTGGGCGGGGATGATGACGGAGATGTTCATGATCTGGGAGGGCTTGACCTGATCTCAAAAACCGCAAAAATTACAAGAACTCATCACTCAGCACTCCTCCGGCGCACAGTCGCATCCGCAATCCCCGTCGATGCCTTCGCCCCGAATGACGATCCGATCGCTGTAGATCGATAGGGTCAAGGTCGGGTCGAGAGGCCGTCCCAGAAAAGTGCCGTTGACGATCGCGCCCCAGGTTCCCGGGCCGACTTCGTGGTACTCCTCCAGCAGGCGCTTGAACAGCTTGCGTCCCTCCGCGGTGCGGGTGAAGTCGTCTGGTTCGTCGCCGGGATTCTGGCGCTGAAAGTGGTTCAGATTCCTTCGCCGGACGGGTTTTGCAAACCCGTCCGCACCGTTACCAATCCCCCGATCATCGCGGCATCAACCACATTTCGACCTGATTAGCAAGATGCCCCAGTTGTCCGATGCCGTCGCGCCTAGACGAGGTTCTCAGTCGCCGAAACGACGACTGAGAGCGGGAAAAACGCCTCCAGA
>JAABSM010000026.1 GCA_011390365.1 Gammaproteobacteria bacterium
ACGCACCGGCGTGCGCATCGACAAGGGGATGCTGGCCAAGCAGAGCCAACGCTTCGCCGAGCAGATCAAGGAGCTGGAAGAAAAAGCCTACAAAATCGCAGGCAAGCCCTTCAACATGGGCTCGCCCAAGCAGATAGGACAGATCTTCTTCGACGAGCTGGGTCTGCCGGTGAAGAAGAAGACCCCCAAGGGCGCCCCCTCCACCGCCGAGGCGGTGCTGGAGGAGCTGGCGGTGGACGGCTTCGAACTGCCGCGGGTGATCCTCGATCATCGAGGCCTGAGCAAGCTCAAGTCCACCTACACCGACAAACTGCCGCGCATGATCAACCCGCGCACCGGCCGCGTCCACACCTCCTATCATCAGGCGGTGGCCGCCACCGGGCGGCTGTCGTCATCCGACCCCAACCTGCAGAACATCCCCATCCGCCGCGAAGAGGGCCGTCGCATCCGTCGCGCCTTCATCCCCGAAGCCGGCTGGACCATGCTCGCCGCCGACTACTCCCAGATCGAGCTGCGCATCATGGCCCACCTCTCCGGCGACGACGGCCTGCTCAACGCCTTTCGCAACGGCGAAGACATCCACCGCGCCACCGCCGCCGAGGTCTTCGGCGAAACCCCGGACAAGGTCAGCGACGACCAGCGCCGCTCCGCCAAGGCGATCAACTTCGGCCTCATCTACGGCATGTCCGCCTTCGGCCTCGCCAACCAGATCGGCGTCCCCCAGAAAGAGGCCAAGGAGTACATCGACCGCTACTTCGAACGCTATCCCGGCGTGCGCGACTTCATGGACCGCATCCGCGCCCAGGCCCACGACGACGGCTATGTGGAGACCCTGTTCGGCCGCCGTCTTTACCTGCCGGAGATCAACAGCCGCAATCATCCACGAAGATCGGCCGCCGAACGCACCGCCATCAACGCCCCCATGCAAGGCACCGCCTCCGACATCATCAAGCGCGCCATGATTACCGTCGATGGTTGGATCCAAAAAGAACAACCGCCGCTGAGAATGCTCATGCAGGTCCATGACGAACTGGTGTTCGAGGTGGAACCTGGCGAGCTGGACAGCGCCCGGGCCAAGATCACCGCGCTGATGCAGGGCGCCGCCGAGCTCGCCGTGCCGCTGATCGTCGATTGCGGCAGCGGCGCGAACTGGGACGAGGCCCATTGAACGATTTGACAAATGACCGCCATAGAGACTATAAGAACCGGTTACATTATTACGATCAATGGTTGGCGCAACATGAACAGACCCGTTAAAGGGTGGTTGACCGCGGCACTGTTCGCGGTCCTGATGGCTTTTGGACACTCGGTTCAGGCCGCTTCCCAGACGGAACTCTGCACCACGGATCTGCTGCGGGGCATACCCGCCCGATCACAAGAGGCCCTCTCCGGCAGCGCCTTCGCCAAGGTCGCCGACGGCCTGGAAGAGCGGGAGCGGGAGGCGCTGATTCGCGCCGAGTTGCGCGCCGGCAATCTGCCCGCGCACCTGCGCCGGCTGGCGCCGGTGGTGCTGACGGGCGAACGGGAAGACGGCTCTTCGGTCCAGGTGACCGTCTGCGTGACCCCCGACTATCTGGCGGTGGGCGGCGACGGCGACTATCTGCGGGTGCCCATGGGTCTGGGCAGCGCCATGACCCTCGCCTACCACTTCGGCTTCCTGTTGCCCACCCCCAAGATGGTGGACGCCATCTACCAGCAGGCCTCCGCCCACCTCAAGCCGCACCCTATGAAGCCCGGGCCGCAAATGGTCACCACCGCCTACTTCGTGCGCCACAACCACACCATCGAAGAGCAGATGCAGCAGGCCGGGGTCGCCGAAGCCGGGCTGATCGCCGGCCACAAGAAGGACCTGGTGCTCAGCAATCGCCTCGAAAAGAAGCCGGGGCGGGTCGCCATCTACGGCTGGCATCAGCCCAACGGCGAACCCATCCAACCCCTCAGCACCATCCACCGTGCCGGGTACTCCGACTACAGCCACGGCGTGCGCCTGGTCAGCCAGATCGCCTGGGTCGACGGCGAGCGGGTCTATCTGCTGGATGCCCTGGAGAATCCGCGTCTCGCCGCCGCCCTGACCCACGAAGGCACCATCTCGCGGCTGGTCGGACTGCGCGGCCTGCTCGCCGCGACCGAACGGGAGCGGTCCCATGCCGGCGGTTGAAAGCCACAAGCCGGGGTGAGCCGGGACCAAGTCCGATTTCCTCGCCAGACCATCCCGTCCTATCCGCCTTGTTGCTTTTACCCGCGTCCTTATTTGGCGATGCGCCCGGCCCTTCCACCGCGGTGGATGTCGCCATATCCTTCGGGCATGCCACCGTCGGCGTTTTTCCCGCCGGGGTTCGCGGCAAGGGCGGGGTTTCGATTCTTTTTCTCCATACCGACACCTCCGACCTATCCCCCGCCCTCGCAAATTTGGCGAACTCCAAACCATGCCGCGGTCGGCGGAGCGCGAGGCTCGACTCGTGAACGCGTGCATTGGCGCGTCAAGCCGCGCGCTCCGCGATTGTGAGCGATGCATCCGGCTGAAAGGCCGTCACTCAGCACTCAGGTCACAGGCTCATAGCCGCATCGGCGGTGACGGCCCCTCCGCCGAGCCGTACCTCCCCCCGGCCAACGCCCCTGCGCTTCTCCTCATGGCGGACGCTCGGATACTGTCTATATTTACAGTATCACCGCTTCACCATGGATTCGAACAGGCAGCCGCCCAACCGCCGGGATGCGTCCCAGCCCCTTACCGTGCGCGTCGGCCCACCGACACCCCGCTGTATCGGGTGGTGCAAAACCACCGGCAGAGACCTTCCTTTCCCTGTGTCATGACGACAGGGAACAGGAGCGCGTCTCCCCTCACGCCGAACGGGAACTACGCCGATTTCTGGAGTGCGGCATCCTGGCTTACGGCTTTGCCAGGGCGCGCTGCGACGAATGCGGCGATGATTTCCTGATCGCCTTCTCCTGCAAAGGGCGGGGCGTCCGCCCCTCATGTAACACCCGCCGCAGACAGCAGAGACCGCCGCCCACCTCGCGCTCGCTCTTTCCTGTATCGGTGAAGCGAGTGGAGCGGCGGTGGCGGGAGACGGGCCTGCAAGCGAGGGTCATTGGGGCGACTGGGAATGGCCACCGATCCTCAACCCGACTCCGAAGCAAAGAACACTGGAGCAACAAACGCAGTTTGCGACTATCTAGGATGAGCTGACAAACTGCGTTTGCCACTCCCAACCCCCGCTTCGGTTACCGACAATGGGCCATAGTCCCGGATCGGCTTGACAACCAGACCTGGTCAGACCAGACTCTGGTCCGGAGGTGCCACAACATGCATATTACAAATATCTCGGACGCCAAGAGCTCCCTCTCCAGCCTGATCAGTCAAGTCCAGCAAGGCAAAGAGGTGATCATCGGAAAGGCCGGCAAGCCCATCGCCAAGCTGGTTCCCTATGAAGAGAGCCAGGCAGATCGCCAACTGGGCGGAAGCTGGGAAGGCCAGGTGAAGATGTCGGACGATTTCGATCAACTCCCCGAGGGGATCATGGACGCCTTCGCCGGCAACGATAGACCATGAACCTACTTCTGGATACCCACGCACTTATCTGGGCGCTTGCCAACGACCCCGCCCTTGATGCTGGTGCGCGAAAAGCCATCATCGACGGGCGCAACCTGGTCTTCGTGAGCGCTGCGAATGTTTGGGAGATCTCGATCAAACGCGCCCTGGGAAAGCTGGAAGCCCCGGACAATCTGCTGGAAGAGATCGATGCGCACCGCTTTACCCATCTGGACATGACCGCACGCCACGCCGACGCGGCGGGACGGTTGCCGAATATTCACGCAGCCCCTTTCGACCGCATGCTGGTGGCGCAAGCGCAACTGGAAAAGCTCGTACTGGTGACCCGCGACGAATTTATTCCGCAGTATGCTGTGAAGTGCCTGAAGGCCTGAACTGGCTTGTTCACGGGAATATCGGGGGCCTTGTTGCCGAAAATCAATCTGCGGTAGTATGGTGCCTCTTGGAGTCAGCCGGTAATGCAAAATGAAAGACCTGACCCTGATTGTGCTTTATCCGTCATGAGCTTGCCGAATGATCGGCGAGCCCGCCACACCGCCCCGAATCGCCTCCGCCAGGGGACCGCCAGAGTGGTACGAAGGCTCCGGTGAGGAGGCCATCGACGCCTTCGATCACCTTCAGGGCGACCCTCTCACCCAGCCCGAGCCGGAGTACGAGTAGGATCAACGGGTGTTTTGGTAGCGGCCTGCCGATCGTTCGATAAGCTCACGACAGGTGGGCTGCGGGACTGGCGGTTGCCGTTCGCGCGAAGCTTGCTTCTTTCCCTCCCTCTCCCTGCCGCGACAACCGCCTCAAATACCTCCCGACAGCCCAATTTCCGCTTCATCATCGCCCTCCGGGTCAGAGGGGGCTCAAGCTGAATCTTGACGGCGTTCCCGCTCTGGGGATACTTTGGCGTCGGGGGTTGGATTTCCTATCCTTGAACTCCAAACCATGCCGCGGTCGGCGGAGCGCGAGGCTCGACTCGCGAACGCGTGCATTGGCGCGTCAAGCCGCGCGCTCCGCGATTGTGAGCGATGCTTCCGGCTGAAAGGCCGTCACTCAGCACTCAGGTCACAGGCTTTTACAACACCGAAACCCCAGATGATAGTTGTGGTGGCTATGGTCGCTCATCACCGGCGTGCCGTGCCAGTAGGGTGCGCGCCAACGGCACCAGTCCTGATGGGCGTAGTAGCGGTCGAAGATGAACCAGCTGCCCTTCATCTCGACTACGCCCAGCTCCTGGCTCCCCTCGCTGGCCATCTGCTCGGGTTTGAGGGGCAGGTTCATGTGCTCGGCGGCGTTGCCGTGCTGATCATAGACCCCCAGCGGACTGCGGCAGTCGGGGAACTGGCCGGCGGGATAGGTGTTGGAGCCACAGCGGTTCCAGCCGCCGCCGTTGCAGTCGGGGCTCTTGCGACTGGCGGCGGCGCAGACGCCTTTCTGGTAGCCACCTTCGCCGTAGGCCCAGCGTCTGTCGCCCTTTCTGGCGCGGTTATGGGCGCTGCGCATGCGCGCCACGGCATCCTTTTGCGAGACCCCTTCGGCCAGGTCGAAACGGTAGTCCGGCGGCTCCAGGGCGCCGGCGCAGGCCCCTTCCCACTCGTGGGCATCGCATAGCCGCTTGCCCACCGCCTCGCACAACTGGGCGGCCTCGCGGGCGCGAACCCACACGACCGGATATTCGCAGGGAATGTTGGGGAACTCGAACTGATCGATACAGGCCTTGGCCTCTTTGGGATTCTGGGTGGCGGGATCGTAGAGGGGGGCCATGTACTTGTCGCCGCAGATCTTCTCGAACTCCGGGTTGGCGTATCCTTGCAGCCGTTCGCCCAGTTTTTCGCGACACTCCGCCGGCGTGCTCGGGTGTTCGGTGATCGCCGGGTTGCCCTGGCCAGCGTAGCCCGAATCGTTGAAGATCGCCGCTACCCGCGCCATCTCGTCCGCGCTCAGGTCGTGGGTCTCTTGCAGCACCTTGTACAGGCGCTGGTTCTGTTCGGCGAAGCTCTCCGCCAGCGCGTTGCTGGCCAAGAGTCCCGTTACGATCGCGAGCAGGTACAGGCTAGTAGGTCTGCGCATACGTTTTTCGTGCATTATCAACCCCGTAAAAATCTCTCACGGAGGCACGGAGCACACGGAGAAATCCCCCTCCGTGATCTCTGTGTCTCAGTGAGAGATCTTATCAATCCTCGGGCTCCTTGCGCATCAGGTAGAAGAAATCCCTATTGTCGGCGTAACCGATGAAACGGGGCGTGAAGGTATCCCCCACCCGCTGATCCACCTCGATCATGTCGTCGATGAGATGCTGCACCACGATCTGTTCCTGGTCGACGGAGTAGAGGGCGAGGTAGGTGTGTTCCAGGGCGTTCATGTCGAGCATCATGGCATCACGACAGCCGTAGGCCTGGAACACCCGGGTCATGGCGGAGGGGGTGGCGCTGGAGAACCAGCCGTAGATCAGGAAACGGCGTTGCGGCGTCTCCTGGATGCAGGCCCCGGCGCGCAGGGTGCGCAGCTTGCCCTCGGCCGAACCGGACCAGTTGCCCCGCCCCCAGCGGGCGACGAATTCGCCGGGATGGGATGCCTGGCTTTGCGGGTTGTATTCGAGCAGCGGCACGCCGTTCTGGCGGGCGTGGCGCAGTCGCGGCAGTAGATTATCGTCATCCTGCTCGTGCCAGGTCTTCATCTCCACCCTGCCGTCGTCGCGCGCATAGAGGGTCGAGAGCCCGGGTTGCAGGCGGCTGAAGAGGACGCCGTGGGAGAGAAAGCCGTAGTGGCTGCCATGATTGCGGTTGGCCAGGTCGCCGTAGTGAAAGGCGCTGTGGCTGCGCTTGAAGCCGCCGGTAAAGGTGGCGACGGTGCGCGCCGCCTGATCGGCGCTGATGCTGCCGGTGGTGATCAGCGGCCCGGGGTCGTCGAAGCCGTCGGGGCCGGGCAGGCGGGGGTCGCGCACCGTCTCCAGGGTGCGGTCGGACCAGTTCAGGCGCGGATGGTCGGTACCCAGCTCGAAGCCCAGTTCCAGCTGGGAGAGATCGAAGGCGACCAGATAGGTGAGGGCCGAGTTCTCCACCGAATCCAGGGGACGCACCTTGATACGGTCGCTGGCGAGGATCTCCGGGGCGATGGCGCGGGGTTCGATGACGCTTAGCTGAACCCCGGACTGGCCCTGTACCGGATACCAGCAGCCCAGGGTCAGGGCCTGGTTGGAGGCCGCCACCTTGATATCAAGGTTACGCGGAATCACCCCCTGATCAACGAAGTTCGCCCCCAGTTTCGCCCGTAATGGGGCTTCAGGCGACGGCGCCAGGCACTCCGACTCGTCGCTCGCCTCGCCCCGCTCCAGAAAGGCGTCGCGGTAGAGGCTCTGCTTGACCAGCCCGACGAGCTTCTCGCCGCCCCAGATGCGATCCCGCAGCAGGTCGGTGACCTGCTCCAGTCGCGTGCGATGTCCCGCCGGCTTTCTGCGCACCAACAGCTTGCCGTCGCACAGGCTGGCGAAGATGGGCTGGCTGTTGTGGGCCAGCTCCAGGCGGTTGCCCTGCCTGCGTCGCCACAGGGTGCAGGGGGTGGATTGTTCACCCTCGATGATCACCAGACCGTCGGCATGGGCGGGGTCCAGGGCGACCCGCTGGGTTTCTGGCAAGGGGTTTTCCAGGTGGTAGACGACGGGTGCGTCGCCATCCCGCCAGCGCAGGGTGAGCAGGAACCAGCTGTTGATATTGGGATTGAGATTCTCCAGGATCGCCTCGCCGCGGCCGCCATCTTCGGTGGCAACCACCAGGGAGTCGCTTTGACGGGCGCTCTGAAGCTCAAGGATATCATCGATGGGGGGGAGTTCAGCGGCGGCCAGGGGGGGCGGCAACGCGCTGAACGCCCACAGGCAGAAGGAAGCCGCCAACCACCGCGCTCGAATGGGTGCGGAGCGATGCTGAGATAAGTAGGGGATGGCGTTTCTCGCTCTTTTCGTGACCAAGGTTTTCATGATCCAGTGCATGAACTTGCGGGCTCCCATCCTGGGATGCCTCGACAAGCAGACCGGGTTTTTCGGTAACCCCTGAATCATAGCAAAGAAATGCTTGGCGTGCCTTGTTCGGTCGCGGTCCGGGTGCGATTCGAACTGATGTGGTTGCCCACAGGCAATGTCATTCCGGCCATGGAAGGCGTCCTTGCAATAGCAATACCCACTCGTGCTCCTCCTGGTCATACCAGAAGCCAGGCGGCGAGGCGTGTCTCTGGGAGACGATGCGCTCCACGCGAAACTGCTTGCCGGAAAAGAGGGGATGCAGCAACTCCTCAGAGAGCGGGCTGGGAATGTCGGATAGCAGGGATAGGGGATGCGAAGAGGTCAGGGCGGGCGGCTTGTTCCTTGTTGCGGGATATGCTACCGGAGCGGGCGGGGGAGTAGAAGCTGGAACGGGCGCAGGGGCTGTATTCGAAATTTCCGATTTATCTAATCCAATAAAATCAATTCTCAAATCAGAGGCCCGGGTCTATCCTTTACTCAAAGTTCAACCAATCCACATGGGAGACCCACCATGACCAAGACCATCAGCTTCGCGATCATGCACTTTTCCGTCGCCTTCGCCGTGGCCTGGGCGTTGACCGGAGACATCGTCATCGGCGGCGCGGTGGCGCTGGTCGAACCCATGGTCAACACCGTCGCCTACCACTTTCACGAGAAGTTCTGGAAGAGGTTGGAGCAGCGCCCCAGGCACTCGATGAGTGGGAGTCAACCTGCTGGGGGAGGCGACTTTCAGGTCGCGCATTGAGAGAGGATCGCGGATGCCTCAGGCCTTGAACCCGCGATGGATGGCGACGATGCCGCCGGTGAGGTTGTGGAAATCGACCCGTTCGAAACCGGCATCCTCCATCATCCCCTGGAGGGTCCGCTGGTCCGGGTGCATGCGTATCGACTCCGCCAGGTAGCGGTAGCTCTCCGCGTCGTTGGCCACCAGTCGCCCCATCAGCGGCAGGAAGCCGAAGGAGTAGGCGTCGTAGCCCTTTTGCAAGACCTTGTCGTTGGGATGGGAGAACTCCAGCACCAGCGCGCGACCGCCGGGACGGATCACCCGCCGCATCTCCGCCAGCGCCTTGGCCTTGTCGGTGACGTTACGCAGGCCGAAGGCGATGCTCACCAGGTCGAAGGCGTCGTCGGGAAAGGGGATGGTCTCGGCGTTGACCTGGGCGAACTCCAGGTTACCGGTCACCCCCTTGTCCGCCATGCGATCACGACCCACGCCGAGCATGGCGGCGTTGATATCGGACATCACCACCAGCCCCTCGGGGCCGACCAGGCCGGAGTAGCGAACCACCAGATCGCCGGTGCCGGAGGCGAGATCCAGCACCCGCTGGCCGGCGCGCACCCCGGCCAGGTCCACCGCCATGCGCTTCCACAGCCGATGCACGCCGAACGACATCAGGTCGTTCATCAGGTCGTACTTGCCGGCGACGGAGTCGAACACGCCGCGCACCATCCCGGCCTTCTCGTCGTTGGCGACCTGCTTGTAACCGAAATGGGTGGTGTCGTTGTCCGTCATCAAGAGGCCTTCTCTTCCCGCTGGTAGCCCGAGGCCTCCAGGCGTCGCAGGTACTCCTGCCAGTTCTTGTCGTGGTTGATCCCCAGGTCGTAGAGGGTCTCCCAGGAGTAGATGCCGGTGTTGTGGCCGTCGTCGAAGTGGATCACCACCGCGTAGTTGCCCACCGGCGAGATCTGGTCAATCCCCACATTCTCCTTGCCGGTTTGCAGCACCTCCTGACCGGGACCATGTCCGCGCACCTCGGCGGAGGGGGAGTAGACCCGCAGGTATTCGCAGGGCAGGTTGAAGTGCTTGCCGTCATTGAAGGTGATTTCGAGCACCTTGGACTTGCGGTGCAGGTTGAGTTCTGTGGGAATCGGCTTGTCGGACATGGTGATACTCCATCGGCGATTTGCGGAAGCATTGTATTTGGGGGTGCCCGCAACCGCAAACAAGTTCACGTCCGTGGGAGCGGTTTGCAACCGCGAAAACGGAGCCAGATCGAAGCCCCGTAATCGCGGATGCAATCCGCTCCCACGATCTGAAGGCGGGTTATTATTTGCCAAACACCTTCTTGAGCAGATCGGTGGAGCGGGCCAGGGGGTTCTCGCGAATCCGCTTCTCCTCTTTGGCGATGTAGGTAAAGAGTCCATCCAGCGCACCCGTCGTCACGTAGCGATCCAGGTCGAGGGACTCCTTGTTGATGCCGCCAAGCCCGGGAATCGAGCCGCCGCCGAGGCTGCCCGCCAGTCCGGATACCACGTCGCCGCCCTGATCCACCAGCGTCTTGTAGGCGGAAGTGACGTTGTTGGCGGAGGTCGCCTCCTTGACGATGGGCAGAAAGCGCTCGGTGAGGGGCGCTTCCGCGACCTTGCGGAAATACTGGGTGGCGGCGTCATCGGCGCCGTTGACGATACCCACCGCGTCCTCCACCGACATCTTGCGAATGGCATCGCCGAGAATCTTCGACGCCTCGGGCACCGCCTGCTCGGCGGCCCGGTTCATGGACTCGACGAAGTTGTCTACATACTCGCCCTGACCGAGTTTGCGGGCGGTATCCTCCGCCAGCTTCACCGAGTCGGGCGCCGTGATACGCACCAGTTCATCGCCGAGAAAGCCATCGGTCTGCCCCAGGGTGTTGATCGCCGTCTCGACCCCCTGGGCAAGCGCCTCTTTCAGCGCCGCCACCGTCTCGTTGTCCCCCGCCGCGCCCATCAACGCCTGCTGCGCCTGGGGCGAGTCGCCCAGTGCCTTCATCGCGCCGCCCAGCGCCTCCTCCAGGCCGGCGTGACTGGCGCCGGCGAAGGTCAGCAGGATTGCCGCGAAACCGTTTGCCACTTTGCCTTTCAACATTTTCTCATCCTCGTTTGCTGATTCGAATGAACCCAAGGATACCACTCTTTACTGTGAATCAGCAGGAGGACTGCCAGTCCTTCAAGGACTGGCAGTCCTGAGCTCGATTCATTTTCCGGGGTGTTGGAACCTCCTTCATGCCCGTTAGCCCGGCGGGATGACAGAAAACGCGTGGCATGCCGTCCGGGTCGGATGCGGTTCCCGCTGCGATCAAGACCAGGTTGGAGCATTCCGTTCACCGGCTGAAGCCGCCCGGCGCTGTGTCGGCGGTTGAGGCCTTAAGGTGATTTCCTGAAACGCTATTTCAAAAGGGTGCTAGTGTCGCGCGTATGATCGTTTTACTCCAAGCATGGCTCGTGGTATGTGTTTTCCTGGAAATCGCCTTAGCCGGACCGATTTGGCCATATTTCCAGCCTCAAGACACGTTCGCGGCGTCCGGCGATCGGTTCTTGCGGGTCTGCTCCACCTCCATGGCGAGGAAGTAGCTGAGAACCGTGCGAATCACCACGATCGCGGCGAGGATGCCCACCTTTTCCCAGGTGGGGGTCACCACCGAGTTGATGATATCCGCGCCGATGAAGATCTCCAGGCTGAACAGCAGATGGGCGCCGAGTCGTTCGCGGATGCGGTCGGTTTCATCGACCATATCGATTTCGGGCATGAACTTGATGCGCACGAAGCGTATCGCCGCCTCGACCACGCCCCAGATCACCACCATCGCCCCCACCGCGCTGATCGAGAGGTGGGTGACTTCGATCAATCCATGTACCAGCTCCATATTCGGGACTCCGCTCGTCGTGGGTTATTGAATCGCCTCATACGCCGCCTTGGCTTGGCGATACTCCTCCAGCGCCGCTTGTGCCTCCGGTGTCTCGCCCTTGCCCTGGCTCACCAGATGGGTGTAGCGGGTGTAGGCGGCGGTGTAACGCTGATACAGCCACCGGGCGTCGGCGCTGGTGATGTCGGCGGGGCGCTGGCCGCCGCTGCTCTTGCCGGCGCACTCTTCGGAGGTCATGCCCGAGCATTCGCGCACGCCCGGGTCCTGGTCCGGGGCGTAGCCGGGGAAGGGGGTGTACTCATCCCGGCTCCAGCCGCCGTCCGTCTCGTCGGGGGGCGACCCGTCCGGCGGCGGAGTCTCCTCTTCGAGCTTGGGCAGGCGCAGGGTATGCACGCCGCCCACGCTGTAGACATCGTTGTGGATCATGGTGTGATAACCGGGGGCGGAGGCTTCCACACTGTAGGCCCCGGGGGCGATCTCCGGCAGCATCACCAGGCCGTTGGCGCCCATACCGATATAGTCGCCACTGCCCTTGAAGTGGCCGCTTAGGCGCACCTGGGGCTGATCCAGCCGTTCGCCGGTCTCGGCGTCCACCACCCGAAACGACAGGGTCAGCGGATCGAGGACGCTCAGACGGTGCGCCGCCTCGCCGACCGGTTTGAGTTCGCCCCTGGCCTGACGATAGACGCTGAGGAAGAGCGGATAGCGGCCCGCGGCTTGGGGTTGGAGCGATAGCCGCGGGTCATCGCCGAGCAGGGTGCCCGCCTCATCCCGCCACCAGTAACGGTAGTCGTCATCAAGGCCGCCGGCGACCCTGGCCTGCAATGCCCCGTCTTTACCCAGCAGGATCTCCCGCGGTCCCTCGATGCGCACCTCGCGAATCGCCGGATCTACCTCGGCGGTGGCGGAGAGGGTGTAGGTCTGGGTAAGGTACTGAAGCTCGTCCCGCAGATCCGGGGCGGGTACCAGCTTGGGGGCGAGGGTCAGGCTGTAGCTCAGGCCGATCTTTCGCTCCGCCGGTCCCTTGAGGTCGATGGCATGCCGGGCGCGGGGATCGAACACATAGCTGGCGCTTCCATCCCGGGACAGACTCGCCTCGAAGGTTTGCGGCGGCTTGCCGTCCAGGCTCCAGTGGTAGCGCTCTTCCAGCAGGTACTCACCGCGCCGATCCTTGCCGCCGAGATCCTGCAAGCGGTCGCGCAGCTGCATCATGGCGTCGAGGATCGCTCTGCGCCCCTGGCTGGGCACGGCGTAGAGCAGCAGCCGCGAATCGCCCCCCTGGCCGGGCAGGATCTCGTACTCCAGCCCCAGCAGGGTGTTGGTGAAGAGGCGGTCGAGAAGATTCTTGGCGCGGTAGAGCTCGGCGATCATGCCCATCCGCTCCCGCTCCCAGGCGCGCAGCACCGGCGTGGTGCAGCGCTGGATCAACGCCTGCTCCAGCCCCTGTTCGATCTCCTGCTCCGAACTCGCCTCCCGCTGACGTCGGGCGGCGGCCCTGGCGTGACGGCGCAGCTCATCAAGCACCACATGGTCGAAGATCTCCTCCCGCGCCAGGGTCGGGATATCCCGACCCTCGGCGAGCCGCTCATGCCCCTTGACCATATAGATGCCCGCCATCAACTGATCGCACTCCTGGTAAGAGGCGGCGAAGCCGTAGCCGGCGTACTTGCTTTGCTCCAGGGCCATCTCGAAGATGATCTGCATCGCCGCGGTGGGTAGGTTGAGCTGCATCATCAACGCCCGCGCCGCGCCGTGGTTGAGGGCGGCGTTCATCCCCTTCTCTTGCCACACGCCGACCAGGCCATGGATCTCCACCGCCCACATCGCCGCGCGCATCCCCTTGACGATCCCCCGCCACGGCATCTTCGCCACGCCGCCCTTGCCCTTGCGCCACAGCTCCACCAGCTTGTTCTTGAACTTCACCCAGCGCGGACTCTCCAGCAGCTGGTAGATCATGCGCACCTCGCCGGGATCCATGGTGCGGGCGAGCTGTCGGCACAGCGCCAGTTCGGTCTGGGCGTGCTCCAGGGTCTCACTGATCAGCTTCTGGTTGTTCTTGAGCCAGGCCTCGTAGAGCTGCTGCTTTTGCAGCGGATCATCCACCTTGGCGACCTGGCCCTTGATATCCCGCCACAGCCGCGACATGGTCGCGTTGGGCCGTACCGAGGCCTTCACCCGCGCCAGGCTCTTGGTCTTCTTCAGATAGAGATCCAGGCGTTCCATGTTCTTGGCGATATCCTTCGCCTGCCCCGCCTTGAAGGCCTTGTTGGTCTTGACCAGAAACTGGTTGGAGAGATCGGCGGTGCTGTCGAGGGTGAACTTGCCGTAGCCCTCCAGCATGTGATTGAGATCGGCGAAACCGGAGTGGATCTTGCCGCCTACGTTGTAGATCACCCGCCCGCCGGAACTCACCTCGTAGGCCTGACGAAAGCCCTTGGCCGCCTCATCCCCCCACAACCCTTCGATGGGCTCGTCGCCCAGCGCCGGCTTGCCCTTGAGGACCTGTTGATAGCGCTCCACCGCCTCGGCGTTATTACTCACCCCCTGTAACAGTTGTTCCGGCGGGTAGACGCTGATCGAATTCACCACCCGCGCGATCTCGTCATCGCCGCGCCCCGCCTTGCGCAATATCTCGCTGATGTCATCCTGGATGTAACGCTGGGCCTGCTTCCAGCGACCGACCATCTGGCCTTGGTCCATGGTGGAGGGCATCACCAGGGTCATGTCGTGGTCCGAGGGGAATTTGGGATTGGTCAGCGGATCGTTGTACTTGGTCGCCTTGATCCACGAGCCGATGGTCTTCACCGACACCTCCGGATTGTCCCCCACGTAACGCATCACCGACCACTTCACCAGCAGATGGGTGGGGACCTCCTTCAGATTGGATTGATGGATCAGCTTGCCCAGCGAGGTCGCGGCGTCGGCCTGGGCGGTTTGGGGGGCGAGGGTCAGCGTCCCAATGGCGATTGCCAGCAAAGAGATAACCACAGAGAACACAGAGGGCACAGAGAAAGCCAGGTAGGCTCTCTCACCCCCTCTGTGATCTCCGTGTTCTCTGTGGTCTAGTCTTTTTAGGAGTTGGCTGGATACCAGTGCCGAAAAAAGATCTGTACAAAGCGGAAAGCACCTCGAAACCAGTCCCCCCCTTTTGCAAAGGGGGGTTAGGGGGGATTTCCGGATCAAGGCTCGGGAATCCAGCCATTGGTACATCTTGACGGGAAAACCACCCCTTCGTCCTGACAACCTGGGGCGCTCCATGAGGGAACCGGCGAGGCAAACTGTTAACGCTTTTTTCTGATTAGCACTACCCATCCCTTCCTCCGAATCCGCTCTGGTTTCGGTACCCTCGAAAATCACTTTGCTAACCAAACGAGACATAATCACAACTCCATTCAATGTCGAGCGGGATACAAAGGCACACGCACGCGGATCTCGGTACCCGGTCGGCATTCGAAGAGGGCGGATTCGCCGCGATAGCCGTCGCTGAAGGCGCTCAGCTTGTAATGACCGGCGGAGACCATGAAGGGCCGTATCGTCTCCAGCGCAGGCTCGCCCGAGGGCTCATGGCTGGGCCCGCCGCCCGCCGCGCCGCTGCGCACGAAGGAGTCGGGAATCGCCCGCCAGCGTTGCACACGAAACGGCCCGAAGTAGCCGGGATCCGCCTCGCCGATCATGGCGTGGGTCCCCGTCCGCACCCAACAGCCGTGGGGATCGGCCTCGCGAAACTCGCGAATCCCGCTCGCCGGGCTGTATTCATCCAACACCAGACCCGCCAACACCCGCGGTGTCTGGGCGGCGAAGAACAGGCGCAACTGCCGCTCCGCCGCGGGGCTCAACAGATCCGGGCGGCTCTCCCAGCGCGCGACCACCGCCTGGGGATTCACCCCCTGCCGCCAATGCCGCTCCAGCCACAACCCCACCGCCACCAGCCCCGGGTCCAGCGCCGCCGTCATCGCCGCAAGATCGAGTTCCGGCAGCGCCAATGCCAGCAGCGGGTTTTCAGGCGGGTCCCCCGCCTCGCCCGCCGCCGCCAGGGCATAGACAAAGCGGGTCAAGGCAATGCCATCCTCGTCGCCGATGGCATGGTGAAACACCACCGGATCGGTCATCAGGCCATCATGCAGCGCCTTGATATTCGCCATCTCAAAAACCTGAGCGTCGATCTCGATCCACTCCCGCGCCAGCAACCGCGCCGACAGCGCCGCCGCCTTCTCTTCCAGAGTGACGTAGAAGGCGCTGACCGGGACCTCCTCCTGATAGATGCTGGAGAGTGCCCGAACCGCCGCCACTGTCTCGCCCGCCGCCGCCTGTTGCTGCGCCTGCTCGAAAAGGGCGGCATAGGGCGGCGTCCAGCCTCCCTCATCAAAGGCCCAGAGCGGAGCCACCCACAACAGCGGGAGCATCGCCATCCACCATCTCGCCTTGCCCATATCGGCCCCCATTCGCATGCCCTGTACTTCAAAGAGTAGTACAGCTGTTCACAAAAGTCGGCAAAATCACGTCGCTTCGACGATATGCGCACCTGATACCGACCCGGTTCGGGGATGGAGTACACGCCTTCAATGCCATTAAGATAAGCCGTCGTGGCATGTTCCGGGAATGATGCGCCTCATTTCGTGGGTACGCCGACCGTTTTTGGTTCCGCATAGGATGTGCCGTCGACCGAGCGACAAGGATTTTTATTCGGCACATCCTATGCCGGTCCGACGATTTCCGGGCTGCTCCGGAGCAAGGCGCATCAGGGGCGGGAACCGGGCGTGCCACTAACGGAATGACATTGTATACGCCTTGGCGTGTGAAGGGCTATGGTATAGCCCCGGGGCTGTACTCCAAACAGATGTCGCATCTACAATCGTGTTTTTTGATCGATGAGAGCGGCTGTATTGGCGGCAAAGCGGAGATTGGGTGCGGTATGGATGGGTTGAGTCAGCCCGGCCGCGGCTGCTCAGGCAGCAGATCGCGATAGATCTCTTCAAGGGGCAGGTCGAGACCAATGGAAGGCAGGGGAAGCGCCTCGGAAAGGTCGCGGTAGTCACGCAATACCCACTCCCGGCCATCCGGGGAGCGCCGAAAGTGCTCGACGCCGATCTCGTCCGGGTCGATCAGGACATAGTCATGCAGCGTGGGAATCGAGCGGTAATGGGCGAATTTGTCGCCGCGGTCGTAATTGCGGGTGGAGGGGGAGAGCACCTCGAAGATCACTACCGGATTGTGGAGCGTGCGCTGTTTGTCGGATAGCTCGGGCTTGCCGCAAAAGACGGAGACGTCGGGATAGGTATCCAGGCCGGAGGGGGTCTGAATACGCATGTCGCCGTTCATGGGCCGGCAAGAACTACCGCCCAGACGGCTGCCCATGGAAAGATAGAGGTTTCCGGCAATCGCGGAGTGATTGAAGGTCCCGCCCGTCATCGCGAAAACCTCGCCATTGAAGAACTGATGGCGAACCTCGCTCTGCTCCTCCATCGCCAGGTACGCCTCCCGGCTGATTTTCTGTATCGCTGCCTGAGTCATACGCCCGTACCGTTGATTTGAGGTAACTACTCAGTAACAATTCAGCACATCACGCGATAGCGGGATTGCTGAAGGGTTACGCAACCCTTTGGGGGTTCCCAAGGGAGAGAAGCTGGCACTCTCCCCTTGGTCGCAAGCAAAAATCGCATTTTTGCGCAGCAATCTGAATAATTACGGATGGGTTATGATAAAGCCGCTATAATCCGAGCCCGCCCAAATTTCCCTTGCCGTGCCATACTCAGCATAAACTCAAACTCCTCACAGATTTTGTCGAACAACGCCTTATCATCCCCCAAAATCTTCATTACATCATAAGTGTGTTGCACCTTCATCATTTTCAAATACAGTTCAATGCATTCGGCGAACAAGTCACACAAATCCTCTGCAATACGGATCGTAAAACCTGCTTGCTCCAATTTTTGCTGATAGCTGACAAGGCTTTCAGTGTGTGGAAAAGTCATAAAATCATTAATGCGCTTGGCTTCTTGCGCTGTGAGTCCGTTTGGCCCTGTCATCCAATCAGAAAACGCAATCACGCCATTTGGCTTTAATACTCGTGCTGCATGTTGTAGCAGTGCCGTGCGATCAGACACATAACACCAAGCATCTTCCCCCCAAATAAAATCAAACATATCATCATCATAAGGATTTTCGACAACATCACCTTGGCGATATTCAATCGACATCCCTTCTTCTTCAGTACGTTTTTCGGCTTCCGCGATCATATGACTGGTTACTTCCAAGCCGTAAGCTTGAACTTTAAAGTGCTTAGATAAAAAGCGCAGTCCGCCCCCCACACCGCTACATAAATCCAATACTTTGCTGCCCTCGCTGATACCTGCCTGCGTCGCCATTAGCATCGATTGTTGATGACCGCCGATATGGATTTGTTCGCCCATCAATAATTCCCACAAGCGTCCTTCCCAACCGTCATAAACATTTTGTACATCGTTAACAGTATTGCGCTGTTCCATGAAAAAACTCCTTCTAGTGTTGTTAATTTAATCTTTATCTTGCTGGCCAAGCTGAGGAAATAAGGCATTGATGACACCAGCAGCTAAACCTAGGTTATACAAAACAATGCCCGCAAAAATGCCAAAGTGTAAAAAGTAAACGCCATAAACACAAATCACTCCTGGTATGATCGTTGTCAGAAAACCTTTTTTCATGTTGCTATCGAGTGAATCAGCAATATCAAATAATGCTGGCAATTGTGACAAATTTTTGCCCATCAAAACAACCTGCGCAATATCAATGGCTGCTGTTGAAGCCCCCTGGAGAGAAACTGATACATTAGCTTGCTTGAGCGCGACTGTGTCATTGATGCCGTCTCCGATAAAACATACCGTTTTTCCCTGTTGCTGGAGCTTATCAATAATGGCGCTTTTGTTTTTCGGCAGTGTTTCTGCAAAATAATTGTCTATGCCTAATCTTTCAGCAAGATGTTTGGTTGGGGCTTCATAATCTCCGGAAATAATATAAATCGCCAAATCGCGTTGTTTTAATTGCTCTATAATTTGCTTCGCTTCGGGACGGATGGTTGGACATAGCTCAAGGACACCAATTACTTTTTTTGCGACAGCAACATATATCAAGGAGTAACCGTTTTTCTGACTAGCCCGTTGAATCTCGGCGACTTCAACAGGTATTGGGATTGCTTCAGCCTGCATGAATTTTTGACTGCCAATTTCAAATAACTGGTTTTCAAAGTCCATTTTCAGCCCCAAGCCAATTTCATAACGAATATGCTCGCTTGCGGTGAATTGAATATCTTTTGCATTGGCAGCAGCTAAAATGGCTTTGGCAATTGGGTGGCTTTGCCGCTGTTCAGCCGTTGCTGCAATTCGCAAAATCTCGTCTTCATGATAACCTGAAAAACAATGGATTTGACTCATTTGCAGGGTTTTTTTCGTCAGTGTGCCAGTTTTGTCAAATACCACTGCATCAACCTTGACCAGGGTTTCCAACGCCCGCCCATCTTTAACCAGAACCCCGTGATCAGAAGCCCGTTGTAAAAATTGCAAGACGCTGAGCGGTGCCGAGATCCGCATGTTGTAGCCAAAGTATGCCATCAACACAGAAACGGCTTTGATTGGCCCCAGTAGCATGTAAGTCACGCCGCTTAACGCTAAAGTTGGCAATGCACTTTGATTGGCGATCTTCTCCCCGCGCGTCTCCAGGCTTGACTTGAAATCTGCCGTGTTATGTAAAATCTCGCCGATTTTTGCGGCAACGGTTTCACTGCCAGTTTTTTCGACTTCAATCAGAATCCTGCCTGACAAGACTATTGTCGAGGTTAAAACTGTTTCCCCAACAATTTTTTCAACCGCAACTGACTCGCCTGTTAGCATGTGTTGATCAATTCTTGCCTGACCTTGAACAATGGCGCCATCAACAGGGATGACCTCACCTGCATTGACAATCACAATGTCTCCAATTTCAATTGCTTCAAAAGGCACCTCAAGTTCGACTTGGTCACGGACAATCCAAACCATGTCGGGACGTTCTGCAAAGATGTGAAATAAATTTTTTTCAGAGTTATCTTTGGTTTTGAGTAAAAATTTCTGGCTGAAAAAAAGCACGGCAAGAAAAAATACCAGCGCAAAAATTTGTCCAATAATCAGTAACACACCACAGGTTAGTGTATCGATTACGCCCACGCCGATACGCTTTTGTCTGATTTCTTGGTAGCCTGCCTGGAAAAATTCGAGACTCAGATAGACCCCCAGGGGAATTGTGGCAAATAAAGCGATGGGGCTAGGAAATAATGCTAGACTCGCGGTTAATCCAGAGAGCAATAATTTACGGTTGATTGCGTTTTCTTCGGCAATACGCGCTTCAGTAAAAGTTGCCAATGGTTGCTGTTGTTTTTTTTTATTCTTTCTTGAAAAATAATAAGCAGCAGCGCCTCCAGCACCACCTAAAACCAGCAAAAACAACACGACTTTCTCCTTGTCATTGATTCACTACGGCAACCCTTCAGTCCGCAGCCGTCAGGCTAAGGAATCT
Source organism: Gammaproteobacteria bacterium (assembly GCA_011390365.1). GTDB lineage: Bacteria > Pseudomonadota > Gammaproteobacteria > Chromatiales > Chromatiaceae > SLIM01. The sequence goes on from JAABSM010000026.1 coordinate 19,700, forward strand.
ATCATACATTTCAATCTGAAATGATTAATAAAAGATAAGTATTGGAAATCCAAACGTCTACGTTAAAGTATTGCCCTGATCGGGGGCGTTGTCAAGATTCGGTTTGGGCCCTTCTGAGCAGCGGAAGGCGATGAAGAAGCAGAAATGGGTCTGTCGGCGGGTGTTTGTGGAGAATTAAAGGGTCAGGTTCAGATTATTTTTCGCGATTCAGAAAACCAGCACCCGACCGCGCTGGCAAATATATCCGCTGCCCATTGATCGGCGCTCCTGCCCGCCGCTTTGGCAGGTAACCGTTCATTCTAATGCAGCAGCCGCCAAGTGACTATGAATAATGCGGGGCATATGCTATTGATTGTTAAATAAATAGTGTCACTGCTTATTTAGCGGGTGCTGCACCAGGCTGTCGAATTCCCCGATTTGGGCGGTTTTCGGCCGCCCCGGCTTTTAGCTCTCAATCGACGCGATGAAAGTGCTGGAACAAGCGGTTTGAATTCGATAAAACGGCGACTCTTTCAGTCGCGAAATCAGCCGATGGTGTCCGATGCCGCAACATCATCACCTCCCCACCTTCGCCGCCACCGCGGTGACGGTTTCCCGAGCCATGGCGACGCTGAAAAACAAAGGGTGCGGCTCTTCTGTAACGACGCCAGCCGTCTGAAAAATACAGCGACTTGCGGGTGGAGTCGCGGCGGCTTGGAGGCGTTGATTCAGCCCGGCCGCGGGTGCTCCAGGCAGCAGATCGCGATAGATCTCCTCAAGGGGCGGGTCGAGACCAATGGAAGGCTGGGGAAGCGCCTCGGACAGGTCGCGGTAGGCGCGGTCGCTGGTACAGCCGCGCATCGGTTTTCCAGATATTGCCAATACCGAAAATCGCTCACCGAGGCACGGAGCCAATGTCATTAACTTACTTGAATAGCAAGATATCTCAGTTGTCTTGGATGCGCCGCACCCCGACTCGGACCGCGACGCGGTCAAGACGGCATTCCCATGCGGCGCATGGGAACGAGAAAACGAGAAAGCCCGGTGGGCATCGTTCAACTGGAGCATCTTACTAATCAGGTTAACTTAAGCTGCTGCGGCATTCTCCGGGAATGATGCGCCTCATTTCGTGGGTGGGCCGACGGTTTTTGGTTCTGCATAGAAGGATGTGCCGTCGACCGAGCGACTAGGCCTTTTATTCGGCACATCCTTCTATGCCGGCCCGGCGATTTCGGGGCTGCCCCCGAAGTAAGGCGCATCAAAGACGGGAACCTGGCGTGGCGCTTAAGTTAATGACGTTGGGCACGGAGCAGGCGGAGAAATCCTCACCTGTGATCCCAGCGCCTCCGTGACGGACCTTATGAAAACCTTGGCTCGGCGGTGCGCGTACAGTTGCGGATAAGGGCTCGCAACCTCCCTATACACCCAATACGCCGGGTTGTCGGAGGTTAGGATAGCGGCATCGTTGCCGCAATCCGTGTCAGCCCAGTCGCTGCCGCACCGCCTCGAACAGACAGATGCCGGCGGCGACGGAGACATTCAGGCTCTCCACCTCGCCGGCCATCGGCAGTTTGGCAAGATAGTCGCAGTGTTCCCGAGTCAGCCGTCGCAGCCCCGATCCCTCCGCCCCCATGGCGATGGCGATGGGGCCGGTGAGATCGATGTCGTACAACAGACTCTCCGCCTCGCCGGCGGCGCCGACGATCCACACCCCCTGCTCCTTGAGCGAATCCAGGGCGCGAGCGAGATTGGTCACCTGCACGAAGGGCACCCGCTCCGCCGCGCCGCTCGCCACCTTGATCGCTACCGGCGTCAGCCCTACCGATTTGTCCTTGGGCGCCATCACCGCACAGGCCCCGGCGGCATCGGCGCTGCGCAGACACGCCCCCAGGTTGTGGGGGTCCTGCACCCCGTCCAGGATCAGCAGCAGTGGATTGTCGGCGGCGGCGATGAGATCGGGCAGGGAATTTTCACTTAGCGCCGTCACCGCGCTGGTCCGTACCAGCACCCCTTGGTGGTTGATACCCGGCGCGAGTTTATCCAACTCCTTGCGCTCAACAGGATGGATAGGGATTCGCTGAGCCTCGGCCAGCTCGAGGATCTCCTGCATGCGGCGATCCCGCCGGGAGGCGTCGACCCATACCCCTTCCACGCTATCCCCCTTTTTCAGGGCGGCGCGGGCGCTATTGAGACCGGCGGTGTAGTGTTGTTCGCTCATTTTTGAATATAGGACAGACAGGATTAACAGAATTTTGCAGGATTGACAGGATTATCTTTATTGGTGCCGAGGGTCCCCCTCGGCACCCCAGGCTTGGCGGCTCTGCCGCCCGGCTAAAGCATTACCAGCGGCGTTCCAACAACGCGGTGTCGGAAATTCGTCCCCCTGAACCATCTTCATCAAGCCACACCAAATGCTCTCGATTTGGCGTCTTCTCTCGGGCAGCAACGCCTCGCCATGCAGTTGCCGAAATTTATCGAGGAATTGGAGGTTCTGGTCTGGCGTCAATTTTCGACAGCGCTCCAGATAAACCCCGGCACCAGACCTGAAGTCCGAATCTTCGCTCACCGCAGCGCTGTGAGTCGGAGTTCCCACGCGGCGCGTGGGAACCAGAAACAACCTCCATCCAGACCACGCCAAGCAGAGCTTGCCCGGCAGGCATTACCAAGTAGAACTTGGTAACGAGGAATCCGGTCCATCCTGAAAGTCCCGTCAATCCTGTCCAGTATTTTTCTTCCGATGCCGACGCTTCTTCTTGGGCGGTCCGTCCTGGCGTTCTTCCTTGGGCAAGGCGAAGTCGATGCGTCGCTGGTCGAGGTCGACCTTGGCGAGGGTGACGCGGCAGGGGTCGCCGAGGCGATAGACCTTGCCGCTGCGTTCGCCGGTCAATCTATGACCGATGGGGTCGAAGTTGTAGTAGTCGTTGTCGAGGGAGGTGATGTGGAGGAGGCCGTCGATGTAGATGTCGTTCAGCTCCACGAACAGGCCGAAGGAGGTGACGCTGGTGACGATGCCGTCGAAGGTTTCGCCCACCTTGTCCACCATGTACTCGCACTTGAGCCAGTCGGTGGCGTCGCGGGTGGCCTCGTCGGCGCGGCGTTCGGTGCTGGAGCAGTGTTCGCCGAGCTGTTCGATCTCGGTGGGAGAGTGGACGAAGTCGCCCTTGCCGCCGAAGACCTTCTTGACCGCGCTGACGATCTTGCCGGTGCGGGTGAGCCCCAGGGCGTGCTTGATGGCGCGGTGCACTACCAGGTCGGGGTAGCGACGGATGGGTGAGGTGAAGTGGGCATAGGCGGGGAAGGCCAGACCAAAATGCCCCTTGTTCTCGGCGCTGTAGACCGCCTGCATCATGGAGCGCAGCAACACGGTCTGGATCAGATGGGCGTCTTGGCGCTCCTTGACCGATTCCAGCAGCTCGGCGTAGTGGATCGCCTCCGGCTTGTCGCCACCCTCCAGGCGCAATCCCAATTCAGCGAGGAAGGTGCGCAGGTCTTCGAGCTTTTCGGCGCTGGGGGTTTCGTGGATGCGATACAGCGCGGGGATCTTCTTGCGTTCGAGGAATTTCGCCGTGGCGACGTTGGCGGCGAGCATGAACTCCTCGATCATGCGGTGGGCGTCGTTGCGCTCCAGCGGGTAGATCTCCGCCACCTTGCCGTTGTCGTCGAAGCGGATCTTGGTTTCGGTGGTATCGAAATCGATCGCGCCCCGTTCCTGGCGGGCCTCGTGCAGCACCCGATAGAGGGCGTAGAGGTCATTGACGTGGGGCAGCACCTCGGCGTACTGGGCGCACAGATCCCCATCGCCGTCGAGCATCGCCGCGACCTTGTTGTAGGTCAGGCGGGCGTGGGAGCGCATGACCCCCTCGAAGAAGCGGGTGCGGGTGAGCTTGCCTTGCTGATTGAGGTACATCTCGCAGCACATGCACAGCCGGTCCACGTCGGGATTGAGGGAACAGAGGCCGTTGGAGAGCACCTCGGGCAGCATCGGGATGACGCGATCGGGAAAGTAGACCGAGTTGCCCCGCTCGCGCGCCTCGGCGTCGAGGGCGGTGCCGGGTTTGACGTAGCTCGACACATCGGCGATGCACACCAGCAGCTTCCAGCCCTTGGGCTTGCGTTCGCAGTAGACGGCGTCGTCGAAGTCGCGGGCATCCTCGCCGTCGATGGTGACCAGCGGCAGCTTGCGCAGGTCTTCGCGCCCCTCCTTGGACGACTCTTCGACTTCCTCGGAGAGCCCGGCGATCTCCTGCTCGACCGCCTCGGGCCAGTCAACCGGCAATTCGTGGCTGCGGATCGCCAGATCGGTCTCCATGCCGGCGGCCATGTGTTCGCCCATTACCTCCTTGATGCGGCCGATGGGCTGGCTGCGCTTGGTGGGCTGTTCGGTGATCTCGGCGACCACGATCTGGCCGTCCACGGCGTCGCCGAGCTTGCTCTCGGGAATCAAAATTTCTTGGTGAATGCGCTTGTTGTCGGGGGCGACGAAACCGATGCCGTCCTCGATGAAGAGGCGGCCGACGATCTCCTTGTGGGCGCGCTCCAGCACGTCGATCAGCGCCCCCTCCTTGCGCCCGCGGCGGTCGACGCCAATCACCCGCGCCAGCGCGCGGTCGCTGTGCAGCACCTTGCGCATCTCTTTCGGCGACAGGAACAGATCCTCGCCACCGACGTCCGGCTTGAGAAAGCCGAAGCCGTCGGGGTGGCCGATGATGCGCCCGGCGATCAGGTCCTTCTTGTTGACCAGGCAGTAGGCCTTGTTGCGATTGAAGACCAGCTGGCCGTCCCGCTCCATCGCCCGCAGCCGCCTTTTCAGGGCGATGCGCTGCTCCTCTTCAGTGATGCCGAGATCGTCGACGATCGCCTCATAGCCGAGGGGCGTACCGTGGTGCTTCAGCCGCTCCATGATGAATTCGCGACTGGGGATGGGGTTGTCGTACTTCGCCTTCTCCCGTTCCAGATGAGGATCGTTGACGGCGGGCTTGTTGGATGATTGCTTTCTAGACAAGTTGCTCTTCCGTGGTTTGTTTTTTAGACAGGATTTACAGGATTAACAGGATTTATTGGCGGGGCGATTTGCGATAGAGGCCAAAGCGGAAGGGGCGTAGGATGGGCAAAGGCGCTCCCGGTAACTCGGTTATTGTTGCGTGCTAGCAGCGCCGTGCCCATCAATCGCAAGCCCTTACCACCAAGGCATGATGGGCACGCTGCGCTTTGCCCATCCTACAAAAAATCCTGTTAATCCTGTAAATCCTGTCCAATAAATAAAAATCAGGTAATCACCGTCGGTTCGCCGCGCCCGGTACGGGCCTCGATTTCGGCGACATCCTTGGCGATCGCCACCAGTTTGGCCATCGCGTCGGCGGTGGCCTGGTCCTGCTTGGCGGGGTCCGGTTCGTACTTCTCCAGATAGACCCGCAATGTGGCGCCGACGGTGCCGGTGCCGGAGAGGCGGAAGACGATGCGCGATCCGCCCTTGAAGCCGATACGAATGCCCTGGTGTTCGGAGACACTGCCATCCACCGGGTCGGTGTAGGCGAAGTCATCGGCATACGCCACCGTCAGGCCGCCCAGTTGCCGCCCCGGCAGTTCGTCGCAGCGATCCCGCAGGTGGTCCATCAGCCCTTCGGCGGCACTCTTGTCCACCCCTTCGTAGTCGTAGCGGGTGTAGAAGTTGCGACCAAAGCGCTTCCAGTGGTCGGTGACGATCTCCGCCACCGACTGCTTGCGCACCGCCAGCAGGTTGAGCCAGAAGAGCACCGCCCACAGGCCGTCCTTCTCGCGCACATGATCGGAACCGGTGCCGAAACTCTCCTCGCCGCACACCGCGATCTTGCCGGCGTCGAGCAGGTTGCCGAAGAATTTCCAGCCGGTGGGGGTCTCGTAGCACTCGATACCCAGCGCGTCGGCGACCCGGTCGGCGGCCTGACTGGTGGGCATGGAGCGGGCGATGCCGGGGATGCCGTTGCGATAGCCCGGGATCAGGTGGGCGTTGGCGGCGATCACCGCCAGGCTGTCGCTGGGGGTAACGAAGAAGTTGCGCCCCAGGATCATGTTGCGGTCGCCGTCGCCATCGGAGGCGGCGGCGAAGTCGACGCCATTGAGGCCGCGGGTCATCTCCACCAACTCATGGGCGTGCACCAAGTTGGGATCGGGATGGCCGCCGCCGAAGTCCTCCAGCGGCTCGCCATTCATTACCGTACCCTCTTCCGCCCCCAGCATCTCTTCGAAGATGCGTCTGGCGTAGGGGCCAGTGACCGCGTGCATGGCGTCGAAACGCATGCGAAAGGCGCCGGACTTGCACATCATGCGAATGGCGTCGAAATCGAACAGGTGGCTCATCAGCTCGGCGTAGTCGGTGACGGGATCGATCACTTCGATCTCCATGCCGTCCTCATTGCGGCTGCCGACGGTATCGATATCCACCTCGCCGAGACGGTCGATGAAGTAGCGGTCGATCTCGCGGGTGCGCTGGTAGATCGCCTCGGTAACCCGCTCCGGCGCGGGGCCGCCGTTGGGGACGTTGAACTTGATGCCGAAATCCTCGTTCGGTCCGCCGGGGTTGTGGCTGGCGGAGAGGATGATGCCGCCCTGGGTCTGGTACTTGCGGATCACCGCCGAACAGGCCGGGGTGGAGAGGATGCCGCCCTGGCCCACGATCACCTTGGCGACGCCGTTGGCGGCGGCCATGTTGATGATGGTCTGCACCGCGTGGCGATTGTGGTAGCGGCCGTCGCCGCCCACCACCAGGGTGCCGCCGCGCAGCTCGGGCTGGGTATCGAAGATGGCCTGGACGAAGTTTTCCAGATAGTGATCCTGCTCGAATACCCTGACCTTCTTGCGCAGCCCCGAGGTACCGGGGCGCTGGTCATCGAATGGCGTGGTCGTGACTTGGTTTTCACTCATGGATGCTTCTCTGTATCATCGGTTGAATTCATTGGCGAAGCCCGGGGCTCGTCGGCTCCGGACAGGGAGCTGCCGCCCATCATACGCGCAATGCTACATGGGTTGAAGACTCAGGCGTTCCGCGACCTCGTTCCAAAGCCGCTGGTAGGCGCGGGCGGCGATGGCATTCGGCGCGAAGGCGGTGACCGGCTCGCGATGCAGACCCATGCGCTCCACGTCGCTGGCGTAGGGGATCCACGCATCCATGAAGTTGCGATATTTCTTCGGCAACTGGCGCATGATCTCCACATGCATGCTCTTGCGGCGGTCCGCCATCGAGAAGAAGGGCAGCACATCTATCCGGTCCAGTTTGTTCTCTTTGAGAAATTTCAACAACTGCTGATAGGTACGGATTGACAGGGTGGTGGGAATGGTGGGCACCAGCAGCGCCGACGCGGCGTGAAAGATGTTTTCCGAGACCAGCGAGATGCTCGGTGGGCAGTCCAGTACCACCAGATCGAACTCATAGGAGAGGGGGCGCAATAGCTTGAGCAGTTGCAGGGCGGGTTTCTTGATGTCCCCCAGCGCCACGTCCATCTTGCGGTAGGAGAAGTCGGCGGGGAGCAGGTCCAGGTTCTCGTAATCCGTGCCCTTGATCTGGTCGTCCAGGTCCAGCTTGCCGCGGATCATCTTCTTGCCGCCGCCGCGAATGCGCGGTTTGACGCGAAAGTAGTAGGTCGACGCCGCCTGCGGGTCGAGGTCCCACAGCAATACCCGAAAGCCATCCTGGGCGGCGAGGTGGGCGATATTCACCGCCGCCGAGGTCTTGCCGACGCCGCCCTTGATGTTGTAGACCGCGACGATGTTCACTTGCCCCCCCGGTTCCCGAACAGTGCCTGGAAGCGCTGCCGGTTCTCGGTGTCGGCGAAGCGCGCGTAGCGTTCGCTGAACTCGCCCCGCTTCTGCTGCTGGCGACGCAGCAGCCCGTCCACCAGCATCCCCATGGCCAACAGGGTGTCGGCGGGAGTGGCCCCCTCCTCGACCATCTGATGGGCGAAGTGGCGCAGCTTGCCCGCCTGTACCTCCAGGTCCTGATAATCCCCCAGATTGTCGAGCAGCCGCTTGATCTCTCGGATCGGGCCACCGATCTTGTTCGCCGGGTAGATGCTCTGGAAGAACTCCATCAGATAGCGCAACTTCTTGCAACTCTTGCGCAGCTCATGCAGATCCTCGGGCGGGGAGCGGTCGTCGATGGCGTCCCCCTCCTCGAAGACCCGTTGCGCCATCTCGCGGATGCGCTTGCTCGCCACCTCGATCAGCGGTTTGTCGCCATGCTTCGAACGCGCCCCCAGATCGGTTCGCGCCAGGAAATCCCGCCATTGCCGGATCAGCTCCTCGAACTCCGGCGACGCCAGCCGCTCCACCAGCTGGCCATGTTCCAGCTTCTGATGGGCGATCAGGAAGGCGCGCAGGGGCTCCAGGTCACCCTGATACTGACGCGGCAGGCTGTCGCGATAGTCGTCGAAGCCCAGCAGATAGACGTGCATGTCCCGGGTCGGGCCGGTGACCTGCCCCAGCCAGGCGAAACGCTCCTTGAAGTGATCGGTCGCACTGGCGGGAAGGACGCCCTTGACCTGGGTCAGGGCCGAGCGGGTGCGGCGGATCGCCACCCGAAAGTCGTGCAGGAACTCCGAATCGATATCCTCGCGCACGCCGAACAGGTTCTGCTCCATCACCCCGAGCAGGAAACGGTGGATCTCCCGCACCGCCTCCGCCGCCGGCATGTCAGGATCGAATTCGAAGTCGAGCTTGGAGCTGTAATCCGCCACCCTGCCGCCGGTGGCGTTGATCGCCTCCTCCAGCAGGCAGGGGGTGCGCGGCGTGACGCGGTCGGAATCATAGAGCCATTTGCGCAGATCCGCCAATTCGTCATCGTAACCGCGCACCGGCAGGGTGACGATACGAACCGCCACCGGCGGCTGCTCCTGATTGAGTTCATCGTCATCCCGCTCGGCGCGGCGCGGACGGCTCTCCTCGACGCGCAGCCGCACCACCGTCTTGCGCTCATCATCCAGCAGCCGCAGGGTGCGCACCCGGGTGACCAGATCGATACGCGGCAGCAGCGCGCGCATCTCCAGCAGTGGGCCGATGGTCGAGCGCATCGCCCCCGGCGGGTAATCCCAGCCGAATCTGGGCGGCTTGTTGACCCGCCCCAGCATCACCCGCCCCTGACGGGAATCGTGGGGCGTCCACACCAGCCGGCGGGCGTGGCTCTCCCGTTCGAAGCAGAGGGTGCCGCCGCCCTCGAACAACCGCCAGTCGAAGCTGTCCAGATAGGTCCGGTCGATATAGGCGGGCCTCTCTTCGCTGAAGTCGAAGCGGTGTCCAAGCTCACCCAGGAATTGTTCCAGCGAGACGCCGGCGACCGGCGAGAAGGCGGTATCGGGGTTGATGGTGGGTTTGCGTCGGGAAATCATCGCACTCGGCCTGAAGCAGCTATCCGTACCAAGGCGGCGCGGCAAGGGTGGCGGGGCCCCTGCCGATCAAGCGCCTGCGCCAGCGTATCGGGTGTGGAGGAGACATGTCCGCCATTATAACCCAATCCCCAGGATTTGCAGCCGACTTGAAAACCGCCGACGTGAGACAATATGGCGATAACGCCCTCGCACACCATGACGGGGCCGCCACGGCATGAAACATCAGGAACCGGCAGTGAAACAGAACCAGCTCACCTATACCATTGGTGACAACCTCTACATCAACCTCAACGACCGCTGCACCCTGGAGTGTCGCTTCTGCCCCAAGACCCATGGGATCAAAAAGGTGCATGATTACGACCTGACCCTGGATCATCGCCCCGAGGTCGACCAGATCATCGCCGAGATCGGCGACCCCACCCGCTACAACCAGGTGGTCTTCTGCGGCTTCGGCGAACCCACCCTGCGCCTCAAGGCGCTGCTGGAGATCGCCCGCTACGTCAAGGAGCACGGCGGTAGCGTACGCATCAACACCGACGGCCTGGCCAATCTGGTGCACAAGCGCAACGTCCTGCCCGAGATGGCGCCCTGGGTCGACTCGCTGTCGGTCTCGATGAACGCCCACAACGAAGAACTCTACAACCGCCACTGCGCCCCGCAACTACCGGGGTCCTACCAGGCGATGTTGAATTTTCTTCGCGAAGCGCCAAACTATATCGCCGATGTCACCGCCAGCGCCATCGACGGCCTGGAAGGGGTCGACATCGCCGAGTGTGAACGCCAGGCCGGAGAGCTGGGCGTCAAATTCCGTCGGCGGGTTCTCGACGCGGTGGGGTGAACTCTCAATCCAGGATAAATAGACAGGATTAACAGGATTTCTCAGGATTGACAGGATTTTTTGTTCGCATGCGGATGATCTTGAGGTCGAGGCTTTAGCCGGACTTACGCGATGCAGGACCGTTTGGCTTAGGAGTGCCAGTCCTCAAAGGACTAGCACTCCTGGGCTCTGTTCTTGTTTACGAGGGGCTGTAACGAGCAACGTAAGATTCAGCCGATCACGAGCAGGCCACTAGCGATCAACCCTCGCCCCGAGGTAATGGCGGAAGCAAAAAAGTAATCCTGTCCATTAACAAACCCGAACAAGCGAAGCGAAAAGAACACATCATGAGCGAACATCCGGAACCGGTAGCCATCAACCTGCACCAGAAGAGTCGCCTGCTGGCCATGGAATTCTCCGACGGCAAGCGCTTCGAACTGCCTTGCGAGTATCTGCGCGTCTTCTCCCGCGCCAAGGAGGTGCGGACCATGGACTCGCCTCCGGTAGGCAAGGAGCAGGTCAACATCGAGCGCATCGAGCCCCAGGGCCAGTACGCGATCAAGCTGGTCTTCGACGACGGCCACGACACCGGCATCTACTCCTGGGAGACCCTCTACGAACTGGGCGAGAAGCACCAGCAGAACTGGGATGCCTATCTCAAGCGCCTGGAAGAGTTGGGCGTGGAGCGCAAGGACCCGGATGGGGAGCAAAAGCGCCGGATCAAGGTGCTCTACTTCACTTACTTCGTCAGGAAACTTGGCAAGGAGGCGGAGGAGATCGAACTGCCGCCGGCGGTGCGGACCGTGGAGAAGCTGATCGAACTGCAACGCCGCCGCCGTCCGCCCCAAGCCCACCTGTTCAAGGACGGCACCTTTCGCGTCACGGTCAACAAGCAGTTCTGCGAACCCTTCACCCTGCTCGAAGACGGCGACGAAGTCGCCTTCGTCCCCAACTCGCCCCATGCGCCGGTGGCGGAATAGTTCGTCGTTTCAGGGTCTTAATGGACAGGATTAACAGGATTTCGCAGGATTAACAGAATTCGTTTAAGGTTTGGTATGGTTTATGACTCCGATCGAGTACCCCTGCACTCAAATCATCAATAAGCAAATTCTGTCAATCCTGAAAAATCCTGTTAATCCTGTCTATTCTTTACCCAAACCACCACAAAAGTCAGAACCAAGAACCAGAGGAGCACACCATGGCCGATTCACCCTACATCGTGGAAGTCACCGACGCCAGTTTCACCCAGGATGTGCTGGAGCGCTCCTACCAGGTGCCGGTTCTGGTCGATTTCTGGGCCGAGTGGTGTCAACCCTGCAAGATGCTGATGCCGACACTCGCCAGGATCGCCGAGGATTACGCCGGCAAGTTCATCCTCGCCAAGATCAATACCGAAGAGCAGCGGGAAGTGGCCGGCCAGTTCGGCATCCGCAGCATCCCCACCGTCAAGCTGTTCAGAAACGGCGAGGTGGTGGACGAATTCGCCGGCGCCCTGCCCGAGGGCTCGATTCGGGACTTCATCAACCAGCACATCCCCCGGGAGTCGGACGCCCTCATCGACCAGGCCCTGGACGCCATGGACCAGGAGGACCTGGAAACCGCGGAGGATCTGCTGGTGCGGGTCACCGCCGAAGATCCGGAAAACTACCGCGTCATCCTCGCCAATGCCCAGCTCAAGATGCTGCGCGGCGACTTCGATGCCACCGAACAACTTCTCGACGCCCTGCCCCTGGACAAGCAGGACGACCCTGAGGCCAAGCAGCTGCGCGCCCAGCTCCCCTTCATTCGCGCCCTCAGTACCGCTCCCGCCGAGGCGGAACTGATCGAGGCCGCCGAATCCGGCGACAGCCAGGCCACCTACCAACTTGCCGCCATGCGCATCTTTCAGCAGGACTTCGAACAGGCCCTGGAGCTGCTGCTGGGGCTGATGCGCAAGGATCGCAAGTTCGGTGATGACGCCGCGCGCAAGGGCATGCTCGCCGTCTTCGACATGCTCGGCGGCGACGCCGATCTGGTCAAACGCTACCGCGGCAAGATGTTTACCTTGTTGCATTGAGACCGCGTTGTTCGGTCCGGCTGATCAGGGCCTGGTGATCGCCCAATGGTCCTCAAGGGGTTTCTGGTCCGGCTACTGATCTGCCTGGGGGAGGTACTCAACGGCAACCTCCGGGTGCGCTACTTGCGGCGCAAGTTCGGGCGGCGGCGGGCGAAGGACCTCAGCTTCGCCAGCGGCATGATCCTGCTGTTTCTCTGCCCCAGCGGGAGGTTCCCGCTGCGCTGATTCGCGCCTTGGACAGGCCGGGCCGACGGCCCTACAATGACCGACACATAACGCCAATACCCAGGAGGCCCCATGTCCCACGCCCTGTTCAACCCCATCAAGCTCGGTCCGCTGGAACTCGGCAACCGTATCGTCATGGCCCCCATGACCCGCTGCCGTGCCGGCGAAGGGGATGCGCCAACGGAGCTGATGGCCGAGTACTACGCCCAGCGCGCCAGCGCCGGCCTGATCATCACCGAAGGCACGCCGGTCTCGCCCCAGGGGCGGGGCTATCTGTGGACCCCGGGCATCTACACCCCGGAGCAGGTCAGCGGTTGGGGACGCATCGCCGAGGCGGTGCACCAGGACAACGGCCATGTCTTCGCCCAGATCTGGCATGTCGGGCGGGTCTCCCACGCCAGCCTGCAACCGAACGGCGGCGCGCCGGAAGGCCCCAGCGACGAACAGCCGGAAGGGGCGGGCTGTTTCGCCTATGACCAGGAGGGTAACCCCGGCAACGTCCCCACCAGCCGCCCCAAGGCCCTCGATGCCCAGGGCATCAAGCGGGTACGGGAGGCCTTCGTCCAGGCCGCCCGCAACGCCCGCGAAGCGGGTCTCGACGGCGTCGAGATCCACGCCGCCAACGGCTATCTGTTCGATGAATTCCTCAATTCAAAGGTCAACCGACGCGACGACGACTACGGCGGCTCGGTGGAGAACCGCTGCCGTTTTCTGCTGGAGACCGTCGACGCGGTAGCCGACGCCATCGGCATGGAACGCACCGGCGTGCGCATCTCCCCCAACGGCCAGTTCAACGCCATGCCCGAAGATGAAGAGATGGAGGCCACCTTCGTCTACCTCGCCCGGGAACTGGATCGCCGTGGCGTCGCCTACCTGCACATCAACGACCAGGCCACCTTCGGCATGCCCGCCATCCCCCAGGGTTTCCTGCCGAAGATCCGCGCGGCCTTCTCCGGCCCCATCATCCTCTGCGGCGGCTTTGATACCCCCCGCGCCAAGGCCGCCATCGACGAAGGCCTGGCCGACCTCGTCGCCTTCGGCGTCCCCTTCATCGCCAACCCCGACCTCCCCGCGCGCCTGGAGCACGACTGGCCCCTCAATGAAGCGGATCGGGACACCTTCTACGGCGGCGGCGAAAAGGGCTATACCGACTACCCCGCCCACTCCTGACCCGCCTGGAGTACCACCCTGGGGTCGTCACACCCCAAGGCGTGTACTCCAAAACAAAAAGGGAGCCGCCTCGCGGCGAGCTCCCTCAAGCGTCAACGGCGCTGCCTGATCACGCGGCCTGTTTCGCCTCGCCCTCCAGGGCGGGCTTTTCCCCCGCTTCACCCGCGCGGATCTCGATGCGACGCGGTTTCATCGCCTCCGGGACCTCGCGCACCAGGTCGATGTGCAGCAGACCGTTTTCGAGCTTCGCGTTTTCGACCCTCACATAATCCGCGAGCTGGAAATGCCTGTCGAAGCCGCGATTGGCGATGCCCTGATAGAGGAAATCAGGCCGCTCTTCCTTGCGCTCCTCCGACTTTCCGCCGGATACGCGCAGCAGATTCTGCTTGACCTCCAGTTCGAGCTCATTCTCCGAGAAACCCGCCACCGCCATGGAGATGCGATACCGGTTCTCGCCGGTCAGCTCAATGTTGTAGGGCGGATAACCGCCAACCTCGGTGCTCGTGGCCTCCTCCAGCATGGTAGCGAGGCGATCGAACCCGACGGAACCGCGGAATAATGGTGTAAAGTCGATCATGTCTATCCTCCTAATGAAGCAATAGTCACATCACCGGCGTCTCGCGACCACCGAACCCGGGACCCTTGCGGCGTCCCTACTCTCTATATAGTCCGTCCCGGGCCATTTTTCAAGCCTTGAATCGCAGCCTATCCAACTGAATTTTAACTATAAATCTTCATATTTTCGAATGCAGGGAAAAGCGCCGGCAACGCCGTTTTCCTCGCTAACGGACATGGAGTGTTTTCAGCACCTCAGAGGGCACCTGAGAGGATGAAAGATTCATCGAGTCAATCGGTTGCTGGGCATGGCGCAGCGCCCCAGATACGCTTTCCACGCGGCGCATGGGAACCAGGCTGTCGATGACCGTTCCTGGTATAAAGAAACCACCAAGCCCGAGGGACAACCCGCCGGCGGCGCTGTCAAAACCGGGAAAAATCACACGGCGACAATCATTGGCTTGCCAGCCATCGGGAGCCTGTGACAAAGTAACGCCATCATCCAACACCCGAACGGGGAAACCGACATGGACAAACCATCCAGCCAACTCATGGTCATCGACGAAGAGAGTCTGAAAAAAGAACTGCAACTCGCGGATCCCGCGCAACTGCGACTCGAACCCGGGGAAGATAACGAGATCGCCGTTCAGGCCAACGGCGTGGTCACCCGCCTGCTCGAAGTCAACCCCGGCGACCACGAAATGGCCGCATCCATCAAACAGGCGGTGGAGACCATGGGCTTGCGGACCCAACAGGAGGCGGGCCGCCGCAGCGAAATCCTCAAACAGCCCATCGCCAAACTCTCGGAACGAGCCGAAGATGGGGGCGAAGTGGCCAACGCCCTGGTCGACCTCAAGGTCCAGGTCGAAGAGCTCGACCCCGCCGGCCTCGACCTGGATAGCGGCTGGTTCAGCCGCATGCTCGGCAACATCCCCGGCGTTGGCACCCCCCTCAAGCGCTACTTCTCACGCTACGAAAGCGCCTCCAGCGTCATCGACGCCATCCTCGAATCCCTGCGCAAGGGCCAGGACCAGCTCAAGAACGACAACATCGCCCTGCTCGACGACCAGACCGCGATGCGCCAACTCACCCACAAGCTGGAGAAGAGCATCCGCCTGGGTCAGATGATCGACCAACGCCTGGAAGAGAAGCTGACCAGCGAGATCCCCTCCGACGACCCCCGCCACAAATTCATCGCCGAAGAACTGCTCTTCCCCCTGCGCCAGCGCATTCAGGACCTGCAACAGCAACTGCTGGTCAACCAGCAGGGCTTTCTCACCATCGAGATGATCATCCGCAACAACAAGGAGCTGATTCGCGGCGTCGACCGCGCCGCCAACGTCACCGTCAGCGCCCTGCAAGTCGCCGTCACCCTCGCCCTCGCCCTCGCCAATCAGAAGATCGTGCTGGAAAAGATCAACGCCGTCAGCCAGACTACCGACAACCTCATCGCCGGCACCGCCCAACGCCTGCGCACCCAGGGCGCCGAGATCCACAAACAAGCCAGCGGCACCCAGCTCGACATGGAGACCCTTAAAAAGGCCTTCGAGGACGTCAAATTCGCCCTCGACGACGTCTCCCGCTATCGCCAGGAGGCGCTACCCAGGATGGCAAACTCGATCAAGGAGATGGAACAACTCTCCAAGGAATCCGAAGAGACCATCCAGCGCATGGAACGGTCCAACCAGGCCGCCAGCAGCTTCCCCATCGAGATCCTGGATTGACCTTGATCTTTTGGGTGGGCGTCGGCCTAACGGTCATGAAAGCGGTTCCCGCACCCCGGAAAATGAAAGAATCTCCGTCATGCCGCACACGGAAGTGCGGCATCCGCCTTCGCAGGGGCAGGCTATGGCCGGTATGGCGGTGTTCTTTTACGGTAATCACTGTTAGTCTGGCAATGGTTAGCAGAGGTCAGGGTGCCTGATAACGAGGTTTCAAGAATGAAAACACAAAGCCTTTTAGGTTTGACTTTATCAATTACACTCGTTTCCGTCGCAAATGGGCAAGAAGTGTCAAGGGATAACTACGTAGATTGGATAGGCGCGAGCGCGGTTGCCAGCACGGGAACACCGGACAAGGCGGGGAGTCATTTCATACAGTGGAAAAAACCGATCCACTCCGACTGTAAAGCGGGAGGGAAATACCGATCAAGGATTTCCGTCGAAGATCGGGAATTATTTTCACTGTTGCTGATGGCGAGGAGTGGGGGCAAGAAGGTCGGTTTTTTCTACGAACTCAAGCCTTCGACCGCGGACGTTCCTGGCCATGATGTCCCCTGTCAGGTGGTTAACGCCTGGATTGAATCCGAATGATGCATGCCATTGATCTCCGTCTCTCCGTGGGCGATCTTGCCAAAACTCCGGTCGCTGAGCGGAGGCTTGGCAAACCACTTCAAGGAGAGCCAGCCCGGTATCATTCGATGAAACATCCAACCGTTCAAACCTGGCGTCGTATCGGCACGACTCTTCTGGCGCTGTTTGCCGTGGTCGGTGTCGCCCGCGCTGGGCCGCCGCCATTGGAGACCGTCTCCCGGGTCGATCTGGAGCGTTATCAGGGCGGCTGGTACGAGATCGCCCGTCTGCCCAATCGCTTTCAGGATCACTGCGCGGGTGAGGTAACGGCGGATTACCGCCGGCAAGAGGATGGCGGGATCGAGGTGATCAATCGTTGCCGGGCCGAGTCTGGAGAGGTGGACGAGGCGCGGGGCGTGGCGCGAGTGGTCGACCCGCCCGCCAACAGTCGCCTGGAGGTGAGCTTCGTCTCGCTGTTTGGCTGGAACCTGTTCTGGGGTGATTACTGGATCATCGAGCTTGATCCGGAGTACCAGCATGTGGTCATCGCGACCCCCAGCCGCAAATATGCCTGGATCCTCGCGCGTACGCCGCGTATCTCCCCCGAGACCCGGGCCGCCTTGAATGGGGTGTTGGAAGGGGCCGGGTACGACCCGGCGGAGCTGATCGATACTCCTCAGGATTAACCGCGGTTTGCGGTTCTTGTTATTCTCGTTTGTCGGAACCAGGGGTGGTGTGTCATCAATTCAGTGGATGGCGCGGCGCGCCGGATTGGGTTCCCACGCGGCGAGACTGTGAAGGTATTCTGTCTTTCTCCCTCTCCCTTTGGGAGAGGGCCGGGGTGAGGGCATGATTCGAGCGCAAGTGGTTGATTCTTGCCCTCACCCCAACCCCTCTCCCTCGGGGAGAGGGGCTTTTTCAGAATACTTTCACAGTCTCGGCGCGTGGGACCAGCCTGAACACCTCGGTTTGAATCGCTCGCCGTCATTCCGCGGATCATGAAGAAGCAAAGCGAAGAGGACCGACTCAAGCGACTGG
Source organism: Gammaproteobacteria bacterium (assembly GCA_011390365.1). Classification (GTDB taxonomy): domain Bacteria; phylum Pseudomonadota; class Gammaproteobacteria; order Chromatiales; family Chromatiaceae; genus SLIM01. Next base: position 37,187 of record JAABSM010000026.1, read on the forward strand.
CCGAGGGAAGCGGGGATCGCTCCTGGGCCGATTTTGGCACGTTACGGCCCGAGCATCCGTGGCTGTGTCGTTATGTGGTGGAGTACACCTATTCCATCGGCTGCCTGAGAGAGCAGGATAGACGGTTGATCACCCGCGCCTTTCCCAGCGTCAATACCCAGCTCTATTTCGAGTTTTGCGGCGGTTTGAGCGAGGTTCGGGGCGACGACAAGGGGTTGGTCTGGGCGGCGTCTGGGGCGCGAGAGGAGGGAACCGGTTCAAGAGATGGGGCAAGGGATGGGGGCGTGGTGATCGAGAAGCGCACCTACATCAAGCATGGCCTGGGGAGCTGGTTCGATATCTACCAGCTGGGAAGCGATGCGCCCAGCCGGCCGATCAAGAATCTCAAGGTGGATCTCCACCCGGCGGCGATCCATGAGCTGTTCCGGTGTTCGCCCAGGGAGCTGGCGGAGGAGGATTTGCAGCTGGCGGATCTGATGGGGGCCTCGGTTGCCGCGCTGATGCTGGAGGAGATGGAGGCGGCGACCAGCGGCAAGAAGCTGATCGAGATATTCGATCGCTACCTGCTTGAGCATCTGTGGCGGCTGATCCGGGGCCAAAGGCTGGAGATCCTTGGCGGGGCGGCGTCGGCCAACAGCGGTCAGGGGGTCATCGCCGCGAAGGGTCTGACGCCGCCGATTCCGTCGCCGGATGAGACCCTCTCGCGACAGGCCAGCCGTTACAACAAGAGCGAGCGCTGGTTGCAGAAGCGCTATGCCGAGGTCTACGGCATGTCGTTCAAGCAGATTCAGGGCAACCTGCGCTTTCACCAGGCCCATCGGGAACTGTGGCAGGCGCTCGCCAGCGGCCAGCGGGTCAATCTGACCGAGCTTGGCTACCGCAACGGTTATTTCGATCAAGCCCATTTCATCAAGGCGTTCAAGCGCTATTCCGGGATGACCCCCGGCCAGTACCTTGCCGCCCATTTTGATCAACAGGGCCGGTATCTGTGGTACTGGTGACGGGGCGTCAGATCATCGCGATGGCGCCTTGTGGCGGAACAGGGGCCACTGGCTGGCGATGATGATCAGGGCAAAGCCGATCAGTACGAAGGTCTGGATGCCCTTGGTCTGTTGGGTCATGCTCAGCATCTCCTGGGAGAGGTTGACGACGAAGTGAAACAGGATCGCCACCAGTATGCTGCGCTGGTTGATGTGGCAGATCCAGCTGACGATGATGCCGAGAACCACAGTGCTGAGGTAGAAGTTGAGGGCGTACCAGGGGCTCAGTTGATAGATTTCGTACTGGTAGGATTGATGCACCCACAGCAGCGGCAGGTGCCACAGCGACCAGAGTATGCCGAACAGGATCGAGGCCATCAGGAAGCTTCTGCCGCTTTCCAGGCTTTCGAATCCGTATCCCCGCCAGCCCAGCTCTTCGAACAGCGCCGCCAGAAAGAGCAGCCCCAGCACCGGGATGAAGCCGGTCTGGAAGGAGAAGGCTTCGGAGGGTTGGAATTGCTCCGTCGATCCGCCAAACGCCAGGGAGATGAGGATCGCGAGGAGCACGGAGAGGGGCATCAGGGTCAGCGTCAGCAGGAACGGCCAGGGGCGAATCCGGCGCGGGCTGAAGAGTCGGTCGAGGAAGTCTCTCTTCATCTCCGAATGGGGTTGCCGCCAGATCATGACGATGGCGACGATGGCGGGCATCATCAGGCCGAGCAGCATGGGGGCCATGTAGTAGTCGGCCAGCCCGGGATCGAAGCTCATCAGCGCCCCGATGGTCCAGAACAGAAAGGTTCCCGCGAAGACCGCGAGAAAGTAGCTAGGACCGTTGTAGATGTATTGATTGGTCATGTCTATCTCCTGTGGGTTCGAATTTCATGAATGCATCAGAAACTGTAGAACACCCCGCCATAGCCCGACCACTGGTCGCGTCGCGTGACCAGCGGGCTGTCGCCGACCCCGTCGGAGGCGCGCGAGTATTCGGCGTTGAAGATCATCGAAAAGCGCTCATCAAGACGGATCATCGCATTGCCGCCGAATGAGAGGAAGTAGGTCTCCTCGGGGTCGTAATCGGGGCGGCGCGGTCTCGCCTCGTGACGGTCGACGCCAAAGTAGTAGTCCGTCTTGGCGTCGCTCCAGTACTCCAGACCAGTGTACCAGGAGAGCATGTAGCGCTGGCCTTGCACAATGGTGCGCTCATATTCCGCCTTCGCCGACAGACCGTTGTGGCTATCCGAGATGTCGTGCATCAGCGAGGTCTTGAACTGGCCGCCGGCGGCGGCGAATTCGTGGACCAGGCCGGCCTCCCAGGCGGCGTCCCGATCCGCCATGCCCGCCAGCGCGGCGCTGTCGTCATGGTCGTAGCCATCGAAGGTGCGGCGCACCTCCAGCGCCACGCGCTGGCCCTGATCGTCCTGATAAAAGCGGTAGCCGCCGCGAATGCCGTGCAGGTAGAAACGGTCGTGTTCGGCGAAGAGCAGGGGAAAGAGGTAGCCCTCCTCTCCCACCCCTCGGTAGTAGCTGGTGTTGACCGAGGCGGAGAGGCCCAGCCGCAGGTCGGTTTCGGCAAAGAGGGGGGCCGCGAGGGTGGCGCAGGTCAGCCCGAGCAGGGTAGCGTATCGTGTAATGGGTTTTTTCATCGATCTTGACTCCGTGGTGTTCGATTGATGGACCAAGAGTAGTTCGATGAAGGGGCGAAGAATTGTAAAAAGGCGAACTGGCGAATTTATTACACTATTTTTCGTCTATTGAGGGCGGAGGGCCGCTGCGGGTAGGAGCGATGAAGAGCAATAAACAACGACGACGGGAGATCAAGGAGCGACGCTTGCAGCGGGCGCTTGCGATGATCGATGTGGATCCCTCGGTTAAGGGCAATCCCTTGCCAGAGGGGGCGGTGGAGGCGGATGTGGAACTCCTCGCCCAACACAACAACTCCTACTCCTTGCCCCTGTTTTATGTGGACCGCCCCTTCGTCTGTCGTGACTGCGGCAGTCGCGTAGGGTGCGTTAGGCGCGCCGGCACGGACCTTGAACCTTGCGCGAAAGCTTGCGCGCGCCGTAACGCACCATTCCCCGCCCAAACATTGCGGCAAAAGGTGCGTTACGCCCCGCGCGGCGCTTCGGGGTTGGGTGCAATCATCGGGCCTCGGGGCGCATTGAACGGCGGTGGTTTTTGGAAGCGCGGGACTAACGCACCCTACATCGGGTCGCGTAGGGTGCGTTAGGCGCGCCGGCACGGACCTTGAACCTTGCACGAAACCCTCCGCGCGCCGTAACGCACCAACCCCGCCCGAACATTGCGGCAAAAGGTGCGTTACGCCCCGCTCGGCGCTTCGGGGTTGGGTGCAATCATCGGGCCTCGGGGCGCATTGAACGGCGGTGGTTTTTGGCAAAGGCGGGGCTAACGCACCCTACATTGGGTCGCACCACCTCCGCCGGAAAATCGCGGCCAATGGTGCGTTACGCCTCGCCGGTAATTTGGTGATCTGATACGATTGCATACAACCGGGCGATGTCAGGTCTCGTGGCGCTTGCAAGGCGGGGCCAACGCACCCTTCGATGATCCGATTCACCGCCAAAGGAGGACTGAGAATGCCGGAGTATCGCCGCCTCATCCATCCCGGCGGCGCCTTCTTTTTCACCCTTACCGCCTTTCGACGCGCGCCCTGGCTTTGCGAGCCGGAGGCGTTGAAACTCATGCGGGAGGCGATTCAGAAGGTGCGCCGGGAACGCCCCTTCCGCATCGACGCCTGGGTCACCTTGCCGGAGCATATCCACTGCATCTGGACCTTGCCCGAGGGCGAAGGGGATTATTCGGAGCGTTGGCGATTGCTCAAAAGGGCGGTCTCGGCGGGGCTGACGCCGGAGGTGGTGGCGGGCTTCCAGGGTGGCGCGAGACGCTACCGGCACCTGACCGCCCCACCAAAGGGGTCGCGGAAAAAGCGGGGGGAGCGACTGATCTGGCAACGGCGATTCTGGGAGCACAAGATTCGGGATGACCGGGACTACGCCTACCATTGCGACTACATCCACTACAATCCCGTCAAACACGGCTATGTGACCGCCCCGGTGGATTGGCCCTGGTCGAGCTTTCACCGTTTCGTTCGCGAGGGCGTCTATTCGGTCGACTGGGGCGCGGATGACCCTCCCGATATCCCGGATGACATCGGCCATGAATAAAACCTGCGTAGGGTGCGTTAGACGCGCCCCGCCCAGGTCGAACCTTGCACGAAAGCCCGCGCACGCCGTAACGCACCACCCCCCGTCTGTTACTTGCAAACGAAAACCGAGAGGGCTATATTCTGACCATATGGTCATTTAAGGATGTTCGCGATGCACAGAGTACAAGTTGTCGAGGCAAAGGCACATTTTTCCGCATTGCTTGCCGAGGTGGAGGCTGGTGGTGAAGTTGAGATCACTAAGCGGGGCAAGGTTGTGGCCCGGCTGGTGCCTGACAAACCCCGAATGGCTGCCGATCTTTTTCGCACCTTGTGGGACGGCGAGCCGGTGGACCTGGAAGCCCCGAACGATGCTCCTCCTGAACCGGTAAACGGCTTCGACTGAAGTGTCACGCTACCTGCTCGACACCAATATCCTCATCGCCGCCATCAAGGGCGCGCAACCCGTTCGCCAACGCCTTGAAGTCACCGCTCTGTCCGATCTGATCCTTTCGCCCATCGTGCTGGGCGAACTCAAACTGGGCGTTGAGAAAAGCGCCCAACGGGAAAAGAATGGGGAGAAGCTGGTGCATGTCGTCTCAGGCCTCCCGTTCTATCCGCTGGAGGCTGGAGCCGTTGAGCAGTATGCGAGGATACGCGCACTGTTGGAGAGCCGGGGAACGCCGATCGGGGGCAACGATTACTGGATAGCTGCGCAGGCACGTGCGATGGATGCGGTGGTGGTGACCGACAACCAGCGAGAATTCCAGCGGGTGCCTGGACTGAGACTCGAAAATTGGCTGACATGACTGAGGAAGCCATTGTCGAACCGCGGGCCGAGCAGGCCCCGCTCACCGACCAACCCATTAAGACCGCCGTCCAGGAATTGCTGAAATACGGCGTGCTGGAGGCGGAGCAGAAGCCGAATCTCTATCGCACCGCGCTGTCGGCCTATGACCGCATCGACGGAATCCTGGAACCGCTGGACCTGGCGTTGCGCATCGACGATGTGCGCGGGCTCTGTTTTGTGGCCATCTCAGAGGGCTATGCGGACAGCGAGCGGGACGAGTGGAGCCATCCGCTGGTACGGCGGCAGCGCCTGACACTGGAGCAATCCCTGCTGGTGGCGATCCTGCGTCGGCTCTATGTGGCCCACGAGATGGAGGCGGGGGTGGGTACGGCCCATGCGCTGGTGAGCCTGGACGAGCTGGTGCCGGAGTTGAACCAGTTTCTCGGCGACAAGGGCAGCGACAGCCAGAACGACAAGCGCCTGCGGCAACTGCTGGAGCAACTGCGCGGCCATGGGCTGGTGTCGGAGATCGACAAGAACGAACAGCTCTCGATCCGGCCGCTGATTGTGCACATCGCCAATCCCGAGAACCTTCAGGCGTTGTTGGGGGCTTTCAGGGAGCGGACGGTCGTATCCGAAGATTGACTTAACCACAGAGGGCGCAGAGTTCACAGAGAGAACCGGATCTCTGTTGTAGCGTACCCTTGCTAAAATGTAGCCGAGTGGGGTGGTGATGGTGCGTTACGCCCCGCTCAGTGTTTTGAATTATGTGGCGATGATCGAGATTTGGAGGGGTACGATGATTCGTTGTTATCACAAGGGCGGGGCTAACGCACCCTACGCGATCCGTCTCTCCGTGTCTTATTGGCACCATGAGAGACGCTGAATGAGCGCAGTCACCGAAAACACCCAGCAAGACCTCTTCGCCGAGCCCGCCGAACGCCGCTCCTACATCATTGAGCAGTTGGAGGTCTACAACTGGGGTCCGTTTCAGGGGCTGCATCGGGCGGAGTTCGATGGGCGGGGGAGCGCGATCATCGGCCAGACGGGCAGCGGCAAGACCACGCTGGTGGATGCGATGATGACCCTGATCGCGCCGCGACCGTTGTACAACCTGGCCTCCACCGGCGGCCACGAGAGCGACCGGGATTTGGTCTCCTATGTGCGCGGTCGCACGGGCGAGGGTAATCGGGACGACGAGACCCATATCGCCCGGCCCGGGGCCACGGTGACCGGGATCGGCCTGCGCTTCGGTGACGGCACGCGCACGGTCACCCTCACCGCCCTGTTCTGGCTCGACGGCAGCAGCTCCGCCACAGCCGATCTCAAGAAGCTCTGGATCTTCGCCCGTAACACCGATCAGACCCTGGCCGACTGGCTGCGGCTGCACCGGGAGGGCGGGGCGCGGGCGGTGAAGCAATTGGCCCGGGAGCTGCCGGAGACCGAGGTGCGGGACAGCAAGAAGGCCTATCTGGCCCTGGCGATCCGCTTCTTCGAGGTGGGGGAGAACGCCTTTCAGCTCCTCAACCGCGCCGCCGGGCTCAAGCAGCTCAACAGCATCGACGAGCTGTTTCGGGAGCTGGTATTGGAAGACAAATCCGCCTTCGAGCAGGCTGCGGAGGTGATCCAGGGCTTCGACGTGTTGCAGGAGATCCACGTCGAACTCCAGACCGCCCGCGACCAGCAGCGCTCCCTGCTGCCCATCGAACAGGAGGAGAAGGTGCGCCGCGCCAAGGAGGCCCAGCGTGAGGCGCTGGAGGCCCTGAAGCAGATCCTGCCCCTGTGGTTCGCCGACCGCGGCCTGGGGCTGTGGCAGGCCCGGCGCGCGGAACTCGACCATGAGATGCGTCAGGCCGAGGCGGCGCTGGAGCAACTGCGGCTGGAGCTGGAACGCCGGGAACAGGCCGTCGAGGACGCACACCGTTTCTACGTCGAGCAGGGCGGCGGGAGTATCGAGCAGCTGGAGCGCCAGATCGCCCAGCAGGAGCGCATCCTGCGGGAGTGCGAGCGCAACGCCCGCGACTATCAGACCATCATCCGCGCCCTCGGCTTCGACGAGGCCCTGACGCCATCGGCGCTGACCGCCAACCAGGGGCAGGGCCGGCGCATCCAGGCCGAGACCGCCGAACGTCAGCAGGCGGTGGAGGAGCAGCGCTTCCGTCAGGGCGGCGAACTCCAGGAGCTGGAGAATCGCCAGGCCGAACTGGCGGATGCGCTGAAGAAGGCCAAGGCCCACAGCCACTCCAACATCGACGCCCGCTTCCTCCAGTTCAAGACCGACCTCGCCGAGG
>JAABSM010000027.1 GCA_011390365.1 Gammaproteobacteria bacterium
GGAGATGGATCCTGCGGCGGCGGACGCGCTGGCGGAGTATTTCGATTTTTCCGAGTAAGGCTCGGGCCAGATCACGGTGGAGCAGATCCCGGCGGACGATTACGCCGATTTCCATATCCTCGACGTGCGCGAAGCGGCGCAATACGAGGCGGAACATATCCCGGGGCGCACAACATCGAGTGGCGGCTGGTTCGCCCCATACGCCGATCTACACCTCCACCACCTTCAAATTCCCCAGCACCCAGGCGGTGCTCGACGTGGTGGAGGGGCGCACCGTCAAGCCGCTGTATACCCGTTACGGGCTCAACCCCACCCTGATTGCGCTGGAGGAGAAGCTGGCGGCGCTGGTGGGGGCGGATGACATCCACGTTGGCGGCGCCTGCGCGGCTGATCGCGGTTGCAAACCGCTCCCATGGTGTTTATCCACCGACGAGGAGACGTGAACGATGGGCGACAAACCGCATTGGGAAGGGATCTATCGCGACAAGGCGCCAGACTCGGTGAGCTGGTATCAGGAGCACCCGGGGTATTCCCTGGAGCTGATTCAGGCCGCCGGAATCGGCAAGGGCCAGCCGATCATCGACATCGGCGGCGGCGCGTCCCGCTTGGCGGATCTGCTGCTTGACGCGGACTACAAGGATCTCACGGTGCTGGATATCGCATCCACGGCGCTGGCCCACGCCCAAAGGCGACTGGGCGAGCGCGCCCAGCGAATCACCTGGCTGGAGGCGGATGCGACGGACTTCTCCAGCGGCCGGCGCTATGCCCTGTGGCACGACCGGGCGGTATTCCATTTTCTGACCGATTCCGCGGACCGGTGGCGCTACCTGGATAATTTGCGTCAATCCCTGTTGCCAAAAGCCCAAGTCATCATTGCGACGTTTGCGCCGGATGGTCCCGAGCAGTGCAGCGGACTACCGGTGGTGCGTTACGATGCAGCGAAGATAACCCGGCTATTCGGTGAATATTTGGTGCTTCAGGAAACGCGGAACGAAGCGCATCGCACCCCATCTGGAAAGGTACAGCATTTTAGTTACTTTCGGTGTAGCCTTTCAGCAATCCCGCTATCGCGTGATGTGCGGAATGGTTACAGCCATCGCGCCATTTTCCGGGAGTGATGCGCCTCATTTCGTGGGTACGCCGACCGTTTTTGGTTCTGTAGAAGGATGTGCCGTCGACCGAGCGACAGCGCCTTTTATTCGGCCCATCCTATGCCGGTCCGCCGATTTCCGGGCTGCTCCGGAGTCAGGCGCATCAGCGGCGGGAAGCTGCGAGTCATTCGGTAGAATCGCGACGCAATACCTGACGAGTAGCGCCATTTGCGTCCACTAATTCCAGTTGCAGCGGCATCTTGCCCAGGGCATGGGTGGCGCAGGAGAGGCAGGGGTCGTAGGCGCGGATCGCTACCTCGATGCTGTTGAGCAAGGGTTCGGTGATCTCTCGTCCGTCGAACAGGTCGTTGGCGACCTGGCGGATCGACTGGTTCATGGCGCGGTTGTTGTTGGTGGTGGAGACGATGAGGTTGGCGCGGGTAACCAGGCCGTCGTCGTCGATCTGGTAGTGGTGGAAGAGGGTGCCGCGGGGGGCTTCGAGCACGCCGATCCCCTCGTTGCGCATCTCGCCCCGGGTGTGGATCTCGGATCCCATCAGTGCCTCGTCGTTAAGCAGCATGCCGATGCGTTCGGCGCAGTAAAGGAGTTCGATCATGCGCGCCCAGTGGTAGGCGAGGGTGGATTGCACCGCGCCGCCGCGGGCGAAGGCGCGAAATTCGCGACGCGCCGATTCCGCCAGCGGGGTATCGATGTAGTCGCAGTTGTTGACCCGCGCCAGGGGTCCGACCCGGTAGGCGCCGGCGTTCTCCCCGAGGGCGCGGATGTAAGGGAACTTCATGTAGCTCCATGGCTTGACCTGTTCGTGGATCTGGTCGCCATAGTTGCGATAGTCGAAGTGATCGAACAGGGTGGCGCCGTCGGGGTCGCGGGCGCGCAGGCCGCCATGGTAGAGGTCCAGGGCGCCGTCGGTGCGCACCAGACTCAGCATGTTGGTGGTGATGGCGGCGAAGTTGCGGGTGTTTTCCGTGTCGGCGAAGAGGAGCTTCTTGGCCAGGGCGAGGGCGCCGCGCGCCCAGTCAAGGATCGGCTCGTACTCTTGCGCCAGGTAATCCCGCTCCTGACGGGAGATGCGCTTGTTGACGCCGCCGGGGATGGCGCCGGTACCGTGTACCCGCTTGCCGGAGGTGATGCGAATCACCTCCTGACCGAAGCGGCGCAGCATGACCCCTTGCTTGGCGAGATCCGGGTACTCCGCGAGCACGCCGATGATGTTGCGGTGGGCGACGGCGTCGTCGTAGCCGAACAGCAGGTCGGGCGAGGAGAGGTGAAAGAAGTGGAGGGCGTGGGACTGGAGGTGCTGGCCCAAGTGCATCAGTCGACGGATCTTCTCCGCCGCCGGCGGTAGCTGGTCGACGCCGACCAGTTGATCCACCGCCTTGGCGGCGGCGAGGTGGTGGCTTACCGGGCAGATCCCGCACAGCCGTTGCACGAGTACCGGCAGTTCCCAGTAGGGTCGGCCCTGGATGAACTTTTCGAAGCCGCGAAACTCGACGATGTGCAGGCGTGCCTGCCTGACGCGATTTTCGTCATCCAGCAGCAGCGTCACCTTGCCGTGGCCCTCGACGCGGGTCAGGGGCTCGATGGCGACGCGGCGCAGTCTCGCCGGGTTTTCGGCGGTTTCCAGCTGATCAATCGTTGAATGGGGTGTTGTCATCTTGGCTCACGTTGTCTATTGGGACGCTTAGTCGTAATGGATCTGGCGATAGGTGAACTCAACCGGCTGGCCCGACAATAGCGCTTCGAGGAAGGTCCAGATGGTCTCCGCCGAGGGGGGGCAGCCGGGCAGGAAATGGTCGATTCGAACCACCTCGTGGATCGGGTGGACCTTGTTCAGCAGCAGCGGCAGCTCCGGGTCGTTGGGGATCTGGGGATGCTCGACCCCCAGGCCGTGGAGGTAGGCCTCGTCGAGACAGGCTTGCAGGGGGTAGTGGTTGCGCAGCGCCGGGATGCCGCCGTTGATGGCGCAGGCGCCGACCGCCACCAGGGTCGTGCAGTGGCGGCGAAACTCTCGCAGCACCTCGACGTTTTCGGCGTTACAGACGCCGCCTTCCACCAATCCCAGATCACAGCGGCCGATCCGCTTGATATCGGTGAGGGGGGTGCGGTCGAACTCCACCTTGTCGGCAAGGGCGATGATCTTGTCGTCGATGTCGAGCAGCGACATGTGGCAGCCGAAGCAGCCGGCCAGGGAGCAGGTGGCGACGCGTAGCTTGTTGCTCATGACGAATCCTTGCGGTGGTCCGAGACATCGCCGGCGACGCTGATGGGTTTGCGGTCATACAGGCGTTCGCCGATGGGGACGGCGTAGCCCGTGTGTTTGGGCAGGATGGCGCCGACCGGGCAGACGCTGGCGGCGCGGTCCTCCTTGTGCAGTTTGCTGTCGCCAAGTTTTCCGGATGGTGAGTCGATGGCGAGATGGGCCTGGATACCTCGCCCATGAATGGCGAACACCGACTTGCCGTCCGCGTCCCGGCTGGCGCGTACGCAGAGTTCGCACAGGATGCAGCGGTTGAAGTCGATGACGAAATCGGGGTGGCTGGCGTCCAGCGGTCGCAGCGGGTAGCGGTGGGTAAACTCCGGCGCGGTCATGCCGCAATAGTAGGCGAGGGCCTGGAGCTGGCAGTTGCCGCTCTTGTCGCAGGCGGGGCAGATGTGGTTGCCCTCGATGAAGAGCAGTTGCAGCAGGGTGCGACGCTCGTCGCGCAATTCGTCGGTATCATTCTCCACCTCCGCCCCGTCCAGCGCCGGCGCGGTGCAGGCGGCGACCCGGCGACCGTTGAGCTTGACGGTGCAGACCCGGCACGAGCCGTGGGGGGCGAATTCGGGATTGTGGCAAAGGTGGGGGATATACTCGCCCGCCGCCATGGCGGCGTCCATGATGGTCTGGCCCTCTGCGAAGGGGATGCGCTTGCCGTCCAGGGTGAAGTGCTTCAGCATGCCTTGATCTCCTGGGACAGCGAAACACGCGAAATATGCAGGTGCCTGACTGTGTTACCGCCCGACTCCCGAAGAGGTTGCAAGGGGCTGCTTCTGTACAGAAGGTTTTTCATGCGATTTTCGCGCCTTTCGCGTGTTTCGTGGTTTCCTGATATCGCCCGCATCAAAGGTGGGCGCCCGGATCGTCTCGGCCCGTTGCCTGCCGCGCCTCCTGCAAGGCGGCGTCGAGGTCGAAGGCGGGTTCGAATTCGTCGGAATGCAGGCGTTTGTCGACCACTTCGAAGTGGTCGAGCAGGTCGAACATGGCGCTGGGGGCGGTGGCGCCCAGCCCGCATTGGCTGGTGTTGCGCATCAGCGCGCCGATGCGCCGCAGGGTCTCCAGATCCCAGCGCGAGCCCCGGCCATCGCCGATCTTGGTCAGGTTTTGCTGAATCAGGGTCGTGCCCACCCGGCAGGGCGTACAGAAGCCGCAGGATTCGTGGGCAAAAAAGTCCGCGAAATTCCGCACCACCTCCAGTAGATCCCGGCTCTCATTGAAGATCATGAAGGAGCCGCCGGTGGCCACGTCTTCAAAGGCGATGGTGCGGTCGAATTGGGCGGGGGGGAGCAGATGGCCCGCCGCCCCGGCGATCTGCACCGCCTGAGTCTGGCGGGCGCCGCACGCCTCCAGGATCTGGTCAATCGGGGTGCCGAAGGGGTATTCATAGACGCCGGGGTGGTCGCAGTCGCCGGCGATGCTGAGCAGTTTGCTGCCGCTCGATTGCTCGGTACCCTCGCCCCGGAACCATCCCTCCTCGCGGGCGGCGATCATGGCGGCGGCGATGAAGGTGGCGACGTTGTTGATGACCGTCGGGCGACCCAGATAACCGCGGGTGACCGGGAAGGGGGGGCGGTTGCGCGGGTTGCCTCGCTTGCCCTCCAGGGATTCGATCAGGGACGACTCCTCGCCGCAGATGTAGGCGCCTGCGCCGAGTTCGATCTCGATCTCGAAATCGAAGCCGGCCCGTCCGCCGATCCGCCGGCCGAGCAGGCCGGCGCGGCGACGTCGTTCAAGGCTGGCTTGCAGCGGCGCCAGCAGATAACGATATTCGCCGCGCAGATAGACGATGCCGCGATCCGCGCCGATCACGCCGGCGCACAGCGTCATGCCGTCGAACAAGCGCTCGGCATAGCCCTGGAGCAGCACCCGATCCTTGAAGGTGCCCGGCTCCCCTTCATCCGCATTGCAGATCACCACCCGCTGATTGGGTTGGGTAACCGGGGCGTCGCGACAGAGCCGCCACTTGGCGGCGGTGGCGAATCCGGCGCCGCCCCGTCCCCGCAGTCCGGCGCCTTCAAGCTTGGCGAGGATCGCCGTCGGGGAGCTGCTCAACAGCGCGTTCACCGCGTCCCCGTCGCCGTGTTCGTTGGCGAGCAGCAGCCCTTTTTTGCGGATGTTGAGGGGGATCTCGAACCACTCCTGGGGCCACTCCGTGAGGGGGGTGTTCGCCTCGACCCGTGAGGCGATGCGGTCCAGGGTTTCGACGTCAAGGCTGGGGATGGCATGGCCGTTGACCAGCAGCGACGGCCCCTGATCGCTCATGCCGATGCAGGAGGTGTAATCGATACTGACGCGACCATCGGCGCGCACCTCGCCGAGCGGGCTTCCGAGTCGGCGGCAGAGGTGCTCGGCCAACGCTCGGTTGCCCTGCATGCGTTCGATGATGTTGTCACTGAAGAGGATGCGAAAGCGCCCGACGTCTTCAAGGTGGAGGAAGCTGTAAAAGTCGATCACCCCCTCGATATGCGCCCGGGTCAGGCCCCGCTCCGCGGTCAGGGCCTGGATGCGCGCGGCGGAGATGAAGCCGGCCCGGTACTGTTCGGCGACCAGCGACCGAAGCAGCCCCTCGCCGCGGGGGGGTACGGGGGTATTGGAACTGCGAGGCTCATGTACCATCAACTGCTGCCGTTCGTTGGGTTGGGGGGGAAGGGTCCTTCGATCTACCTCCAGTATAGTACAAACAAGCCGACTCTCACGTGGTGTTTCGTGATCGGGGTCAAGGGCCGGCAAATCCGTGCGGGGCTGGCCTCTTCCCGGAAGCGTGAACGGACCGGGGGGTTTCCAACTCTGTAACAGAGGGTTATTACTCTTCTTGTTAGTGTGTCATGGTGTGGCGTCTTTGCGTGCCATCCAAAAATCGTCTCTCGAAGGAAAAATATTTCGATGCTCGGTGGCTGTCTGTCCGTTCACGGGAGATGTGCTATCCTAAGCCGGGCCTTACGAACAAATCATGCAGAGTGGAAAAGCTGGAAAATGAGCGACTTCTATATTCTAACGGAGCACACCAAGGCGATAACGCCGCCCTTCGAGATCTCATACGTGGATGCCACCACTCATGATGGCCGCACCGTTCGCTTTCAGGGCGCGGACCCCATGATGCATGGTCGCAATCTGGTCAACATCAAGTACCAGGGTTGTCCGGTGGCGCTGTGGATCACCGGCGTCAAGGAGTCCACCATCAAGGGTGTCGATCTTGAGGTGCCGGCGGACGAGCTCGTGATCGTGCTCCCTGAAGGCACCAAGCACCTCAAGGAGATGGTTCGGGATCAGGGCGCCGACAAGATCCTCGCGTCCATGAAAAAGCGCTATCCGATGCTGAAGGTCAAGCGGGCAAGAAAGAGCTAGTGCGGCGCCCGCCAAGTGACTATGAGTAAAGCGGGGCATAGGATATTGATTTTTAGATAAATAGTGCTGTTGCTTATTTGGCGGGTGCAGCACTAGTTCAGCCGCGCAAATATCGGAAACAGTCTCTCAGGGAGGTTGAGGCTTCAGCCGATTCCTGGCATGGTCCGCTTTTCGGTCCAAGTAGCGCCGCGAGGGTATCAGGCGTCTCCGCGAGGCACCTTGCCCCGTAGCTTCTTGATCGCACCTCGCCGGTTCTTCTTGTCCAGGCGGCGCTTGCGTGCGCCGCCGCTGGGACGGGTAGGGATGCGCCGTTTCTCGGTGTGTCCCGCCCGCCGCACCAGCTCTGCCAGGCGTTCCAGCGACTCGATCCGATTCCTCTCCTGACTGCGGTGGCGGTTCGCCTTGATGTTGATGACGCCGTCGGCGGTGATGCGCTGATCGTTGAGCGCCAACAGCCGCTGTTTGTAGAACTCCGGCAGGGATGAGGCGCGGATATCGAAGCGCAGATGGATGGCGGTGCTGCTCTTGTTGACGTGCTGCCCGCCCGGACCTTCCGCCTTGATCCCTTGCAGCTCGATCTCGCCCCGCGGGATGGTGACGCGGGAGGAGATTTGCAGGGGCGCGTCTCTGTCGTCAATATCCATATCCTTGCCCGCGCCTCAGAATTCCGGTCCGATACGAAAATGGATGCGCCAGGGGCTGCCCTCGTCGTCCAGCGCGAAGGCGAGGTCCAGGCGCACCAGTCCTACCGGTGAGTACCAGCGCCCGCCGATTCCGGCCCCCGATTTCAGGCCTGGGTCACTGAAGTCATTGAAGGCGTTGCCGATGTCATAAAAGGCGGCGACGCTCCAATCCGGCAGGATCTTCTTTTCATACTCGATACTGCCCACCAGCAGGTGTTTGCCGCCGGTGATGACGTCATCACCGACCAGGGATTCATAGGCGTAACCGCGCACGGTGCTGTCGCCGCCGGTGCGAAACTCGTAGCTCTCCGGGTACTGGTTGAAGGTCATGCCGAGAATGGCGTGACTCTCGACGTCGGTCCAGGCGGCCTGGCCTCTGGCGATGATGCGGTCATTGCCGAAAAGCTCACGAATATAGATCCCACCCAACTGTGCCTGGAAGAAGGAGACGTTGGAGATCGCGCCCTCCACCGCGCCGCGCATTGCCAGTGACAGGTACTCCCCGTCGCTGGGGAAGATCGGGTCGTTGCTGCGCTGGTAGATCCATTTCACCTCCGGGACCAGGGCCTGGAAGTCCGGGTTCAGCGTGGTCCGTTCATCTCCCAGGATCTGGCTGATGGTCTTCTGATTTCCTCCCGGAAGGTGGCCGAACAGCACCTCGAAGATATCATATCGGTCGGTGATCAAGCCGATGGATAAGATCTCTTCCAGTTCGATTCCGAACAGCTGGCGGGGGTGGTGCAGGGCGATCCGCAGTTGCTGGCTCGACAGGCGTGTCTCGTCCCCCTCTTCGAGTCCGATATCATCATGGCCCAGGGTCTTGCCCTCGTATCGGGCCTCCAATGCCAGATAGGTGTTCTGTACAGGCTGGATGGGGATCTGGTAATTGAGGTTGGCGATCAGCTTGTTCTTTTCCTCTACCGCCAGCGCCCCGAGGTTGAAGTGGTGGCCGCGGCGGGTGAGGTAGCGGCGTTTCCAGTCGACCCGCAGGCCCGCCCCGGAGTCAGTGCCGTAGCCAAGGCGGAAGCGGTATTTGTTGGGCAGGGCGGGGGTGAGCTGGATCTCCAGCGGTACCTGGTTTGCGGCGTTGGCTTGCGTCTCATCGGCGCGGATCTTGACCCCGTCGAAGTAGCCGCTGGAGGAGAGCTCCCGGCGCAGCGATGCCAGCCTCTCCCGGGTCAGCGGGGTATCCTGATCGAAGGTGAGATAGCGGCGAATGAAGTCATCGTCGAACAGCCCTTGTTCGATACGGGCATCGCCGAAACGGTAGCGGGGGCCGGTTTCCAGATGCAGGAGAACGCTGGCGCTTTGCGTATTCGGATCCACCTCCACGCGACTGACCGGGTAGTTGGCGTCCAGGTAGCCGTTGTCATGGGCAAAATCGAGCAGCGCGGCCTTGGCCGTGTCATAGTCGGCATGGATCAGCGGCGCATCCCTGGCGAGGGGGAGGTCGTCCAGGGTTGGTTGCCACAAGGCCTGGTTTTCGTCGACGCCAATGAGGCGAATATCCAGCCTCCGGATGTGTACTCGTGGCCCTGCATCCACCCGATAGGTGGCTCGCCAACCCTCGCGGTCGGGCCTGGGGGCCTCCAGCTCGCCGTTTATCTCGGGATTGTAGTATCCAAAGGGTTGCAGGGCGGTGCGGATCTCCCGCTCCGCCTGGCGGTGCAAGTGGCGCAGGCGTTCGACCGTAAACCCGGGCAACTGGCGGCGCTGTTCGACGCTGAGCAGCGCCAGCACATTGTCGCGCAGCGGCGCTTCGAGCCCCTCCACCCGCACCTCCAGCGCGACGGCGATGGCGGATGGCGGGAAGGCCGTCAGCAGACAGAGAAGCGCGGCCCGGAACATGCGGGGGAGACTATTTTTCCAACACATAGGAGAAGGTGATGACGTTGTCCGATTCGCCGACCTCGGCCTCGACGCCGAAGTTGTGCTTGATCTGATAGCGCAGATTGAACGCGCCGCTGTTGTCGAGGAGGTCCACATCATAACCGACATAGAGGTTCGGGCGAAGATAGGTGCCGAGGCCCAGGCTCTGGCCGCGGTTGTCGGGGGCGGTGCCGGTGAGGATGTAGGACATCACCGCCGACTGGTCGAGTTCCGGCTCGGAAAAGAGGCGCAGATCCAGCTTCTCCGGGGTGCCGGTGATGTGGATGCCGGCGGCGCTGACCTGGGGGTCGTCGTAGATCCGGCGTACCGCGCGCACGTCGATCTCCGGCTTGTTGGCGGGGACGTTGCTGAACAGCAGGCGGCCCTGATTGATCTCCAGATCCTGGCCGAACGAGCGGTAAGTGCCGTCGACGATACGGATTTCGCCATCGGCGATGGGAATCAGCTCGCGGCTCTCGATGTCATGACGCAGCCGCACGGCGCCTTCGAGGCGGCTGCGAAAGCCCACCGTATCGACGAAGACCTTCGTCCCCAGTCGGACCTCCACGTCGGTATCGAGCAGCAGTTCGGTTTTCAGGGGCTGTATGGCGACGGCATCGGCGGGCGCCTCCCTGCCGACGATCACTACATCCGAAGAGGGCAGGGTGGCGCTCTGTCGCGGGGTCGCGGCGCGCGCCTCGCCGGAGGCGACCTTGCCGCCGACCATGTCGATGACGCTGATCTGGGGGGTGATGGATACCACCGGCAGGGTGATGCTGCCGCGGGCGTGAATCGACTCCGGCGAGGCTCGGAGCTGTAGCTCGGGGGAGATCACCGCCTTGGCGTCCGGGGTGTCGATCACCTTGAAGGCGCGGCCATTGATGTTCAGATCCGCCTGTTGCCGCTGGATGTCGATGCGGCCCTTGACCGCCAGTTCGCCATCTCCCGATTTCGCCCCCAGCTCCAGGTTCCACAGCGCGGGATTGTCCGCGTCGGTGACCGCGGCGAGGGTGATCTCCCGCAAGGCGAGCCCGAGTCGCGGCAGGGTCGCGGCCATCTCCTGACCAAGTAGCTTGCCCTCGATTCGGGGCGTTTCCAGATCGCCGCCGAGGGTCAGGTTGGACTGGATCGAGCCGCTCGCCTCGCCCAACGCGGGGACGAAGGCGGTAAGGACATTGATGTCGGCGATATCGGCGATGAACTGGCCCTGGATCGGTTGTTTTGCATCCGGGGGCAGCGCGGTCAGGCCGGGCATGCTGAATTCGCCGCTGATCCGGCTGTTGTCGAGGAGTCCGAGTTGCAGGTTCGCGCTGAGGCCGGTGTCGTTGACGCGGGCGAAGATCTCGCCGCCGCGGTGCCTGAGGTCCTTCTTGCCCTGCTCATGGGGTACCCGGATAACCCCTTCGCTGATTGAGAACACCGCGTCGGCGGTGATCTCGCCGCGCGTGCCGAGTTCACCCTTGATGTCGCCCCCCAGGGTCGCCTCGATATTCGGGTTGAGCCAGCTGGCGGGCAGGTTTTCCAGCGAGGCCAGAAACGAGGTTCCGCGCGCCGCCGCCCACTCCAGCGCGGCGCAGAGGGCGGCGTCGCCGCCATCCCGCAGGCAGATGCGGGACAAGCTGGCGGCTTGGGAGGAGAGCGCCAGTTCCGCGGGCTGGGCGGCGCGCCAGTCGCCAAAACCGCCGCTGGCGAGTTCGACCGTCTCGATCCGGCCGTTCCAGCGGGCGCTGTCGAGGTCAAAGCCGCCGACCAGATTCAGGGCGAGTTGGCGTTGTTCGTCGACGCGTCCGTCCACCGCGATGCGATGCTCGCCAATCACCCCATCGGCGCTGACCGAGACCCGTTCGAGGACCGCCACGTCATCCATCAGCAGGGGGCCGGCATTCAGGGCCACTCTTACCGCTTCGCTGCCCAGCGGGTCGATCGCCATGTCGAGATCGAGGTTGCGCAGTCTGCTGTCGTTGTAGCTCAGCTCCTTCCCCTTCAGTCTGGCCGAGATGGCCGGCGCATTGAGGGGGCCGGCCAGGGCCCCCTCGCCGGCGAGGGCGCCCTGGCCGCCGGGCAGGAGTTCGTCGATGGCCGGCAGATCGATCCGCCATTTCGCTTGCAGGGTGTCGTCGGCCAGCCTTCCCTCTGCTTCAATGAGATTGTCATTGGAGCGCAACCGGAAGGATTTGAGCTGGTACCCGGAATCGCCGGATTCCGCCTCCGCTTCCACCTCCAACGGGTAACCGCGCAGGGTGCCGACGATCGGGCCAAGATGGAGGGTAGCCGGAATGCCGCCGTCCGCGGCGAGCGCACCCTGGGTGCTGGCGCTCAGGCGGATCTCGCCGGGAAGCTCGACCCACTGCTCGCCGGGATTGAGCGACTCCCCCTCCAGATCGAACTGCCAGCTTACCCGGGGTGACCACCCCAGTTCACCCGCGCCGCGGATCTCGCCGCCGAGGGTCTCGCCCACCAGGGAGGCGATGTGAAAGCCCGTGTCATCACCGTTGCCGCTCAGGGTCCAGACGCCCTGGGGGATATCCTTGCCGAAGAGCTCCGCCTTCAGGGTGGTTTGGTAGTGTCGGGCGCTGCCGTTGAATGCCAGCTCTCCGGCGGGGGTATTGATCAGCGCCGGTTCGTTGGATAACGGCCAGCGCAGGTTTTCCCACGCTGCCGCGGCGTTGATCGTGGGCAAGCCCTCGTCATTCTTCAGCAGCCCCTCGGCGGTGGCCTGTAACGCCGCTTCCATCGCCGGGAGTTCGAGGGTGAGTTTCCGAACCTCAAAACGCTCCCCCTCGAGTCGGGCCATCAGCGTGAGATCGGCCGGCATCTCGGCGCTCCAGTCGGGAACCGCCTTGGCGAGATGGATGGCCTTGCCTTGCAGATCGACGCGGGCGGAGAGCGTAGGCGTCCAGGTGGTCGAGGCGTTGCCGCTGAGGGTCCCCTGGGGCAATTGGCCAAGCAGATCGGTAATCTCGAACCGGGTCTCCCCGCCCTTACCCTCGATGCGCCATTGGCTGGGGGGGAGCGGGTCCCCCTCCAGTTGGCCGTTCATGGTCAGGGCATAATCCTGGGGAACGCCCTTCAGGTTCAGGCTTCCAGCAAGGCTTTGCACCAGGATCGATTCGCCCTGCAGCGGCCAGCGCAGCCGGCGCCAGCTCGCGGCGAGATCCAGTTCGGGCGTGCCGCCGCTGATCTGGTCGGCCGACCCGCTCAGACTCAGGATCGCCTGCTCCGGCAAATGGAGGTCGAGGGCTTCGATGCGCAGGCGCTCGCCGGCGACCGCGAAGCTGCCCGAAAGATCCAGTCGCGCCTTGCCCAGCGTCTCCTCCAGGCCCTCGGCGGCGAGGGCGGGAGTCAGTGCTTTGGCGTCCAGATTCAGCGAGCCAGTGCGCGCTTCGATCTGGTAGTCGCCACTGACCAGCACCTCGCCGCCAAGGATCTCTCCGCGAAGCCTGGCGAGGGTGATCTCCTCCTGATTGGCGGTGACGCTCATTTTCCAGGCGCCGGGAGGGATCCCCATGCCGGAGTGGCTGAGGGCGATCTCGGCGTTGGCGGACGTCAGGTCGCCGTGAAGCTCCAGCTCGGGATGGGTGATTTTCAGCGTCTCCGCCGGATCCTCGCCAACCGGCGGCCAGCTGATCTCCTCGCTGGTCATCGTCGCCTGCCAGCGCGGGTCGGACAAGGGCGCCTCGACGGAGGCGCGGGTATCGACGAGGTAGGGCTGGCGTAACTGGTGGGTGAGGTTGAGCCGGTCGAGATCCCCGCTTATCGCGGCCTCGCCCTGGAAGGTCGCCAGCTCATGGGCGAAGCCCCAGTCGATTTGCAGATCGATGGGGAAGGGGGCCTGACTACCCACCGCGCCGCGCAGGGCGAGGGTGATGGACGGCGCGGCGAGCTCCACCGAGTCGATTCGCAGGGAGGTTTCATCGCTGCTCAGGGAGAGGGCGAGCTTGTCGATACGCTGATTTGGCCCGCCGTCGGCGATCACGACATCCTCGATCACCACCTGATCGATACGCAACCGCAGCGGCAGCTCGATGCGTTCGGGCAGCGCGATGGGTCCCGATTCCTGTCCCTTGTCATCCTCCGCCGCGGCGGGCGGAGGCGTCAGCTCCCAACCGCGCAAGGAGAGGGTCTCGATGTGCAGGGTGCCGTCCAGCAATGCCCAGGGGCGCCAGTCCAGCACGCTCTGTTCAATGCTCAGCTCCAGTCCGCCGTGCTGGACCCGTAGGGAATCCAGTTCCACCCGGTCCAGCAGATTGCCCTTGATTCCCGCGACGCTTACCATGCCCTGGGTGTGACGGAGCGCGATTTCCACCAGCCAGCGACTGCCCGCCTCGCTGGCAAGCAGGGCGAACGCCAACGCCGGCGGCAGGATAGTGAGCATGACAAGGGTAAGGAGCAGACGCTTGAAGATACGCATAACGCGGGATCGGGGTGTTACCATGGTGCGGGTTGAAAAAATGGGCTCCGGTGCTGGACTGGGTTATCGTTCTGGTGTAGGAATATACCACGTTATGCGTCGGCGGTAGTCTGAAGAGTCCGGAAAAATGCCAGCAGGCGCATACCGCACTGACCGGGATCAGCGCGCATGCTTCGCGCAAGCGTCCAACCTGATAACGTTTTCGCATCAAGAAACTCATGAATGGAGAGGGTATATGAAAAAGGCAATCTTTTTGACGGCGAGCTTGTGCCTGGGGCTGGGCGTGTCGCCGATTCACGCCTCCAAGTTCAACCTGGAAGGGATGAAGGAGTTGCAAGAGACAGGCAAGAGTCTCGCCGAGCAGGCCGAGAATCTGCAAAGAGTCGTGGTTCTCGATGATGAGCGGGGTGAAAATGTCGTCAAGGACAACGGCGTGATCGATGGCAAGTGCATCGAGGTGATGGGCTCCCTCACCAAGGAGAATCAGAAGGTCGTCATGCGCAAGTGCAAGGATGAAATGGTACAGCGCTGGCGTTTCGATGATCAGCAACGCATGGTCAACGCCGGCGGCATGTGCCTGGGTTATCGGGGCAATCCGACGCAGCCGGGAACCGGCCTGAAGACCGAAAAGTGCCAGCAGGGAGAGCGCCAGGTGTGGCGCAGGAATGACGAAGGGCAACTGGTCAATACCGCGCAGCTGTGTCTGGACGGCAGGGGCGAGGACCCGGCGGTGCGCCCGTGCGACGCCAAGCAGCGCTCGCAGAAATGGGGCATGTTCGACTAGATGCTGAAGTACCTCGCCTTGATGGCCGCGGTCCTCCTCGCGCAGGCATGCGGGGAGGGCGGCCGGGAGCCGCCCCGTCCCGCCCAGGCGAGTCGGGGCGCCGCCGATCTCTCCAGTGACCCCCAGCAACCGCCTGCCGACACCCTGCGCATCCCCCTGAACGGCGCGTTGAGCACCATCGACCCGGGGTTGACCGAGGATACCGGCGCCATCGAGATGGTGGAGCAGCTCTTTCTGGGGCTGACCGATTTCGATCACCAGACCTTTGAGGTGCTGCCGGAGCTGGCCTCGGATTGGGAGGCGAGCGACGACGGCAAGGTCTACCGCTTCAATCTGCGCCAGGATGCCCTCTGGAGCAACGGCGAGCCGGTCACCGCCCATGACCTGGTGTGGGCGATCCGACGCAATATCGACCCCGACACCGCCAGTCCCTACGCCTACATGCTGTTCGTGCTGGAGAACGCCCAGGCGATTCACGAAGGGGAATCCGATGACATCGAGAGCCTGGGGGTGCGAGCGATCGACGATCATGCGGTCGAATTCCGGCTGGTAGAGCCCGCGTCCTATTTTCCGGCCATGGTGGGGGTGTGGACCTATCGCCCCCTGCCGCGGGCGGTGATTGAGCAATTCGGCGATCGCTGGACCGCACCCCGTCATATCGTCACCAATGGCTCCTACCGGGTCGCCGAGTGGAAGCGCAACAACTTCATGGTGCTGGAGAAGAATCCCTACTACTACGACGCCGAGCGGGTGGCGATCGAGAGGGTCAAATACATCGTGGTGCCCGAAAGCTCCATCGGCCTCGCCATGTACAAGAGCGGCGCGCTGGATATTCTCGGGGCGGGTTACCTGCCGCTGCCGGCGGCGGAGATCCCGCGCATCCTCGCCGATGCCGAGTTGAGCCAGGAGTACCACAACGAACCCAACCTGTGTACCTACTACTACGGTTTCAACAACAGCAAACCGCCCCTCGATAATCCGCTGGTGCGCAAGGCGATCTCCGCCGCCATCGATCGGCAACTACTGATCGATGTGGTCACCCAGGGCGACGAAGAGCCGGCCCACACCTTCACCCGTCCCCCCATCTTCGGCTCGATCAGTCCCGACAGCGGCATCGGCATCCGTTTCGATCCCGAGCAGGCACGGGCCTGGTTGGCCGAGGCCGGCTATCCGGATGGCGAGGGCTTCCCGGAGCTGGGCCTCTATTTCAACACCTCCGAGACCCACCAGCGCATCGCCCGCGCGGTACAGACCTTTCTCGACCACTATCTCAATATCCGCGTAGCCCTCAAGCCCCGGGACTGGGATACCTTCATGTCCACTCTCACGCCCCCCAACGAGGTGGATATCTATCGTTTTGCCTGGTGCGCCGACTATCCGGATGCCAATAACTGGCTCAACGAGGTCTTCCATCCGGACAAATCCGCCAATCGGATCCAGTGGTCCAACCCCCGTTTCGCCGCATTGGTGGAGGAGGCGAGCGGCGCGACCGACCCCGAGGTACGCAAGCGGCTCTATGAAGAGGCGGAGCGGATCCTGGTCGAAGAGGCGGCGGCGATCATGCCCCTCTACTTCTTTACCGCACCCTATCTGGTGAAGGGCCGGGTTCAGGATTGGTATCACATGCCCCTGGGCGGCCAGCACATTCGCAACTGGAGGCTGCAATGAGCGCCCTGGCGAGCAAGGCGCTGAGCCGGCGTTGGTGGTCTAAGCACTTCCTGATCGCGACTCTGTTGTCGGTTATTGGCCTCGGATTCGTCATCGTGGAGATCCGAGATCTGCTCGACCAGCGGCAACAGATGATCACCATCGCGCTGGTCGCCCCCATGAGCGGAAAGGATGCCGAGGTCGGGCGCGAGATGGCGCGTTCGGTGCGCCTCTACCTGGATCAGCTTGAAGAGGATGCCCGGATCGAACTGCGGATCCTTGACGACAAGGGAGACCCGCGCCAAGCGGAACAGATCGCGCGACAGCTTGCCGGCGATGATGACGTCGCCCTGGTGCTGGGCCATTACGCCAAGGAAGCGGCGCTGGCCGCCGCGCCGATCTATCGGGAGAACGGCCTTCCCGCGATCACCGGAACCGTCACCGCGGATGCGCTGATTCTGGATAATTCATGGTATTTCAGTCTATTGCCGGTGGATAGCAGCCAGGGCGCCCAGATCGCGGCCTTTATCAACAAGGTGCTGGGGGTGCGCAAGGCGAGTATCGTTTATGACAGCGACGGCTACGGAAGCGCCTTGCTCAAGGGTTTTGAAGCCACCGCCGACGGCCTCGGCATGGAGCTGGTCTCGCGCATCGCATTTGACCGCCAATCCGGCGGCCTTGACGCCGAACTGGAGTCGGTAGCGGCGACGCTGCGCGCCATGGGAGACCCGGGCATGGTCTTTCTCGCCACCCACCCCGCGGAGGGGGTGAAGTTGATCACCTCGTTGTATGGCGAGGGACTCCAGTTCTTCGGCCCGGACTCCTTCAGCGAAGAGCGTTTTCTCGAACTGCTCAATACCTATCCCCAGGAAAAGGTGAAGCCAGGCTACTTCATCGACGGGGTTTTCTCCACCGTGCCCATGATCCCGGATATCGCGCAGCGCCAGGCCAAGGAGTTCCACTACCATTTCGAGCGCCGCTATCAACAGGCCCCGGGCTGGATCGGTGCGGCATATCGGGACGCCGCCATGCTCGGCGTGAGCGCGATCACGAAGGCGGCGAGCGAAGGGCGCAGCGGCACGCCCGCCTCGCTGCGTGCCGCGGTCAAGTTCCACCTGTCACAGACCAACATGCCGGAACGATCCATGTTCGGGGTAATGGGGAATATCCAGTTCGATGCCCACGGCGCCGCCGTCAAGCCCCTCCCCGTCGCCGTTTTCAAGGGTCACAACCGCGTCTCCTACCGTGAGCAACTGCAACTGGTGCGGGATATTCGGCGTATCGAAAACCCCCTGCGGGAGATCCTCGAGGGGCGATTGCTCTATCAGAACGACCGCTTCAATCACCGTACGAAGGTGGTCTATACCGGCGTCGACATCAACGAGATCACCAATCTGGATGTTAGCGACTCCTCGTTTACCGCCGACTTCTACATCTGGTTTCGTACCGAACTCGAGCTGGATCCCAGGCAGATCGAGTTCCTCAATGCCGCGGAACCGGTGGAGTTGGGTGACCCGGTCGTGGAAGAGCTGAACGCGGACGGCTTGATCACCTATACCTTTCGAGTAAGGAGTCAATTTCGCGGCGACTTCGATTTTTACCGCTACCCCTTCGATAGCCAGGAACTGCCGATACGTTTCAAACACAGCACGCTGACGCGGCCTGAACTGATCTTCGTGCCGGACGTGATGGGCATGCGCATGGGCGAAGACAAGGGGGGCGCGCGGGAAGCGGGCTTTCAGGCGATCAGCGGCTGGAACTACTACAAGGCCCTCTTCTACCAGGATGAGATCAGCAACAACTCGTCACTGGGCATAGAGAAATTCTTCGAGGACAGCTATGCCCTGGAGTTCTCCCGCTTCAATGCGACGGTCACCATCGCCCGGGACGCCACCAGCTTTATCCTCAAGAACCTCTTCCCCATGTTCTTCGTTATCCTGCTCTCCTATGTCACCTTCTATATCAGTAACTACAACCCGCGCCTGAACATGGTCGCCTCGGCGCTGCTTACGGCGGCATTCTTCCACTTGAAGCTCTCCGCCGGCATCCCGGTTGGCTACCTGGTCGCCATCGAATATTTCTTCTTCGCG
The DNA here is from genome assembly GCA_011390365.1 of Gammaproteobacteria bacterium. Taxonomy (GTDB): domain Bacteria; phylum Pseudomonadota; class Gammaproteobacteria; order Chromatiales; family Chromatiaceae; genus SLIM01. The sequence continues at coordinate 18,199 of JAABSM010000027.1, forward strand.
GTCTACATCCTGATCGGTATCGCCCTGCTGGCCTCGATCACCACCCACCGCCTCTTCGAGTATGCCAGTAGCAAGGGAGAGGCGGGCGCCCGCGCGGGTATTTGGGCGATCAAGATCGACCTGATCGGGCGCATTATCTACCCGATCCTGGTGGTAGTGATGATATACGCCGTGATCGCGAGGTTTACCGGGTTTGGCTGGGGGTGAGTGGCGGGTTTTTCAGCCTGGGGCGGAGGTTGAGGCTTTGAAAGAACACCGCCACTCCAGCCACGGCTTGCCCCTGCCCGCGCATCGGCTGGCAGTGCGCGGTATGCCGGCAATCTCCAGGATTCTCTACATTTTTCGGGGTGATAACCCCCCCTTCATGATCCTTAGATTCATGAGCCTTGGGCGGACCGACTATTCCTGCTCCCGATCAAACGCCGCCACCAGCGGCATGCCGACCTCGTCCATCAGTTGCGCCCGAATCGACCAGAGTTGCCTTGCATCCGGCTGGTCGCCGATGCGCTGGTTCAGGTCGGTGATGGCGTCGTACCAGATGCCGGCCTTGGCGTAATCTTCGAACCTCTCCCGCGCCTCAAGGTTCGGTTCGTAGCGGATGGTGGCGCTGCCCATCAGGTCGGCGGAGCGCTCGACGGGGTCGAGGATGATGAACACAAACCATTCGTAATCCATGCCCGGCTCCAGGGCGAGTTCGAACTCGGCGAGGTCGATGGCATGGACACCGGCGAGAAACGCGCCGGTCTCTTCGGGAGGATAGAGGATAACCTCCAGGTCGGGATCGGCGGCCATGGGACGGTTGATAGTGAAATTGATGGGGCCTTCCCAGGCGTGGGAGAGGTACCAGTGCAACACCGGCTGGGGATCGGCGCTAAGACCGGTCTGCTTGGGGGCCAGCGGCGCGAGGATGTCAGGCGGTATCATCTCTTCCGCGGCGACCCCTTCCGCCATCTCGCCGGGTCCGCGGGCCACCCCTCTGGCTACGCCGCGGGAAACGCCTCTCGCCACGCCCCGGGATACCCCTCTTGCCACGCCGCGGGCAACGCCCCGGGATACCCCTCTTGCCACACCGCGGGAGACGCCCCTGGATACTCCTCTGGACACTCCTCTGGACACTCCCCTGGCGACGCCGCGCGACACCCCGCGGGAGACACCCCGGTTGACGCCGCCAATCGCCTCTTCAAGATCGGTAACCAGACCGCCCTCGCGGCGGCGAATGGGGGCGTCGGCATCGGGGGGCGCGTAGAGTTGATTCCCGCTGTCGCCGGGTTCGGCGAGGGAGAGGTTGCCCGCGCAAAGCAGTAGCAGGGCGAGGGAAAGGGTGGTGAAAAACGTTTTCATGTCGATCTCTCCTGATTCACGTCCAGTTGCTGACTGGAGCCTCCTTCATGATCGTTAGTTGAACAGCGCGCGTATTCCGTCAAAGATACTCGGTTGCTCGTGGCTGCGTTGCGCGGTGCGGGTTTCGGTGGGGGTCGCGAGGGGCGGCTCGAGGGCGCCCAATCGTGTGGTGAGGTCTTCGAGCAGGTAGCGAGTGTCGGCGCGGGCGATGGTCAGGGAGTGGAGCTGGGGACAGGATTGCTCGATCACCGCCTCGATGCGTTGTTTCGGCTTGTAGCCGTCCACCGAGCGTTTGCCGACCTGGCTGTAGGTGAGTTGGCGTTCGTCGTCGCAGACCATCCGTTCCTTGCGACCGCCGCGGTCGGCGCAGCGGCAGGTGGCGGGGATGACCGCGGGGCATGCGCCTTCGCGTACGAGATAGGATTTTCGGTAGTAGTCGAACAGACGCTGGTGGGGCAGGGCGCAGGTCTTGCCCATGCGGTCCTCCAGAATCAGGTCGTGCTCGACACGCTCGGATCCCCCCTGGGCATAGCCGATATTGAGCAAGACGCCGCGGGGTTGGCGGATGTGAATGCCGCCGGCGTTATCAAATGCGATGGACTGCTGGTCGATGCTGAGGTCGGTGGTGCGCTGTTCGTCGATGCGCATCGGATTGTTGCGGAAATGGATGCGTTCGCCGCTGGACAGACGCACGTAGAACTCATCACGGGTTTCGTCGTACACCGCCTTGAGCGGCGCGACCCGGGGAAAGAGGTAATAGCGTTTGCTGCCGGAGGTGGCGAAGGTGGAGAGGGGGTTGTAGGGGTTGTCGAACTCCGAATAGACGTAGATCTGGCCATCCTCGCCAAAGGTGAAGTTGCGGAACTGCTCCGGCGTGGCGTCATGGGCGTGCAGAACCCGCAGGTGGCACTGGCCGGCGAAGAAGGCCTCCTCCAGCATCAGGTCGCCCCAGCGCATCAGCGGACGGGGCTCCTCGGGTTTCTCGGCGGTGCAGTAGAAGGTGCGAGCATGGCTGGCGCCGCTGGCGAGGATGAGAAGAATCAACAAGAGGAGCTGTTTCATGCGCGGTGGCCCGGGTCGCGTTCACTTAAACGCTAATTTTGAAGCAAAATCTCCGCCGACACAAGGGCATGGGCAGCGGTAGGTGAGATGTCAGTCGCTTTTTCCGGCCCAAGCCGTTGATGAATCGCAATGCGATATCACCGGTCCCCGCGCGGATCGGCGGTGGTTTTCGACATCCGCCGCCGCCGCGACATCCCAGGGCCGAGGAGGCGTTCGCAAGCTATTGATTATCCGCTGCGGCTTGTGTAATGATAATGCAATCGCCCAAGCCTACCGGGATGTGTTGTACTTGGCGCGTCATAAGGAAGATCCGAATCAAGGGAGTGAACGCATGATGGGAAGTCCTATTTCCATTCTGGTGGTGGATGACGCCAGGGTCAGCAATGTCATGATCGACCGCATCCTCAAGCGGGCCGGTTACACCAACATTCGACACGCGGGCAGCGCCCGTCAGGCGCTCAAGAGTCTCGAAAAGCGCAAGGCCGAGATCCTGTTGGCGGACTGGATGATGCCGGAGATGGACGGGCTGGAGCTGACCCGCCGGGTTCGTCTGATCGATGCCGAGAACAGACAGTATACCTACGTGATGCTGATCACCGGCCATGACGGCGTCGATCATCTACGCGAGGCCTTCAAACGCGGGGTGGATGATTTCGTCAGCAAGAGCGAAATCGGCAAGACCCTGATCCCCCGCTTTCTCGCCGCCGAACGCATCGTCGCCCAGCATAGCCGTACCCTCCACGAGAACAAGCTGTTGATGGAGGCCAACACCCGCATGCGCAAGACCGCCCTCGCCGACGGCCTCACCGGCGTGGGGAATCGCCGCTACGCCCTGCGCTCCCTGCAAGGGGTGCTGGCCCACGTTCAGGGCCGGGGCGGCTGCGCCTGCGCCATGGTGGTGAGCCTGCGCAACCTCAAGCAGTTGGAGTCGCGTCACCAACGAGGGATGGTAGAGCAGATCCTGGTACGAGTGGCGCGACGCCTGCGCCAGTTGACCCGCCCCATGGATTATGTGGCGCGGATCGGCGAAGACCGTTTCGCCGTCGTCTGCCTGCTGGCCGATCTGGACGATTGCAGCGCCACCACCTTCAAACGGATCTTCAACGGCATCAACCTCAAACCCTTCAAGACCAACGCAGGGTTTCTGCAAGTGGAGGCGGCGATCAGCATCTGCGGCGCCGACAACCGCACCGGCCTGCCCGAGCCCAAGCCCATGCTCGACTACTGCGAATCCTTCGTCGAACAGGCGTCAGGCATGAAAAGGCCTCTCATCAACCACTGGAAGCCCTTGCCCGAATCGATCAAGGCGGCGGGATAAGGCGATCGCCGTCAATTTTCGCCTACCCGCCTGCTTGTCTTCCACCCCGTCTGCTGTCCTGTAAAAATTTTTGGGCAATCGCATGATGTTGTTGCCGGTTGGGGCTACCGCTCTCGATACGCCCTACTCCGGAGCAGGCCAGAGATCGTCGTTCCCGGAAAATGCCACGATGGCTTACCGCGGCTCGTTCCCGAGGTCCCCTTGGCAGGAACGCACGTCTTGCAAGCCATGGCTTGCCGGTCCGTCGGGAGGCTTGAGCTGTGTTGGCGTTGGCGACCAGCAATCTGGGACCAAGCAGTTGGGTCAGCCGCCGCAAGTAGGGCGTCTCGCCGCAGCCGTTGCAGTCCTCGCTGTAGATCTTTAGCGTGTAGCGGGTCTCTGGAAAGCCGTGCGCCGACACCGGGGCGGAGGGGGAGTGTTCAGGGGCCTGGTTCAGCAGACCCTTGTTGTAGAAGCGCTTCCCTTGCCTTTCATCAAAGAACCCTTGATACTAACCGCCACTTTCAGCGGTAGCGGCGGCGGGCAGCAAAATGAGTCTGATTCACAAAATCCGATTTTCCGTTTTTCTGGTCTTCTGGTATTTCGCCACTAGCGCCATGGCGGATTGCATCGGCGAATCGCCAGTGATTACTGGCAAGGACTACCTATCGGATTCAGATGTCCGTTGCGTCGGCGCCGCTTCCGTTACCATGGGCGATAGCCGGATTCGGTCGGGCGCAAGCGTCGTGGTCTACGCGCCCAGGGTCAGGCTGGAATCTCCCGTAACCATTGAAAGCGGCGCCAACGTGCGTCTCTCCGCAATCAGCCCGCAAAAACATTCCCCGCGGGTAGTCAACGAAGGGGCATCCCAGTCCATCACCCTGCCATCCGGGTCCGGCACCTACACGCTTGGAACCCCGGCCAATGGCAGCCTCTCCGGAACCGCGCCGAATCTTAGCTACACTCCGGAAATCGGTTTCATCGGTCAGGACCAATTCACCTACGTGCTGGATGATGGCGTCAATCCGCCGACGGTTGGCGTGATTAACCTCGATATCCAGCAGTACCTCGCCAGTCCGGACATGGTGCAACTGGTCTCCGCTTCCTCTTCAGTGACGGACCGGATCACCGTCAACTGGTTGCCGACCCAGGATGACGCCACGCCCCACGAGCAGTTGATCTACAAGGTACACATCTCCACCGAAGAGGGCTTTCAACCCGCCGAAACCAATGTCGCGGCCCAGACCACCGGGGGTATCAGCGCCCTGTTGACCGGTTTGCAGGCCGATACCCGCTACCACTTGATGGTATCGGCCACCGATGGCGATGGCAATCAGGCCTGGTCCAACCCCCTCAGCGCTCGGACCATCGCCGCCCCCGCCAGCCGCACGACGCAAGCCGTCGTTGAACAACAGGAGTCCAACGCGCCCATCGTCACCGAGGGCAGTGTAATCTACACCAGCACCGGCACGGTTCCCGCGGTCGGGGATGTCATTACCTCCGAAGAGAACGGCGGTTATCTGCGGCGGGTAACCGCCGTCAATGAATCAAGCGGCACGGTTACCGTGACGACGGAACCGGCGACCCTGGGGGAGGTCTTCAATGACCTCGACCTCTCCACCAACGTCACCCTTGCCCCGCTGCCCGCAACCGCCAGCCGCATGCAAAACCGCAGCTACCGATCCGCCAGTGGCGAGATCTTCACCGCCCGCGAGCTGGAGTGGTCCAAGACCGGTTTCACCCTCATTGATGCCAACCCCCATACCCTGCGTCGTCGCTCCCTGACCAGCGACCTCTCCGCGCAAACCCTGCAGCGCGCCCAGATCGACATCGACGGCCAGTACCAGACCATCACCGGCGAGTATCTGCGGGTTCGCGCCCCCGCCTATGTCGCCGCCGAACCAGGCAAGCGACGCAGATTCGATGTCAATGTGGAAGAGGCCTGGGATCGCCAGAACTATTTCGGCAGCTACACCCACATGCAGCTGTGCAAGATCGAATTTCACGACTTCAGCCACCCCGATTCGGGCCTGGAATCCAGTGCCAGCAACCCAGCCGTAGCAGACTACATCCAGGGTTCAGGCAACGAGGGCTATACCGGCTATGCCAGTATCGGTTGGCAACCCGGCACGGCGCAAGTGGACCCCAAGGGTCGCCCTTACGAACTGGTGCTGCGTGCCTACATCGACGAAGAGGACGAAAACTGCAATGGCGACGATGCCTTTGGGACCTGGGAAGAGGTGCTCGATATCGAAATCCCCATCTATGTCACCAAGGGTTCCGCGGCCGCCAAGGAGGAGAACCAGCTGACCTTCGAAGGCACCGCCGATTTCTCCATCACCAACGAGGCCGATTTCTCCATCACCCCGGAGATCCAGGTCGGGGCCACCATCCGCTCCGGCGATCTCAAGAACGCGGAGGTCAAGGTGCTCGCCCCCATGGACTTCAGCAACGTCCTCACCGTCTCCGCCTCCGGTTCCGCGTCGGTCAACGCCGAAGCCTACCTGCTCAACCCACGCACCTTTATCAAGGTCTTCGTCGCGGGCGGTGTGCCGGTGGTGATTACTGGGGAGTTCTCCATCAAGGCGACCATGGAGGGCAATGTCAGCGGCGCCATGCAGTTGCAGAAGACCATCGAGGTCAATATCCCCGCTGAATTCGGCCTGACCTATGATGATAGCCGCACGGAAAAATGGCAGGTGGTGCGCAAATTCGAGCCGGAATACCGCTTTCGCATTCAGGGTGATGCCGAGGCCACCGCCGACCTGACCCTGAAACTGGTCCCTGACCTGCGCATCAGCTTCTACGACGCCGCTTCGGCACGCATGCTGGCGGAGCCCTACCTCTATGCCGAGGCGGGGATTGAGGGCCATTTTGTGTATGAGCAAAACAGCGGTGGCCAGATGACCGATCTGGACTACTGGTTCAACACCCTGGAGGCGGGCATGGGCGTCGACCTGCGCCTCTACGCCGGGCTCGATATCTTCGGCTACAACATCGTCGGCTATCCCCGCGCCGCCGACGGGGTGGACGACATCGATAACTTCGCCCTGTTTCATCCATTACCCAGAACCCCCATCATCGGTCTGCCCAGCATCCACGCCACCCAGCATAGCGAACGCCACCCCAGCGACTCCCGCGCCATCCTCATCAGCGGCGGCAGCGAGGATCTGCCCAATCCCTTCGGCGAGGGCAGTCTCAACCCCTTCAAGCACTGGAGCGGGGCCAAGGTGCTCAGCTTTCAGACCGACCACAGCCTCATCCCCAGCGCCGATCCGCTGGATGGCGAATACTGGTTCAGTTACGACCAGCCGGGGGACTACACGGTGCGTCTGGGCGGCTACAGCAAGCTCGGCTGGTTCGTGCGCCAGATCGCCGAGACCGAGATCACCATCACCGATAGCGATAACGACGGCATGGCGGACCAGTGGGAAGAGCGCTACGGCATCAGCGATCCCAATGGCGATCCGGATGGCGATGGCCTGAGCAATCTGGAGGAGTACCAGCAACGCAGCTTCCCCCTGATCCGCGAAGACGCCCAGGATCGAGACGGCGACGGCATGCCGGACGCCTATGAGATGGAACACGGCCTCGACCCGGATGACCCGCGAGATGCCTGGTACGACCACGACAACGACGGCATCAGCAACCTGCGTGAATACCTCACCGGCGGCAATCCGTCCCAGGCCGACACCGCCGCTGGGCAATTGAACGATACCGGCATCGTCGCCTGCGCCGACGGCAGCAGCAACGGTCTGCCCTGCCCGGTGGCGGATTATCCCAATCAGGACGCCGAGCATGGTGCGGATGTGAGCCAGAATCACCCCGCCGACGGTCACGCCGGTTTCAGTTTCACCAAGCTCGACAACAGTGGCAACCCCCTGCCCGATAGCGCCTCCAGTTGGTCTTGCATAGAGGATAACCGCACCGGCCTGATCTGGGCGGTCAAGAGCAACCAGAGCGACCTGCACGGCAAGGACGACACCTACACCTGGTACGATACCAACGCCCTCACCAATGGCGGCAACTCGGGCAACCAGAACAGCAGCGGCGATACCTGCCACGGCTATCAGGCGGGCGTGGCCTCCAGCTACTGCAACGCCGAGGCCTATATCGAGCGGGTCAATAATCAAGGGCTATGCGGGGCCAGCGATTGGCGCATGCCCCAGGCCATGGAGCTTCAGGGCATCGCCGCCCTGGACCGCACCAGCCCGGCCATCGATCACAACTACTTCCCCTACACCGCCTCCAGCAACTACTGGACCGCGCTACCCATCAGCGAGACCAGCGGGCGGGTGGTCTCCTTCCAATACGGCGGCACCAGCAGCGCCAGCAAGGGCTCCAGCTACCGTATCCGCCCGGTGCGCGGCAACTTCGCCACCAACCTGCGCCGCGCCGACGGCGGCTACCCCGACAGCGACGGCGACGGCATGCCCGACTACTTTGAACGGGCCTTTGGCCTCAATCCCTACGCCACCTTTGATGCCTGGGGCGACCTGGACGGCGACGGCTTCACCAATCTGGGCGAATACCAGCAGGGCACCAACCCCGTCATCGCCAACCGCCCCAGCGTGCGTCAGCTCAACGACACCGGCATCACCGGTTGCGCCGACGGCGGCAGCAACGGCCTGGGCTGCGGGATTGCCGACTATCCCAACCAGGATGCGGAGCAGGGCGGCGATACCACCCACAACGACGGCAGTGACGGCCACGCCGGTTTCAGCTTTACCAAGCTCGACGACAATGGTTATCCGCTGCCCCGCGATGCCCAGAGTTGGAGCTGTGTGCGCGACAACCTCACCGGACTCACCTGGCAGGGCAAGACCCTTCAACCCGGTCCCCACCATCGCGACGACACCTTCACCTGGTACAACACCGATACCAGCAGCAACGGCGGCAACCCAGGCAACCAGAATCCCAGCGGCGTTAGCTGCCACGGCTACGATGCCGCCAATGCCGCCAGCTTCTGCAACGCCGAGGCCTACATCCAGCGCATCAACGCCCTGAACCTGTGCGGCAAGAGTGATTGGCGACTGCCCCAGGCGATGGAGCTGCAAGGCATCGCCGCGCTGGATCGCACCAGCCCGGCCGTCGATCACACCTACTTTCCCTATACCGCCTCCAGCAACTACTGGACCGCGCTGCCCATCAGCGAAACCAGCGGGCGCGTGGTCTCTTTTCAGTACGGCGGCACCAGCAGCGCCAGCAAGGGCAGTTCCTACAGAATTCGCCTGACCAGCGGCGACTTCGCCACCAACCTGCGTCGCGCCGACGGCAGCTATAGAGACGGCGACAGCGACGGCATGCCCGATTTTTACGAACTGCAACATGGTCTCGACCCCGACCTGGCCCAAGACGCCCTATCGGACAAGGACGGCGATGGGCGCAATAATCTGAGCGAATACCGCAACGGTACCAACGCCAGCATCCCCAATCGCCCCACCGGCAACCGCCTCAACGACACCGGCATCACCGCCTGCGCCGACGCCGGCGGCAACGACCTGGCCTGCGGCATCGCCGCCTATCCCAATCAGGACGCCGAGCAGGGCGCGGATACCACCCATAACGACGGCAGCGACGGCCACGCCGGTTTCAGCTTCACCAAGCTCGATAACAGCGGCAACCCCCTGCCCAGAGATGCCCAGAGCTGGAGCTGCGTCAAGGACAATGTCACCGGTCTGATCTGGGAGGCCAAGACCGCGCCCGGCGGACTCCATCAGGCGGGGGACACCTTCAGTTGGTACAACACCGACGATCAGACCAATGGCGGCAACCAGGGCAATGACGGCGCCGGGTCGGATAGCTGCTACGGCGTAAGCGTTCACACCCCTGGCTGTTTTGAGCCCTCACCCCGGCCCTCTCCCGGCGGGAGAGGGAGTTTTTCGGTCAGGGGTGTGAACGCATGCGTACTGGGAGCGGGACTATCGGGGCGACCTACGGGTCATGAAACGCACGGCGCGCAAGAAATTGCAAGGCGCCAAGCGGCGGATGAAAGAGTGGATCCGGAGCAACCGCCACCTCAAGGGACGGTACTTTATCCGGGCGCTCAATCGAAAGCTTGTCGGCCACTACAACTACTACGGCATCCGCAGCAACGAACGATCCGTATACAACTTCTTCCAGTTTACCGTAGAATGCGCCTATAAATGGCTCAACCGGCGGGGCGGGAAGAAGCGGAGCTTCAACTGGAGCCAGTTCAAGGTTGCGCTGGAAAAGCTGTGCATCGCCCGGCCGCGAGTCACCGAGAAACCCGTACACACGGTCTTTGCATCATGAAAGCCAAGCCCGCCGCGAAAGCGAGTACGACCGAGGAACCGGATGCGGGAAAACTGCACGTCCGGGTCTGTGCGGGGGGCTCCGGGTAATCGGAGCTCCTACCGTGAGAGCTGCAAATACAAACTTCCGAGCAATCGGCCAACCAAAGAATATGGAAAAATTACGTACAGAAGCCAAATATAGAATAAAGATAGCTGTAATTAACGAATTTCGTTATTACTATGGTGAGCATGGAATAGGTGAAATGCTATCTATTTTTTCAAGCGATAACTCGCTTACAATGGATACTTACGACTTGCAAGAATCAAGCTTAATAAGCATTGATCCTACTTTCAGGCGATTATTAAAAGAAAATGAACTAAAAGAATTATTTCACGACTCAATGATAGAGCTATATGAAGATAATTTAATCGTGTTTGTAAATGAGAGGATTATTGTTATGACTCCCAAAGCCAGTAAATTGTTTTTTGAAGATGGGATACTCTATTCCGAATATGCTAGTAACGCAACAAAGAACAATTGTGGCAGCAGCTAACAAAGCAAATCCAGCCGACGCGCCAAAGGCGCGCGCGGCTGATTTGCGACGTTAGTGCGCCGCGTAAAGCGCGGCGCGTCTTGCGGGGTGCAAGTCCCGGCGTGGTAAGGGTTAACCCCCCGCCACTACCGAGTGTTGCGCCTCTGGAGGAGCGGCGTTGCGGAAAGGATCTGCGACGGCATGTGAACGAAAGAAGTGAAGCGTACACAGGGAATGTCATAGGCCGCTTGGGGATCGCAGCCCCTTAGAGCTGGTATCGCTTCGAAAAATCCGCCGGGAGCGGATTTTCGCGCAAGCCCGAAGGGTGAGGCGCATGGATGCGCCGAACAAAAGCCGTTCCGGATTGGTCGGCGTGGTAACGTGCGTGAAACCTATACGAACTGGGCGCATTGGTGAGGCTGGGGAGAGCCGGCGGAGCTCTCAAGCTACGGCATGTGACAAGAGACGCGTCGTGAACGCGGGAGGCCCCTTGGGCTCCTGAACGGGAAACGACATTGATCCATGGTAAACAGTAGATTTGGCACGAATGGGACAAAATCGCCGGGAGAGATTTTGGACAGCCGCAGGCTGGCCCGAAGGGCGAGCCACAGGGAAGTGGCGAGCAAACCAGGAAACAGAACAGAGCTGGAACCTACCGGTCGATGAACGTCCCGGAACAGGTAGGCGAGCCGAACCCCTACAAAGGGAGAAGCAGCCGAAGGCCCCTGGGGAGTCGGATTGCCCCTCATAGTACTCCGAGACGGTAGCGCCGATCACACGGGGAAGGGGGTGACAGACCTACGTAGGCCGCAAAGGCAACTCGCACCGGACACTGTAGGGCCGGAGTTCAGCGAGCCAACCTTCTTGCGGTCGATGTCGCGAAAAGCGGCCTCTGTTCCAGAGCACCGCTTCCAGAACCTTTACGGACAAATCGATGAAGGCCTGCTGCGTCAAGCCTGGGACACCTTCAACAAAAAGGGCGCGCCCGGCGTCGACAAAGTCACCATTGCCGAGTACGGGAAAGGACTCGACAAGAATCTGAAGCGTCTCGTAAAACGCCTGAAACGAAGAGACTACCGAAGCCGGCTCATCCGGCGCAAGTACATCCCGAAAGCGAACGGCAAGGAGAGACCGCTGGGTGTCCCGCGGGAGAGCGGGAATGCGCCATGCTCCTCGCAATCATGGCAATGCACCTGCGCGCGGTCGGTCTGCTCGGTGCGACAGCGCACATGCAAACGCATACGGGTGGCGTCGATGTCGCCGACCTCCAGCGCCAGCCCCTCGCCCAAGCGCAGCCCGGTGCTGTAGGGCAGGATAAAAAAGACCCGATAACGCAGCTTGCGCACCGACCCGAGCAACTCATGCACCGCCTCGCCGTTGAGCACATCCGGAAGACGTTGCGGTCGCGGTCGCTTGACGATCTTCTCTCTGTTCCAGGGCCGCTCCAGGACGTAACGGCAGAAGAACTGCAAGCCGCGGCGCTCGATGTTGATCGAACTCGGGGAGTGGGTATCCAGAAAATCGGCGAAATAGACCCGTAGATCCTCGGCACAGAGATCATTGGGACAGCGATCGAAGTCGTCGGCCGCACGACGCACGGCCAGGGCATAACCCTGCTGGGTCTTTACTGTGAATCTACCGAGGAGTGGCAGTCCTCAAAGGACTGCCACTCCTTGGGCTGATTCATTTCCCGGGGTGGTGCATCACTCCATGACCGTTAGCGCCTTGCCCTGGAGAAGAACGAGAAGAAGAACCGCCACCTCCCGCTGGCGCTACTAATTGGCTAAACGAGCGTGGAAAGTGCCGGGCCACTACAACGACTTCCGAGCGATCGGGAAATCCTTGTTGATGTGTGTGGTTGCGGCGGGGTGGTCAAGCTGCTTCACAAGTGGTTGAATCGGAGAAGTCAAAGGTGCTGCCGGACATGGGAAAAGCTGCGGGGCCTGCTGGACTGACAGAGGTTTCCGATCGCCACCCAAGCCTTGCAGGGGTAACCGTTCACCCCCCTACCCGGAACGAACGGTCCGCTCCCCCATGGGGGAGAGACAGGGAGGGGGAGCTAAGAAAATTCAACGATTTATGAATCTACCAGCACCGCCCCTCCCCCCGGTCCCCTGCCGAGGGGAGGGGGGAGGCGAACGGTTACTTGCAGGGTATACAGTGATGCAAGTGCAGGCACAAAGAGCGGCAGGCGATGGCGCTGCAAAAGTGAGGAGGCCTGAGGAGTCCGGTGAGGTCGGCGCGGGAAAACCGCGCGCCGGGATCTGTGCAGGGGCCATTGGGTAACTGGTGCTTGGACTGCGACGGCAGCAATAAACTGTGCGTGGGGTTCGGAATGAATAAGCGTGAGTTTTTGAAGTTGCTGGCACTGGTGCTGCTAGGTAACGGCACCAGTGCATTCGGCGAGAAACGTAATAGGGTTGGTATTATAGCAAGCCGTCGAGTTGTGGTCATCGGTGCAGGGCTAGCCGGGCTGGCGGCGTCCAGAGAGCTTATGCGCGCAGGGCATCAAGTGGTTGTGTTGGAGGCGCGAGACCGAATTGGTGGACGGATCTGGACTAGCAATAAATGGCCGGATTTACCCCTTGATTTAGGGGCAAGCTGGATACACGGAGTCATCGGTAATCCAATTACAGGCTTAGCCGACCAATTGGGGGCGAGGCGCTTGGTCACCAGCTATGAGCGAGCAGTCATTTACAATACCGATGGCCAATTGCTGTCAGAAGCAAAAGAGTCTCAGCTCGATGGCATCAGAAGGCAGATGTTCGACAGGTTGCGTAAAGCCCAAGACTCGGGTATGGATGTTTCTGTCAGGCAGGCGCTCGCCTCACTGGAGAAAAAGTTTGCAGATGATCCAGCAGTGCTGCGTCTCCTGAGCTTCTGTCTGTCGGAAAACATCGAGCAAGAGTATGCGGGTAGTGCTAGTCGTCTTTCGTCACACTGGTACGATAGCGGAAAAGAATTCGAGGGTGATGACGTATTGTTTGCGCAGGGATTCAAGGTCATCACCGAACACTTGGCGCAGGGTATTGACGTGAGGCTGGCTCATGTTGTCAAGGAAATCTGGTGGCAGGAATCAGAAGTTGGAGTTCGGACGACAGATGGTGATTTCGTAGCCGACCGAGTCGTTATTACCCTGCCGCTCGGTGTGTTGCGGCACAATGATGTGCGCTTCATTCCAGAGCTGCCAAAAGAGAAGCGCGATGCCATCAGTGCGCTGGGTATGGGGGTGTTAAACAAGTGCTACCTTCGCTTTGAGCAGGCATTCTGGCCTCATGAGATGGATTGGCTGGAGTACATCTCGGCAAATCATGGTGAGTGGACTGAATGGGTAAGCTTTCAATGGGCTTTTCAACTGCCAATACTGCTTGGGTTTAATGCGGCTGACCGTGGACGCGAGATCGAGGCATGGTCAGACGGGCAGATTGTGGCAAGTGCCATGGAAACGCTGAAGACTATTTTTGGAGCCAAAATACCGCGACCCATCGACTATCAGATTACGCGCTGGGCATCGGATCCCTTTGCAAGAGGCTCATACTCCTACAATGCGATAGGATCAGCTCCCGGGATGCGGAGTGCATTGGCGAATCCTTTGAACGGGAAGTTGTTTTTCGCTGGAGAAGCAGCCAATAGGGACTATTTTGGAACGGCGCATGGTGCTTATTTATCTGGTCTGCGGACGGCAAAAGATGTTCTATCGGCATGACGGTTGTTACCCAACATCCGGTTCCAGCCGAACCGGGAGTGGGGCGGGGGTGCTGCCCGGTCCTCTGACCCGAGGGTGTTTATCAGAGCTAAGGAGGCACTATGGCCTCGATCCAAGCGTATGACAAAGCGGCAAGCGACATTCATCGATCGGCTGAACGGTCAGGCGTTCACCTGGATGCAAGAGAGATGATTCGGCACGCCACTGTGGATTGAGGTTGGGCGCGCATGCGAGCGCTTTCTGCTGCAAGCGACTACGCTTGATATTCGTACCGCCTTCATCAATCAGCCGATCGAAGTGCGGGAGTTACGCGCGCGGTTCGCGTCATGGTTGGAGCTGGCGATGAACACGCGCTGCTAATGGTTCGCTTCGTGCATGGGCCCACTGCCCCCTTTAGTCTGCGTCGGCCAATTGATGATGTGATTATTGGAGGTTTGGATACGCCGAGGCGTGTGTTTGTAAGGCTGCGCCTTTGCACTCCGGGTTACGCTGGCCGGAATAATGATCATGGCCAATTCAGCTGACTCAAGATAGGCAGCCTATTAGGAAGAAATTGATGGTTTCGATCTTGTTGATACTTGGCTTCGTCCTCTTCGCGCTCGCGGTTCTTCGGGTGTGGGATGAGCGTGCGGATCGCCTGGAGTGGACGCGATTGGCTGCGTCGCAACCGACAAAGCCTGCTGTCTATGAGCGTGTAATGGTGGCCGATTTGCCGGAACCGGCACAGCGGTACTTCAATTTTGCTATCAAACCCGGCACGCCGTTGTTGAGCGTAGCTGAAATAGACATGAAAGGCGAATTCAGTCTGGGCACGCGGGACAAGCCAAACTACCAGGCGATGGATGCCAGGCAGATTCTTGCCGCACCGACGGGGTTCGTGTGGAAGCTGAAGATGCCCGGAGTCGTGCCGGTGGCTGGCAGTGACACCGGTAGCTGGACACGTTTCCGGATTTTCGGTTTGATACCGGTCGTCCACATGGGGGGCGATACTGACCATGCACGGGCGGCATATGGCCGTTATGTCGCCGAGGCGCTGTTTTGGACTCCAGCCGCCTTGCTCCCAGGGCCAGACGTTGTTTGGGAAGCACTGGACGAGGACAGCGCCCGCGTCACTGTGAATCACAACGAGCTGTCGCAGGCGGTGGATATTAAGGTGGATGCGGAAGGCCGGCTGGTGTTGGTTCATTTTATGCGATGGACCAACGCCAATCCGGAGAAAATTCACCGACTGCAACCTTTTGGCGGCTATCTTTCAGATTTTCGTGAAGTTGAAGGCTTTCGCATCCCATTCGATGTAGAGGCAGGTAACATGTTCGGCACTGAAGAGTACTTTCCGTTTTTCAAGGCAAAGGTCACTGCCGTGCGCTTTCCTGCACCAGGGTCATGATCTTGGCGACTCGCACCGACCGTTAGTTAGGCGCTTTCCAGGGAAACACTTGCCACGAGCAATTTCAAAGACAAGAACGAATGATCGGACAACATGCCCCGACGCTTGGTCTTGACCTGCATGTTATAGATGCGGCATCTGTTTTGGAGTACAGCCTTGGGGCTGTACGATAGCCCTTCACACGCCAAGGCGTATACCATGTCATTCAGTTAGCGGCACGCCAGGTTCCGGCCCTTGATGCGCCATACTCCGGAGCAGGCCGGAGATCGTCGGGCCGGCTAATACCCGTTTTGCAGGGGGGCGGGGGAGGTGCCGCGCTGAGCGAGGAGTCCGGGCTTCAGTCCGGCATTGCGGCGGAGTTCGCCGGACTGAAGTTTGGTCTCCGGGGCTTGTATTAACCGGCATCCGCCTGTTCCTTTTCGTTGACGATTTCGGTGATGTAGGAGGTCAGTTCCTCCGCCAGCGCCCGCGAGTCGATCAGCAGCGAGAGTTCGTGGTTGTATTCCAGGGCGGAGTGGGTGAGGTTGTGGCTGCCGACGAAGCAGAAGCGGTCGTCGATCACGGCCAGCTTCATGTGCGAGGTGATCTCCGCCGAGTCTTCGATGACGGTGATGCCGTGCTCTCGCAGCAGCCGCGCGGTGCGGCGGTTTTCTTCGTTGATGCTGTCGCTGTAGTCGGACTGTTCCAGCACCACCGATACCGCCACGCCGCGATCCCGGGCTTTTCCCAGCCGTTCCACCAGTTGCCGCGCCCGGTTGTTGGGGGAGTCGGTGACCTTGAAGACGAAGGTGGCCAGGCGGATGCTCTCTCGGGCGTCGTCGATGTAGGCGCTGAGCATTTCGTAGAAGCGGCTGTCGGGGAGGATCATCAGCTCGCCGGGGTGGGTGGAGATCTTGCGAAAGATGGTGGTGGGGAGTGTCTGGTAGGTGGGCGAGGGGGCGTTGGTGGCGCGCAGGTCGGTGTTGCCGTCGACCTGGATGTAGCGCTTGATGGCGTCGTAGGTGACCGGGCCGATGCCGGGTACCTTGAGGAGTTGGCGGGGGTTTTCGAAGGGGCCGTGTTTCTTGCGATATTCGAGAATGGCGCGGGCGCGCACCTGGCCGGTAAAGGGCAGCAGCTCCAGTTGCGGCTGGTTGGCGGTGTTGACGTTGATGCGCCCTTCCAGGGCGGTCGCCGCGGCGAGCCTGGGTGGCGACAGCGCCATGAAAAGGGCGATGAAAAAGATGGGCAGGAACGTGGCGCGCATGAGGATCCCCCTGGTTAGCCAATGACGCCGTGCGGACGCTGTTGCACGGATGGATAGAGGGGGAAGCCTACCCTTTTGTGTGCTAAGGTAGCAAGCCGACGGGAGATTGTGTCGCGAAATTTGGGACGTGAATCACTTTGGCGAAGGAAGCCCTTTGCCCGGGTTAAGAATGTCCGCCGGGTCGAAGGTGCGTTTGAGGCCGCGCATCAGTTCCAGCGTGGGGGCGGTCAGCTCGCGGTCGATGAAGTCCCGCTTCTCCAGGCCGATGCCGTGCTCGCCGGAGAGGGTGCCGTCGAGTCCGAGCACCAGATCGAAGACCCGGTCGAGACAGGCCTCGGCCCGCCGCGCCTCATCCGCGTCGTCCGGGTCGATGAGCAGATTGACGTGGATATTGCCGTTGCCGGCGTGGCCGAAGTTGACGATACGGATCTGGTGCTCGTCGGCGAGGCGGCGCAGACCGCCGATCAGTTGCGGGATGCGGGAGACGGGGACCGCGACGTCCTCGTTGATCTTCTTGGGGGCGATACGGCGCATCGCTGGCGACAGCGCGGAGCGGGCCTTCCACAGCGCCTTGCCCTCCGCGGCGGACTGGGTGGCGCGCAGCGAGAGCAGGCCGGCGTTGGCCGCGGCGTGGGAGATCGCCTCCAGCATGGGGGCCAGGCAGGCCTCAGGGCCATCCGCCTCGATCATTAGCAGCGCCTGGGCCGCGCTGGGCAGGTCCAGTTCCGGCTGGTGGCGGATCAGGTCGAGGGCGCCGTTGTCCATGAACTCCAGCGCGCAGGGGGTGGCGGGCTGGGCCATGATCGCCGAGATCGCGGCGGCGGCGCTGTTGATATCGCGATAGGTGGCGCGCAGGGTGCGCTTCGCCTCGGGCAGGGGGGTGAGCTTGAGCAGCGCCTCGGTGATGATCGCCAGCGTCCCCTCGGAGCCGATCAGCAGGCGGGTGAGGTCGTAACCGACCACCGCCTTGGTGGTGGCCGCGCCGCAGCGGATGACCTCGCCGCTGCCGGTGACGGCGGTGAGGGCGAGGGTGTTCTCCCGCGGCGTGCCGTATTTGACCGCGCGCGGGCCGGCGGAGTTGTAGGCGAGGTTGCCGCCGATCGAGCAGACCGCCGCGCTGGTGGGGTCGGGGGGCCAGAAGAAGCCCTGTTCCGCCGCCGCCAGCTGCAATGTCTGGTTGGTGACGCCGGGTTCGACCCGCGCCATGCGGTTGGCGGCGTCGATCTCGAGGATGCGATCCATGCGTTCGAAGGTGGCCACGATGCCGCCGCGATCCGGTACCGTGGCGCCGGTGGTGCCGGTGCCGCGGCCGCGGGCGATCAGCGGGATGCGGTGCTGGCGGCAGAGCCGCACCAGTTCCACCACCTGGCGCTGTTTGGTGGCGAACACCACGGCCTGGGGGATGGCGCGACGACGGCTGTTGTCATAGCCGTAGGTGCTGCATGCCGCCGCCTCCAGCAGCAGTTGGTCGCCGGGAAAGAGGTGGCTCAGGGCCTTGACCGCCGCGCGGGGCAGGGGGGCGATGGCGGGCTCAGATGCGCTCAATGATCTTGACTACCTGTTTGACGCCGTTGACGTAGCGCACCGCCTCCTCCACCGCCTTCTCTTCGCTCTCCTTCAGCAATCCCATCAGATAGACCACCCCATCCTCGCTGATCACCTTGACCCGGGTGGGGTCGAAGCCGTCTCCCGAGATCTTCGCCAGCGCCACGTTGATCTTGGCGGTGAGATAGGCGTCGGTGGCCTTTTCATTCAGGGTGCGAAAGGGCCGCACGCTGATCTCGTTGTAGACCCGGCGGACTTGTGGGATGTGACTGACCCATTTGACGTAAGCGTCCCGCGACTGCTCGTCGGCGGCCTGGCCGGTGAGCAGCACGCGCAGGTTATAGCTGGTGGCGCTGACGTCGAGGCGTTGTTTCAGATCCGGGTGGTCCAGCAGGTGGCCGATGGTCTTTAGTTCGATATTCTGGTCCTCCACCAGCACCCCCACGGTGCGGCGATCGTGGGCTACCGAGATGCCGGTGGCGGCCCCGCCCAGCACCAGCGGCGCGCAACCCTGCAACAGGGTGATCGCCAGCAGTCCCGTCGGCAGAAGTAATAATTTCAAGCGTTTCACCTTGTTCTCCCAACTTTGCTTAATCACGGACTCTTCTCATGATGGTTCGCCAAAGGCGTCCTCGATCCATTCGATCTGCTCGCCGCGGTCGCCGGATATGGCCACCACGTCGAAACGACACGGCGGCTCCGCGCCCCCCTTGCGCTGGCGCAGGTAGTGGCTGGCCGCTTGCAGCAGTTTGCGCTGCTTGCGCCCATCGACGCTCTCCAGCGCCGAGCCGAAGGCCTGGGAGCGGCGATAACGGACCTCCACGAACACCAGCTGTTCGCCGTGGCGCATGATCAGGTCGATCTCGCCCTGACGGCAGCTGTAGTTGCTCGTCTCAAGCGTCAGCCCGCGCTGCTCCAGCCAGTGGCGGGCGAAGCGCTCCCAGCGGTCGCCCTGGGCGCGGCGGTTGCGTATACGGTCAATACCGGGCAGCGGGGTCATAAGCCGATGCGCAATGGCCGTCGCTCCCGTTCCGGGTTGATCGGCGGCAGCGATCGCGGCGGCTCGCTGGGCGGGGTGGAGTACCCCAGCACCTTGGGGATGCCCTGTTCGAACCGCGCCCATACCAGGCGTCGCAGGATGCGGTTGTCGGCGTTATTGCGCAAGATGCCGGTGCGTCCGTCGATCTCCAGCACCCCGCCGCCGATCAGCTGTTCGGCGCGGCGCAGGATCTCGTACACATCCGCGCCCATGGCGTAGAGGCGGGGGTGGTCGAGGGCGCTGGGGAACAGCTCATCCAGCTCCTCGCGGGCCAGCGGGTCCTGCTGCCCCTCGTAGAGCAGCAGCCAGGGGATGTCGGGAAAGGTTACCCCCTCCAGGTCGATATCGGCGCGGGCGTCCGGGCGCCCGCTGTAGGCGTGGGAGGTGGAGTAGACCGGCAGGTGGGAGGCGTGATGGAATTGCAGCTGGGGGCGGATCTGGCGCACCAGCTTGGGCGAGCCGGCGACGAAGATGAAGTCGGCGTCGCCGCGAATGCGGGGTTCGAAATGGACCCGCTTGCCCAGGGTCGCGCGCATCTCCTTCAGCCGCGCCTCGCTCTCGTCCAGGTTGAGGATGCCTTGCAGGATCTCGGAAAAGTCGTTGACCGCGGTGTCGTAGAACTGCGACTCCGGTAACTCCCCGCCTAGCTCCCGCCAGCGCTCGCGAAAGGCCTGGATCACCCGCTCACCCCACTCGCCTTGCGGGGCCAGCGCGATCGCCGTCTCCAGCCCTTCGCCCCAGGCGCGCTCCGCGACCTGGCGCGCCTCGTCCTCCGGGGCCAGGCCGAACTGAAAGATGTTGTCCGCCTGCTGCCCCTCTTCCAGCCAGTTGAGGGCAAGGATCGGCGTGTCGCGACGGGGCAGGGCCGCCAGTTCGTTTAGCCCCTCCTTGCGCAGGGGGCCGACCACCAGTTGCGCGCCCCCTGTCGCGGCCTGCCGATAGAGGGGGGCGATGGATTTGAGATCGCCGCTGTCGAGAAAGCGCAGCTGGGGCCGCGCGCTGACGCTGTCGGAGTAGTAGGCCGACAGCAGGCCGTCACGAATTGCCTCGCCCAGGGCGCGGTAACGGCCGCTGAGGGGGAGGATGACCGCCATGCCGGTGAAGGTCGGGGCGAGTTGGGTGGCGATCCCCTGGGGGCCTTCATCGGCGAACAGGTCATCCAGCGCCGGGTGGTTGGGGAAGGCCTCCCGCCAGCGCTGCATGCCCAGGCGCAGGCGGCGCGGATCGCCGGCGGTGCGCTTGGCCATGCGCGCCAGCTCCATCCAGCCGCCGAGGATCCCCGGCGGTTGCGGCTGCAACAGCTCCAGGGTGGTATCGGGCAGCTCCGCCAGCAGGGTCAGGATGCGCTGCTGGTTCTCCCTTTTGCTGTTACCGAGGTCGTTGAGCAACAGGTCTATCTCCACCCGTTCATTGGCCGCCTTCAGGCGGTTGCCCCCCATCAGGTAGGCGGTGGCGCGATCCTCCCGGTAGCGCACCTGGAGCTCGTTGGGCATGCCCTGGGTAGACAGGCGATCCAGGGTAGCCAGGGCCTCGCCAACCCGGTTGGCGGCCAGGCGATGCTCGGCGAACAGCAACTCCTGACGAAAGGCGAGTTCGGGCCAGCCGCGGGTGTCGACGCCGCGCAGCAGCGCCTCCGCCTGATCCAGATCGCCCGCCAGCAGCAGGTTGTCGACGGCGCGCAGCAGCAGCGATTGGCGCTCGGGCGGTTGCGCCGCTTCGGCGGCCTTGCGAAACAGCGGTGCGGCGATATCATGCTCGCCGCGCCGCTCCATCTGCTCGGCGCGCTGAAGGTCCGTCAGTTGCGGTTTGGCGTCGCCGCGCTTGTCGATGCTGGAAGCGCATCCGGCCAGCAGCGTGAAGGCCAGGGCGACAAGGGCAAAGCGTAGCAGGGGGTTTGGATGTATCATGTCATTCCATGTCGATGAACGGCAATCTTGCGACCACTCGAAGGCGTTCGCGCGAAAGCGAGTATCTTTTCCGGGAAACCCAGTGTCAATGCAAAATGGTACTTTATACGTCGTTTCGACCCCCATCGGCAACCTCGAAGACTTCTCCTTTCGTGCAGTGGAAGTATTGCGCGGCGTCGATCTGATCGCCAGCGAGGATACCCGCCACAGCCGCCCGCTCCTCGACCGATACGGGATCTCGGGCAAACTGATCGCCTATCACGACCACAACGAAGAGAGGGCCGGCGAGCGGCTGTTGCAACAAATGATGGAGGGGGCGAGTGTCGCGCTGATCAGTGACGCGGGTACGCCGTTGATCAGCGATCCCGGCTATTCGCTGGTCGCGCGCTGCCACGCCGCCGGGGTGCGGATCGTACCCGTGCCGGGGGCCAGCGCGCTACTGGCGGCGCTGGCCGCCGCCGGTCTGCCGACGGACCGCTTCTCCTTCGAAGGCTTCACCCCACGCACCGCCGCCAAGCGGCGGGCCTGTTACGAGGCGCTGGTCGCGGAACCGCGCACGCTGGTGTTCTACGAATCCTCCCACCGTATCCTCGACAGCCTTGAGGATGCCGCGGCGATCTTCGGCGAGTCGAGAACCTGCGCCCTGGCCCGGGAGCTGACCAAGATCCACGAAACCATCCTGCGCGGCCCGCTGTCCGAGGTGTTGCAAAGGGTGCGCGAAGACGACAACCAGCGCAAGGGCGAATTCGTCATCGCGCTGGAGGGCGCGCGACCCATGCCGGACGAGATCGACGCGGAGACCCGCAAGCTGTTGCAAACCCTACTCGACGAGTTGCCGGTCAAGCAGGCGACGGCGCTGGCGGCGCGCATCAGCGGCGTCAAGAAGAACCGCCTCTACCAACTTGCGCTGGATCTCAATTCCCGGCAATGAGCCGTCATCCGGTGCAATGGGTCCTATGCCGCTGGTATAATCGACCCGTTAACTACTCGACTGGGGTTCGCGCGCGTGGGCCCTGGGGCGGCGGATGCCGTTCCGAATCCTACTACCAAAGCGGGGGGCACTGGTGGACGAGCCGTTGAAACGCAGACTGGTCGGAGCGACGGTAATCCTGTCGCTGGTCGTCATTTTTATTCCCATGCTGGTGGAAGATGAGCCGATAACTCGCGAAGAGGTCGGCGAAAGCAAGATCCCTGAAGAGCCGGAGTCGGACCTGGTGCAGCGGGAGTTTCAAACCGAAGAGCTGGTGCCCCTCGGCGGCGACAAGGGCAAAGGTTCAAGCGCCGGCAACCGGGCCGCGGGCAATGGCTCGGGCGGCGAGAGCGCCGCCAGCCCGCCCGCCGGCGAAACCGCCAATGCCGTCGC
Source organism: Gammaproteobacteria bacterium (assembly GCA_011390365.1). Taxonomy (GTDB): domain Bacteria; phylum Pseudomonadota; class Gammaproteobacteria; order Chromatiales; family Chromatiaceae; genus SLIM01. The sequence continues at coordinate 40,882 of JAABSM010000027.1, forward strand.
GCAAGCCGGCCAGCAGGCGCAACCGCCAGGCGGCGGCGCTTCATCCGCCCCGCGGGTCGCGCCAGAGGTTGCGCGAAACCCTCCCGCCGCCAACGACGACGTCCCCGCCGTCGGCGTGGATGTGGCGCCGCTGGAGGATCCCGAGCCGGAACCGGCCGTTTCAGAGGCCGCCGCCCAAGACGCCTCCCTTGAAGATCTGCGCCGCGGCGACCTCAAGGCCTGGGTGGTCCAGGTCGCCAGTTTCACCAACCCCAAATTCGCCAGCAACCTGGTTGACGAACTGCGGGAGAAGGGCTTCGCCGCCTTCATGGAAGATGTCCACAGCAACGGGCGGATCTGGTACCGGGTCGTCGTTGGACCGGAAGTCGACAAACAGCGCACCCGCGACCTCCAGGACGCCATCGTCAAGGCCACCGACGACGAACGCCTGCGCGGCGCGATCAAGAGCTACCCCTGAGACGAACGCGCTGCAAGGTAACCCATCACACCCGCTACCGAAAACTCCCTCTCCCCGCGGGAGAGTGCTGGGTTTAGGGCTCAAAATAGCCAGGGGGGTGAACGGCTGCCGCTGAACAGGCCGAGCACATTTTCTCCATCCAGCGGGTTCCCCTTCGCGCCATTCTCCGCTATAATGCGGCGCTCTTTAATTGAGGGTCGTTAGCTCAGTCGGTAGAGCAGTGGATTTTTAATCCATTGGTCGAAGGTTCGAATCCTTCACGACCCACCAACACCAAGATGCTGAAAATAAGGAAGTTTTCGGCACTCCCTACGGGGAACACGCAAAAGACGAAACCGAACCGGGGTACCAAATGGGTTACACCTGCTTTGGTACGGTAGATTTCGCGTGTTTTTCGGAGGGCTCACCATGGCCACTATCACCAAGCTGCAAAAGAAAACTGGCGTCCGTTACAAGGCGATCATCCGCAAGCAAGGCCGCATCCTCAAGACGAAGACTTTCACCCGCAAAGCTGACGCCCAAACATGGGCGAATCGCATTGAAAGCGATCGGCAAACCCTCGAAGCGCTGGGCACCCCGGCGGCGACCATGACCCTGGCACAACTCGCAGACGAGTACATGCAGCAATGGGAGGGGCGAGACCAGAGCCGCCCTGCAAGGGTAGCGTTCTGGGTCGAAAAGATCGGCGACAAGAAGCTGGTCGACATCACCAAGACCGATATCCGCCAGATCCTCAACCGCTATGGGCAAGGCCAAGCCATGCGGGGAGACCGCGCGCAAGGTCGCAAGGCCACCAACCGCAAGCGCAGCCCCGCCACCGTCAACCGCATGAAGGCGGCGATATCCAGCCTCTTCGCCTATGCGATGGAGCAGGATTACATCGGCAACAACCCGGCACGCGCCATCAAATCCAAATCCGAGGCGAGACCGAAAGACCGCTATCTTTCGTCCGACGAGCGCGTGCGCCTGCTGAGTGCCTGCAATGCGTCCGAATGGCCCAAGTTGCCCTTGATGGTCATTATGGCCTTGACCACCGGCGCTAGGCTGGGGGAGCTGCTGAAACTTCGCTGGCAGGATATCGACTTTGAACGCTCCATGGCCACTTGCCGTTACACCAAAAACGGAGACGACCGCCTGTTGCCCCTGCCAGCGTCGACCCTCAAGGAGCTGCGCAAGTGGCGAGAGGTGGGCTGTGGTCTGGTGTTCCCCAGCGTGCGCAAACCGGGCAAGCCGTTTGAATTCCGCAAACATTGGGACAAGGCCCTGGTGGATGCCGAGATCGAGAATTTCCGCTTCCATGACCTAAGACACAGCGCCGCGTCTTACCTCGTCATGGCCGGCGCTACTCTTCACGAAACGGCGGAGATACTGGGACACAAATCGACCCAGACCACGAAGCGCTACGCCCACCTGTCGACCGATCACAAGGCGGCGCTGGCGGAGCGTGTACTGGGTAACTTGACCGGGGAGGGCGCGCAATGAATCACTTGCCCCCCCACCGAGCGGATGAATTCCGGGACCAGCTGCGCATCATTGATTGGTTGGACTGGGAGCATGCGGAGTTGAGCACGCGTGCGCATTGCTGGATTCATGCGCGCATGCTGGATCTTGAGTACAGCGACGAATAGCAAACGAAAAGCCGGGTCTGGTGACAGGCCCGGCGGGAATGGAGCCGCCACAGCAATGGAAGATACCAAAATCGACCGCCGCGAAAAGATCCTGGACCTGATCTTTCACCGCCCCCTGGTCGAACATGACCCCGAGCTAAAGAAGCCCCCAAGGTGCACCGCCCCTATCACAGGCCCCGAGGCGATCACCCTAAACGATGAGCAGCGGAAGAAGATCCTCGTCATAATCAACCGCTTTTTTGATGACGACGACGAGACCGCAGCGACGGATATTTTTGCAGCTATCGAGCGCCATCAAATCGAAACCAGACTGCAGTCGTTGCAGGCCAACCGATCCGATATTCGGCATGATATTTTTGAGCTGGCGAATTGCGCTTATGGATTACACCAGAGGATAGAATCTATCGAGTGCACCGAGGCTGAGAGCCTGCTGCACGCCACCTGCAAGGAGTCCGGCACAGACTGGCGTCAAAGGGCAGCGGACATGCAGAGTGCACTCATTTTGCTGATGCAGGTTACCATGGCGGCAGAGCGCAAGACATCAAACCTCCAATCAACAACCAAGCCGGACCAGAACAGCAGAAATAATCTCATACGCCAATTGGCTGCAATCTTCGATTCATCCGAATATCAAGACGAAGAACGCAGAGCCCAAGACCGGAAAAATTTTATCAGCTCAATTTTGAGCGCAGTAGACATCACCCCGCCAAAGGATATCTCCAAGATCCTACGCTCGGCAAAATCTCGCTGATTTTCTCGGCGAGTATTTGCCCGGCCCCGATTACCCCATGTGATTAAATGCGCCTCAACGCTGCAGAACCGCAGCGTCCACAGTATCACCCCACGATATTGAATGAGGCGAAATATGACCACACAACCCAACCTTTCCGACTTCCAAACCCCTGAGCAGATTGCAGACGACCATCCGCAATTCTCCGCCAAGACTATCAGCTGGTGGTTGCGCAACCGCCACAATAACGGCCTTGTCGATCACGTCCGCAAGGTCGGCAAAAAGTTGTATCTCCATCGCCCTGGATTCGCCACCTGGATCAATCAGCAGGTCGACCAGTAACCCCAGATAATCGACGCCACCCAGGGAGACGCCAGCCGGCGGGATTGCCGGTTATTCAAGCGTGTTCCCCGCGTCGAACTGGTGGTGCGTCGAAGGAGATTCAGATAATGGAAAAAACCAACCCCCGGCACTCAGGCCGGGAGCGGATAGGACAGCAGGCAGGCACTTGCTATTCTACCCCGCCCCGCCCCCACTCGCCACCCCGCAAGCGACGCGCGCCATACAGCCA
>JAABSM010000028.1 GCA_011390365.1 Gammaproteobacteria bacterium
CAATTGCCTGGCCAGCTCGCTGTCGTCCGCGCGGTAATCAATGAGCCCCTCCCCGGTCCAGCGCAGGTAGCTGTCGAGGAGAAGCCGGATATGGGCGGCCAGGAAGGCGTTGCTTGGGCAGGGAGGGGTATTCATGGCATGTATCTTAGTACAGCTGTTCCAAAATCTTCATAAAATCTCTCACGGAGACACAGCGATCACGCAGGGAGGGCTCTCTGTGTGCTCCGTGGCTCTGTGAGAGGTTTTAGGGGTTGTGATGATCCAGCGCCGCCCACGCCTGCGGCGTATTGATATTGAGAAACGCCTCGGGACAATCGGAGAAGTCGGCCAGGGCGAGTCGCTGTTCCTTGTACCAGGCACCGGTGTTGCGCCCGCCTTGTTCCAGGTATGCCAGCATGTCGTCGAGAAGTTCCCGTCGCAATAGCGCGAATACCGGCTGCATGCGTTGTCCATCATGGGCCGCGGCAATCTGCGCATCGGTCTGGATCATGGCCTGAAAGAGCCGTTGGCAGAGGTCACTCGGCGGTCGCGGTGAGTCGCAGGGGACGGTGAGCAGGTATGGGGTGTCCGCCGCCCTGAGTGCGCTGGCCACGCCCGCCAGGGGACCGAAGAACTCCCCAACCATATCCTGGACGACCGGCAAGCCCAATTTACGGTACTCCTCAAGGTTTCGGTTGGCGTTGATCAATAGCTGACCGGTCTGGGGGCGAAGGGTGTCGAGGACATGCTCGATCAGGGTACGCCCCTCGATCTTCAGCAAGCCTTTATCCCGTCCACCCATGCGTCTTCCCATACCGCCGGCGAGTATGGCGCCGGTAATTTCGCTTTTGGGGGCTTGTGTTTGGCTGGCGGTCTTTTCCAGAATCAGCGGTCGGCGCATGATATATGATCCTCGCGGGGTAGCTCTTGCTGGTCGGCTTGATGCCTGGATGGTCGGCTTGATCGTATCACCGACCATGAGTTCTCCGTTGAATTATCTTGCCGACTATTTGCGAATTTAATGATTTGGATCACCCAAATCCGGCCCCGTTTCGCTAGGATAGACGTAGGTAAGCCGAATATGAGCAAATTAGAAAGAATTAAAGTGGTGGAATTGCCCGCGGAGCAGAACCTCCGCCCGCTGCTCCACGAGATCGGTCACGCCCTGCGCAAGCTCGCCGATCGGGGCGAGGAGCATGTGATCGACTTGCGGGCGATGCCCTTCGGACCGGGAGACGAGGCGGCGCTGATGCGCTTCCTGGGCGAGGGTGAGGCGAGCGGGCGCGTCGATGCGCTGGGCGAGACGCGCATCCGCGAGAGCCGCTTCCCCGGCGTCTGGCTGATCGACCACTACAATGAGGATGGCGGTCGCATCGCGTTGCAGATCGAGATTACCCGCATGCCCTCGATCCTGCGTACGCCGCCGGAAGAGCTGCAAGACTCCCTGGCGGGTTTCGGGCTGGCGCTGAAGGAAAGGGAAACGAATTAACCCAACTCGGGCTTGCGCCCGAGCCGACCAAGAGAGGCCAACATGTCTGACCACAACACACTTGGCGAGATCCTGCGAGAACGCGGTGTGTCACGGCGCGGCTTTCTGAAGTTCTGCACCGCGACCGCATCGATGATGGCGTTGCCGCCGACCATGACCATGGCCGTGGCCGAGGCGCTGGAGAAGGCCCCCAGGCCTTCGGTGATCTGGCTCTCCTTTCAGGAGTGCACCGGCTGCACCGAATCCCTCACCCGCAGCCACGCCCCCACCATCGAAAGCCTGATCTTCGACCACGTCTCCCTCGACTACCACCATACCCTGCAAGCGGCCTCTGGCGACGCCGCCGAGGCGGCGCGCGAGGAGGCGATGCACGCCCACCACGGCAAGTATCTGCTGGTGGTGGACGGCTCCATCCCGCTCGGCGACCCCGGCTTCTCCACCATTGCCGGCATCAGCAATCTCGACATGCTCAAGGAGACGGCGGAGGGGGCCGCGGCAATCATCGCGGTGGGTACCTGCGCCGCCTTTGGCGGTCTGCCCCATGCCGCCCCCAATCCCACCGGCGCGGTGTCGGTCTCCGACATCATCAAGGACAAGCCGATCGTCAATGTATCCGGTTGTCCGCCGATCCCGTCGGTGATCACCGGCGTGCTGGCCCACTTTCTCACCTTCGGCGGCCTGCCGGAGCTGGATCAGTATGGCCGCCCGATGGTCTTCTTCGGCCAGAGCATCCACGATCGCTGCTATCGTCGGCCCTTCTACGACAAGGGGCTGTTCGCCGAGACCTTCGACGACGAAGGGGCGCGCAAGGGCTGGTGTCTGTATCGTCTGGGCTGCAAGGGTCCGATGACCTACAATGCCTGCGCTACCATGAAATGGAACCAGGGAACCAGTTGGCCGATCGAATCGGGGCATGGCTGCCTGGGCTGTTCGGAGCCGGATTTCTGGGATGCCGGCGGCTTCTACAAGGCCCTCTCCATCCCCACCAGCGATCTTGCTGGCGCGATTGGCACGGGGCTGGGGGTCGGCGCGGCGGTAGGTATCGCCGCCGGCGCCATGGCCCACAAGAAGAAGACCGACGCGGAGCATGAGCGTGAGCCGCTGACCGTCGAACAACTGGAGGGCGAATCATGACACCCACTGAATTTCTGGTACTGACCCGCGGGCCGCTGTTCGATATCGCGGTCACCATCTTCGTCTTCGGCATCGTCCTGCGCCTGTTCGAGGTGCTGATTCTTGGCCGCAAGGCGGATCTCGCCGCGGCTCGGGGCGCAGAGTTCAAGCCCGGCATGGCCACCGTGATGCGCCGTTTCGTGCCCGACAGGGAGAAGCTGCAAGGCTCGCCGGTGGTGACCATCCTCGGCTACCTCTTCCACGTCGGCTTCTTCGTCTGCCTGCTGCTGTTCGTGCCCCATATCGAGCTGATCCACAGCACCCTCGGCATCAGCTGGCCGGGCCTGCCCACCGCCATGATCGACGCGGTGGCGGTGATCACCATGCTGGCGTTGGTGGGGCTCTTCATCAACCGCCTCAACAGCAAGCTGCTGCGCTTCCTCTCCACCTTCGAGGATTACTTTCTGCTGGTGGTGGTGTTTCTCACCCTGTTTACCGGCTACCTCGCCTTTCATCGCATCGTCGAGCCCTATCCCACGGCGCTCGCCCTGCATCTGCTATCGGTTGAGCTGATGCTGGTGATCTTCCCCTTCACCAAGCTGATGCATACCTTCACAGCCTTTCTCGGACGCTACTACAACGGCGCCATGTATGGCCGCCGGGGGGTGGAATCATGAGCGGAACATCACTGCAACGCGGACTCAAGGCCTGGATGGAGGAGATGGACGCCCCCGTCGCCTCCTTCTTCTCCAGCTGCGTCCACTGCGGCATCTGCGCCGAGGCGTGCCTCTTCTACACCGAGACCGGCGATCCCAAGTACACGCCGATCCACAAGCTGGAACCGATGCGCCGCTTCTGGCAGCAGGAGTTCACCCTGTTCGGCAAGCTCCTCAAGACCGTAGGCCTGTCGAAACCCGTTACCGACGAGGAGCTGGAGGAGTGGGAGACCCTGGTCTATGACAGCTGCACCCTGTGCGGGCGCTGCTCGATGGCCTGCCCGGTGGGCAATGACATCACCTACATGATCCGCAAGGCGCGCGAGGGCTTTGTTGCCTCCGGCCATGTGCCGAAAGGGATGGTGGGGGCCGCCGGACGGGCGATTCGCATCGGTTCGCCGATGGGGGTCAAGCTCTCCGCCCTGGAGGCCCAGATCCGCCACATCGAGAACGACACCGGTCTCAAGATCCCGGTCGACGTGGAGGGGGCGGACTACATGGCGCTGCTCTCATCGATGGAGATCATGAACTTCCCGGAGTACATCGAGGCGCTGGCGCGCATCTTCAAACAGGCCGGGGTCAGCTGGACCTTGTGTTCGGAGGCCTTCGAGGCGACCAACAGCGGCATTCAGATCGGCTCCAAGGATATCGCCAGGCAGCTGGTACAGCGGGTAGTGGACGGCGCCGAGAAGCTGGGGGTGAAATACGTCATCAGTCCCGAATGCGGCCACGCCTACTTCGCCATTCGCTGGGAAGGCCCGAATCTCATCGGTCGTGAATACAAGTTCGAGGTGGTGCATATCCTGGAACTGCTCGACCAGCTGCGCGCCAAGGGCAGGCTCAAGGTCAGCGAAAAGTTCGACGAGCGGCTCACCTTCCACGACCCCTGCCAGATCGTGCGCAAGGGCGGCGTGCTGGCGGAGACCCGCAATCTGATGGGCATGATCGCCAGCAATTTCGTGGAAATGGAAGACCACCGTGAGCACAACTGGTGCTGCGGCGGCGGTGGCGGCGTGAGCAGCAACGAACGCGCCGACGAGCTGCGCATCAAGGTCTTCTCGCGCAAGAAGAAGCAGCTCGACGCGGTCGCCCCGGAGACCCTGGTCACCGCCTGCGCCAACTGCCGGCTGATGCTGGAGGACGGCCTGGAGGAGTACCACATGGAACTGCCCGTCACCGGCCTCACCGAGATGATCGCCGAGAAGTTGGTGGAAGAGGAGAAGTAATCAAAGAGCCTCCCCCTCCCATCGGGAGGGGGTCGGGGGGAGGGGGTGTGACCGCCCGCGCTGCATGTAGCTGGCTCCCCCTCCCTGTCCCTCCCCCGATGGGGGAGGGGACCCTTCGCTCAGGTTGAGCGGGCGAACAAGTACAAATCAAGCGCCGGCAAGCCGTTTGCCGACGCTCGGAACCGGAGAACAAACATGTCAGAACGTATCGTCGTCGACCCGATCACCCGTATCGAAGGTCACCTGCGCATCGAAGCCGAGATGGACGGCGACAAGATCGGCAAGGCCTACTCCGCCGGCACCATGGTGCGCGGCATCGAACTGATCCTGCGCGGGCGCGACCCCCGCGACGCCTGGGCCTACACCCAGCGCATCTGCGGCGTCTGCACCCTGGTCCACGGCATGGCGTCGATACGCGCGGTGGAGGACGCCCTGGATTACGAGATCCCCAAGAACGCCCAGCTGATCCGCAACCTGATGATCGGCGCCCAGTACATCCACGACCATGTGATGCACTTCTACCACCTCCACGCCCTCGACTGGGTGGACGTGGTCTCGGCCCTCAGCGCCGACCCCAAGGCGACATCCGACCTGGCCCAGTCGATCAGCAACTGGCCGAAATCCTCCCCCGGCTACTTCGCCGACATGAAAAAGAAGCTCAAGGGCTTCGTCGACGCCGGCCAGCTCGGCATCTTCGCCAAGGCCTACTGGGGCCACCCGGCCTACAAGTTGCCGCCGGAGGCCAACCTGATGGCGGTCTCCCACTATCTGGAGGCGCTCTCCTGGCAGCGCGACGTGGTCAAGCTGCACGCCATCTTCGGCGGCAAGAATCCCCATCCCAACTTCCTGGTCGGCGGCGTCGCCTCGCCCATCGATCTCAATTCCGACTCCGCGATCAACAGCAAGAAGCTCTCCCAGGTGCAGTCGGTGATCGACCAGATGCGCAATTTCGTCTATCAGGTCTACGTACCGGACACCCTCGCCATCGCCGGCTTCTACAAGGATTGGGGCGGGCGCGGCGAAGGACTGGGCAACTTCCTCTGCTACGGCGATCTGCCCACCACCAGCATGAACGATCCGGACAGCTTCCTGTTCCCGCGCGGGGCGATTCTGGGTCGCGACCTCTCCACCATTCACGACGTCGATCTGCACGACCCGGCGCAGATTCAGGAGTTCGTCGCCCACTCGTGGTACGACTACTCCGGCGGCAAGGAGGCGGGGCTGCACCCCTACGACGGCGAGACCAATCTCAACTATACCGGTCCCAAGCCCCCCTACAAGCAGCTCGACGTGGAGCAATCCTACTCCTGGCTCAAATCGCCGCGCTGGAAGGGCCACTCCATGGAGGTCGGGCCGCTGGCGCGCATCCTCACCCTCTACGCCAAGGGCCACGAACCCACCAGGGAGATCGCCGACCACGCCCTCAGGATCCTGGATGTGCCCATCGACGCGCTGTTTTCCACCCTCGGTCGTACCGCCGCCCGCACCCTGGAATCCAAGGTGCTGGCCGACGCCATGCAGGGCTGGATGGATGACCTTACCGCCAACATCAAGGCCGGCGATACCCGCACCTTCAATGAAGCCAAGTGGGATCCCAGCAGCTGGCCCAGCGAATGCCAGGGCGCCGGCTTCATGGAGGCCCCGCGCGGCGCGCTGGGTCACTGGATCGTCATCAAGGACGGCAAGATCGACAACTACCAGGCGGTGGTCCCCTCCACCTGGAACGCCGGTCCCCGCGACCCGTCGGGCGTCCCCGGCGCCTACGAGGCGGCGCTTCAGGACAACCACGAAATCCACGACCCCAAGCAGCCGGTGGAGATCTTGCGCACCATCCACTCCTTCGACCCCTGCATCGCCTGCGCCGTACACCTGGCCGATCCGGAGACTGGCGAGAGCATCGAGGTCAAGGTGCGTTGAAGGCGTTGTGAGCAATAACCGCTCACATCCCCGCCGAGAACGGAGCTGGAGTCTGAGCCATGTTCGAACGACTGATCGCCGAAGACGCCGCCACCCGCATCGATGGCCCGCTGTTGTTTCTCAAGCGCGAGATCGAGGTGGGCTACAACGAGGCGGTGGAGGTGGCGGGGCGGGATGGCCGGGTGCGCTTGGGGCGCATCGCGGCGGTGGACGAGGAGAGCCTGATCGTCGAGGTGCTCGCCGATACCGCCGGCCTCTCCCTGGAGGGTACGCGGGTGCGTTTCCTCGGCAAGCCGTTGCGCTTCGAGGCCGGTCCCGGGCTGCTGGGGCGTGTCTTCAACGGCGTCGGGCGGGTGATCGACGGCGGTCCGCCGGTGGCGGCGGCGGAGAGCCTGGCCATCGACGGCCTGCCTATCAAGCCCGTCGCGCGCAACGCCCCCAAGGCCTTTCTGGAGACCGGCGTCACCGCCATTGATCTGCTGAATAGCCTGGTGCGCGGTCAGAAGCTGCCGATCTTCTCCGGCGGCGGCCTGCCCCATGATCAGATCGCCGTCTCCATCGCCGCCCACGCGCGCCTGCCGGGGGCGGAGAGTCAGAACTTCGCCATCGTCTTCGCCGGCATCGGCGTGCCCCACGAGAGCGCGGAATACTTCCGCCGCGAGATGGAGCGCAGCGGCGCATTGGCGCGCACCGTGCTCTTTCTCAACCTGGCCAGCGACTCCAGCGCCCAGCGCCTGCTCACCCCCCGCTTCGCCCTCACCGCCGCCGAGTATCTGGCGTTCCACGAGGGCAAGCATGTGCTGGTCATCCTCACCGACATGACCAACTACTGCGAGGCGCTGCGCGAGGTCTCCGCCAGTCGCGGCGAGGTGCCGGCGCGCAAGGGCTATCCCGGCTACATGTACTCCGACCTGGCCACCCTCTACGAACGGGCCGGGCGCATCCACGGCCTGCCGGGCTCGCTGACCCAGCTGCCCATCCTCACCATGCCCAACGACGACATCACCCACCCGATTCCGGATCTCAGCGGCTACATCACCGAGGGGCAGATCGTGCTCGACCGGGAGCTGCACCGGCGTAACATCTACCCGCCGATCAAGCTGCTGCCCAGCCTGTCGCGGCTAATGAAGGATGGTACCGGCGAGGGCATGACCCATGCCGATCACCACGCCCTCGCCGCCCAGCTCTACGCCGCCTACGCCCGCGCCAAGCAGGCGCGGGTGCTGGCCGGAGTGGTGGGCGAGGAGGGATTGGCCCCCGCCGATCGCAGCTTTCTCGCCTTCGGCGATGCCTTCGAGAGCTCCTTCATCGGCCAACCGGAACCCCGCACCCTGGAGCAGAGCATGGCGGTGGGCTGGGAGATGCTCAAGGATCTGCCACGCAGCGAACTCCATCGCCTCAGCGACGAACAGATCGAGGGGCATCTGGGCAAGCAAGAGCAGGCGGCATGAGCGACATCACCCCCACCCGCGGCGCCTGGCTCGAACTGCGGGAAGAGCGAGAGGGGATGCAGGAGGGGTATCGCTTTCTCGATGAAAAGCGTCTGGTGCTGGCGGCGGAGATCCTCGGCCAGCTCAAACAATACGAGACCCTGATGAGCAAATACCGCGCCGCCTACAACGAAGCGGCGCGCGCCCTCAAGCGAGCAGTGGCGCGTCAAGGCCTGATCGGCCTGGAACACTACCCGACCCTGAACTGCACCCTGGAACTGGAAGAGCGGGAAAGATCCTTGCTTGGCGTCCCCCTGCGCGAGGTCGAGGTGAAGTCTGGCGATAGCAAAATGTTGGATGACCGTCATACCGCACAAGGAAGTGCGGTATCCAGGGGCATGGACGCCATCCATGGCTCTGGATTCCGGCCTTCCCCCCTGTCTTCGCTGGAAGCCGCCAGGGTCGGAATAACGACACATCCCACTGACGGTAGTGGATGCGTAGAACCCGCGGAACCACTCCTCGCCTCCCCTGAGGCGAACAAATGCCGCGAACGCTTCGCCCAACTCCCGCCCATGCTCAGTCAACTCGCCGCCACCGCCGGCAACCTTGAACGCCTGCGCCAGGAGTACCGCCGCACCGCCCGCCGCGCCCGCGCCCTGGAAGACGTGCTACTGCCCGAGATCGCCGAAGACCTGGAGCGCATCGACACCGCCCTGGAGGAGCAGGAAAAGGAGGAGGCGGTGCGGGTGAAGATGATGCGGGGGTGATTCTGAGTGGGTCGATGCTGTATCGATATTGATCCTATAAACCGCAGGTTACGCAGATTCCCGCAGATTATATTTAGTGAAAACAGATGGTTGCGCAGCCTGATCGACTCACCTGTCGGGTGAAGGCGAAATTATCCGCAACTCACTAATATATCTGCGTTAATCTGTGTAATCTGCGGTTCAAAAGCCGAATCTAGGTTGATCCAGCCGCCGTTTGGATGCCGCGCCAAGGCTTTCACGAGATCTCTCACGGAGACGCAGAGATCACGGCGGAGGATCTCTCCGTGTGCTCCGTGCCTTTGTGGCTGACGGCTCTTTTTTTGGGTCAGGCGCGTAGCGTTCATTCCTCCCCATCCGTCCACAACGCCCCCATGGCGCGCAACAGCTCCAGCTCGCTCCAACGCCTGACCGCCTCCGCACTGCCCTTGATGCCGAGCTTTCGGAATGCCTGAAGGCGCTGGTTTTCCACGGTTCGATGACTCACGCCCAGGCTTTTCGCGACTTCGGGCGCGGTTTGGCCGCCGGCGGTCTTCTCGAAGACCTGCCGCTCCCTGCGCCCAAGCCCCGCCAGGCGTTGTTGCAGGGTCCAGGCGCGTTCCAGGCGTGGGCCGACCCTGCGGTCCTGCTCCAGGGCCTGCTGGACATTCTCCATCAGGGTCATCTGATTAGTGGGTTTTTGCAGAAAGCCGAAGGCGCCATGCCGCAACAGGGTAATGATGGAGTCGAGCTCGACACGGTGGGCGGTAAAAAGGACCGGGTGGAGGTATCCCTGGCGACGCGCGCGCAGCAGGAGTCGCAGCGGACTGATATCGGGCAGGGTCATGTCCGCGAGCAGGCAGGCGGGGGGTGGCGGGCTGGCATCCCGCAAAAACTCCCACGGGTTGGTGTAGGTAATGCAGGATATTTCGATGGATCCCAGGGTTTGCGCCATAACCGAATTGGCCACGGGGTCTTTATTGAGTAGATGGACGGTATTGAGCATGACTACTTATCATCATTGAGTACTACTACTTATCATTGTGCAAAACTACGCCAGAATCCGCTTGAACGCAACCCGGCTTCCGCCTACATTGGAATATTAGGAGGCACTGGTCTCCCCCGCTGGCATAACGACGACCCCGCCAACTACCCCATTACAACGGCCTAACAAACAAGGGGTTTGCAATCCCGCCGCGGCCACTTGGGCCGCGCGGAGGCGTGTCGACTATCCAGCGTCGCATTTTTTGTTCTCAGATATGGCAATGACGGGTATGTGATGAAAAGTCCGAAATACATCGTGGGTGTCGGGGCTTCCGCCGGGGGGCTGGAGGCGATCGAGGTCTTCTTCAAGAGCATGCCTTCCGACAGCGGCCTGGCCTTCGTCGTCGTCCAGCATCTGTCGCCGGACTACAAGAGCCTGATGGCGGAGCTGTTGTCCAAGTACACCCGCATGCCGGTCGCGCGCGCGGCGGAGGGGATGGCGGTGGAGGCGGACCATGTCTACCTGATACCGCCCAAGAAGAACCTCGCCATCTTTCACGGCAAGCTGCTGTTATCGGAGCAGGACCACTCGCGGGGCATCAATCTGCCCATCGATGTGTTTCTGCGCTCGCTGGCCGAGGATCAGGAGGAGAAGAGCATCGCGGTGATCCTCTCCGGCACCGGTTCCGACGGCTCGCGGGGGATACGCGCGGTCAAGGAGGCGGGCGGCATGATCATGGTGCAGTCCGAGGATTCCGCCAAGTTCGATGGCATGCCCAAGAGCGCCATCGCCACCGGTCTGCCCGATTTCGTGCTGCCGGTGGAGGAGCTGCCCACCCAGATGCTCGCCTTCGTCAAGCATCCCCAATCCGCCAAGGCGGCGATCCTCGACACCCTGCTCACCGACGAGGAGGGGCTGACCCGCATCTTCTCACTGCTGCGGGAGAAGTCGCGGGTCGATTTCACCTATTACAAGCCCACCACCGTGGTGCGCCGCATCGAACGCCGCATGACGGTGAACCAGATCGACCAGCTGCGCGAGTATGTGCGCTTCCTGGAGCTCTACCCCGCCGAGGTCGATACCCTCTACCGGGAGCTTCTGATCGGCGTCACCAACTTCTTTCGGGACAAGGAGGCCTTTGACCTGCTGCGCAACGAGATCGTCCCGGATATGCTCGAACGCGCCGCCGGCCACGAGATCCGCATCTGGTCCGCCGGCTGCTCCAGCGGCGAGGAGGCCTACTCCCTGGCGATCCTGTTTCGCGAGGTGATGGAAGAGATGGGGAGACTCAAGGAGGTGAAGATCTTCGCCACCGACGTCGATCGCAACGCGGTGCACAAGGCGGGCAACGGCGTCTACCCCGAATCCATCGCCGCCGACCTCAACCCCAAGCTGCTCACCAAGTACTTCAACCGCAAAGACGACTGCTTCCAGATCAGTCGCGGCGTGCGCGAGATGGTGGTGTTCGCCCAGCACAATCTGCTCAAGGATCCGCCGTTCACCAATATCGATCTGGTGACCTGTCGCAACCTGCTGATCTACTTGCAGCCGGTGTTGCAAAAGAAGGCGCTGGAGCTGTTCAGTTTTTCGCTCAAGGAGCAGGGGGTGCTGTTTCTGGGCGCCAGCGAGACCACGGGGGACGCCAGCGACCTCTTCGACCCCATCCACCACCGCTGGAAACTCTACCGCTCCAAGGGTCGCAGATATCGCTCCGAAGGCAACCACTTTACCGGCTTCAACGCCCGCTCCCACCTCGGGCCGATGCGTTTCGAGCGGGCCTCCGCCGCCCACGGCGCCCACGACGACTCCCACCTGCTGGAGCGCATCCTCAACGGCCTGGCGGGGGATTATGTACCGCTGGTACTGATCGTGGATGAGAACATGGACCTGATCCACGTGGTCGGGGACAGTCAGGGCTATCTGTTGCCGCCCACCGGCAAGGTGCACACGGATATCACCAAGATGGCGATCAAGGAGCTGTCGATCCCGCTGGCGACCGGCCTGCAGAAGGTCTTCAAGAGCCGCGACGAGATCGCCTACTCCAACGTCCACATCAAGCGCGACGGAGAGACCCGGGTGGTGCAGATGCGCATGCGCCCGCTGCCCGGACGGCGCAATCAGGAGCCCCTCGCCGCGGTGATCATCGAGGAGACCCGCCGGCGACAGAGCAGCGAAGAAACCACCGAGACCTACGACCTCGACCGCGAGGCGGCGGAGCGCATCGGCGACCTGGAGCAGGAGCTGCAATTCACCCGCGAGAACCTGCAAGCCACGGTGGAGGAGCTGGAGACCTCCAACGAGGAGTTGCAGGCCACCAATGAAGAGCTGCTGGCGAGCAACGAAGAGCTGCAAAGCACCAACGAGGAGCTGCAATCGGTCAACGAAGAGCTGTACACCGTCAACGCCGAATATCAGAGCAAGATCCAGGAGCTGACCGAGCTCAACAACGACCTCGACAACCTGCTCAGAAGCTCGGAGATCCTGACCCTGTTTCTCGACGAGACCCTCACCCTGCGCCGCTTCACACCAGGCGTAACGACCCTGTTTCGGCTCATCGAGACCGACCTGGGGCGGCCCCTCAGCCACATCTCCCACAACCTGCGCAACTTCGATCCGGTGGCGGTGGCGATCGAGGTGCAGAACCGGGGCGAGACCCTGGAGCGGGAGGTGGACCATGTGGAGGGCCGCAGTTACATGATGCGCGCCATGCCCTATCGCATCTCCTCCACCACCGTCTCCGGAGTGGTCTTCAACTTCATCGACATCACCAACATCCACCGCGTCGAAGAGGCGCTGAAAGAGAGCGAGGAGCGCAACGCGCTGGCCCGCAAGGCCGCCAACATCGGCACCTGGGACTGGGATATCGCCAGCGACAAGCTGCACTGGTCGGCGGAGATCGAACCCATGTTCGGCTTCGCCCCTGGCGCGTTCAACGGCACCTACGAGGCCTTCATCGACTGCGTCCATCCCGAGGATCGGGAAACCCTCAACGTGGCGGTCGATGCCTGTATCGAGGATGGCGACGGCTATGAGCTGGAACATCGCATCATCCGCCCCGATGGCGAGGTGCGCTGGATCCTGGAGCTGGGCGACGCGGTGCGCGACCACCGCGGCCGGCCAGTGCGCATGGTCGGCGTGGCGCGTGACATCACCCACCACAAGGAGAGCGTCTCCCGCTTGCAGCGCGCCTACGCCGAACTGGCCAGCCGCGAGGCGATGCTGCACGGCATCGTGGTGGCAGCACCCATCGGTATCGGGCTGGTGGTGGATCGGGTGTTCCAGTGGACCAACGAGACCCTCCACCAGATGACCGGTTACAGCGCACAGGAGATGCGCGGCAACAGCGCCCGCATGCTCTACCCCGACCAACAGGAGTTCGAACGGGTCGGCGAGGTGAAGTATCGTCAGATCGATGAGCGGGGCGTCGGCACGGTCAAGACCCGCTGGGTACGCAAGAGTGGGGAAGAGTTCCGGCTTCTGCTCAGCTCCAGCCCGGTGGAAGAGGGCGACCTGAGCAAGGGGGTCATCTTTACCGCGGTCGACTCGCGACTCTGCGACAAGATGGGGGAAGACGATGGTCGATCAGGATGACGCCACCCTCGATCACCAACGCCTGATCGAAGAGCTGGAGGCCTGCCGCCGCCGCGTCGAAACCCTGGAAGACGTGGATTGGCGGCGCGAAGAGCTGCTCGAAGACCTCTCCCTGCATCGCGAGGAGTTGCGCACCCAGAACGACGAGTTGCGCGCCGCCCAGGTCAAGCTCGAAGCCTTGCGACAGCGCTACAAGGACCTCTTCGACCACGCCCCGGCGGCGCATTTCGTGTTGGACCGTTTCGGCACCGTCAGCGAGGTGAACCTTACCGCCCTCAACCTGCTGGGGATCGAGCGCAGCAAGATCATCCAGCGCCCGTTTCGCATGTTCATCCGCCAGAACGCCTCCCGCCACCTGTTCGAGCGCTTCATGGAGCAGGTCGCCCGCGGCGACGTTGCCCAGCCCCCCGAGATCGAACTGGAGACCCGCAAGGGGCGATTCGTGCCGGTGCAGCTCACCGCCATGCCGTGCAGCAATCGCGATCAACCCTCCACCCGCATCTCCGCCCTCGACGTCAGCGACCGCCACCAGGCCGACGAGCAGCGCCGGCTGGCCGCCACCGTGTTCGAGGCGAGCAACGAAGGCATCGTCATTACCGACCCCCGCGGCAACATCCTGCGCGTCAATCGCGCCTTCACCCTGGTAACCGGCTACCACGAAGACGAGGCCATCGGCCGCACCCCGGCGCTGCTCGCCTCCGGTCGCCATGATCCGGGCTTCTACCACGCCATGTGGGAGCAGTTGGAGAACCGCGGCGCCTGGCGCGGCGAGATCTGGAACAAGCGCAAGAGCGGCGAGATCTACCCGGAGTGGCTGAGCATCAGCGCGGTGCGCAGCCCCGAGGGCAAGGCCGCCTACTATGTGGGGATCTTCTCCGACATCACCGACAAGAAACGGGCCGAGGTCAACCTGGAGCGCTTCGCCCATTTCGATCAACTCACCGGGCTCCCCAACCGGGTGCTGTTCCAGGATCGCCTCAAGCAGGCGATGGTCAGGGCCTCGCGCAACGGGCGCTGCGTGGCGCTGCTGTTCCTCGATCTCGATCGCTTCAAGGCGGTCAACGACTCCCTCGGTCACCAGACCGGCGACCTGCTGCTGCAACGGGCGGCGGGTCGCATCCGCCGGGCGCTGCGCAAGGCCGATACCGTGGCGCGCATTGGCGGCGACGAGTTCACCGTGATCATGAGCGACCTGGAGGAGGTCGAACAGGCCGTCGACGTCGCCGCCCGGGTGGCGCAAAAGATCGCCGCCGCCCTGGCGCGCCCGTTTCGCCTTAGCGAACAGGAGGTCGTCAGCGGCACCAGCGTCGGGATCGCCATCTATCCCCAGGATGGCGAGACCGTCTCCGACCTGATCAAGCATGCCGACACCGCCATGTACGAGGCCAAGGCGAGCGGCGGCAACGGCTACGTCTTCTTCTCCGCCGAGATGACCGAGGCCGCCATGCAGCGCCTGAAACTGGAGGCGGCGCTGCGCCAGGCGCTACAAAGGCAGGAGTTTCGCGTCGAATTTCAGCCCCAGATCGACGGACGCCTGCGCCAGCCGGTGGGCGCCGAGGCGCTGCTGCGCTGGACCAGCGACACCCTCGGCCCGGTCTCACCCGAGGTGTTCGTGCCGGTGCTTGAAGACATGGGGCTGATGACCGAAGTCGGCTGGTGGGTCTTGCGCCAGGCCCGCGACGAGGCCCTCGCCTGGCGCAACAGCGGTTACCGCGACTTTCGCATCGCCTTCAATTTTTCGCCCCGTCAGTTTCGCGCCAGCAACTGTCTCCAACAGATCCAGGAGATCATCAGGGAGTGCAACGGCTGCGGCAACCTGCTTACCCTGGAGGTCACCGAGGGGCACATGATGGCCGATCCCGAGCGCAGCCTGGCGATCCTGCGCGAGATCCGCAAGCTCGGCGTACGCATCTCCATGGACGACTTCGGCACCGGCTACTCCTCCCTCAGTCTCCTCCATCGCTTTCCCATCGATGAGCTCAAGATCGACCGGAGCTTCGTGCAAGACCTGGCCATCGACGAAGACGCCGCCACCATCGTCAGCACCATCGTCCTGATGGCCCGCAGCCTCGGCATCGAACCCCTGGCCGAGGGGGTGGAAAGCGAACAACAGGCGCGCCTGCTCATCGACCTCGACTGCCCCCTCATGCAAGGTTTCCTGTGGGCCCGCGCCATGCCCTCCGCCGACCTGGCCCACTGGCGCAGGGAGTTCGCCCGCGGGCGGAATTGAACTCACCCCAAGCCGGGTGATTTCACCACGAAATACACAAAATACACGAAAGAGACGAAAGAGAGCGTGGGAGGTTAGCCTTCACCTCCCCTCCCCTCCCCTCCCCGTAACCAGTTCCCCTTTCGCAAAGGGTGGTTCTGCAAAAGCCATAATGTAGGGTGGATAGGGGAAGCAACCCTGTGGATGAGCCTGGCGGATGAATGCTTTTCGTGTTTTTCGCGCCTTTCGTGGTTAACCGACCTTTCAAGTTTGAGTCCCCGGCCGCTCCGCCTGAACCCCGATCTGCACCGCATCCAGCTCCCGGGTCAGACGGTGCAGCTGGTAGGAGTGGAGGCGAATCTTCAGGGTCTGGGGAAGTTGTTCGAACAACTCCCGGCTCTCCGCCAGCGGTCGGCCGACGATGCGGGCGAAGATGGCCGCTCCCTGAAAGCAATCCGCGGTGCGATTGTGGACCCGCAAGGTCAGCTCCCACAGCCCGGGCTTGATATCCAGGTCGCCGCACTCGGTGCGCCGCAAGCCATCGACGGTGGAGAGAAACACCAGTTCGTCGCCCGCCGTGAGACGCAAATCCAGTGACGGAAAGAGTTGCCCCCGTTCGCCGCCGGCGGCGCGATGGAAAACGGGAATCAGGGTAAAGCCATAGGCCACCCGCGAGAGCAACCGGCCATGAAAGTTATCATCCCCCTCGACACGGTGATGGGAGATGAGGATGGTGCGATTGTTGAGACGAAACAGACCCTGGATGCTCTCGCCGAAGGCCGCGCCGCAAAAGGCGTCCGCCGCCACGCTATAGGCGCACAATACATCGGCGTTGGGTAGCAGTTTCGCCAGGTGATCGCTGAGATTGCGCTCGAAGGTGCGAATCACCAAGTGGCAATCCGGGTTCCGCGCCCGCGCATCCAGCCCCACCTCCAGGTTGAGGATCTCCGCCTCGGAGGTGACCACCACGCTGCGCGCATTCTCGATATTGGCCCGCGGCAGGGTATCTTCCAGCTCCCCCTTGAATAGCGGCGTGCCGGGGAGGATGGTGGCGTCCACCTCCGGATCCACCACGATACAGGTGACCCGCAGGCCGAACTCCTGGAGCAGCTCCGCCACCCGCCGTCCTACCCGCTTGACCCCCACGATCACCACATGGCCGCCCTTCGGCGCCGGCGGGCGACGGATCACGAACTGGAACTTGGAGGCGAGCAGGCTCTCGGTAACCACCGCATAGAGCACGCCTACCAGCGCGATTCCGGAGATGGAGAGCAACAGCCCGACGAAGCGAAACCACTCCGGGAAATCGGGACTGCGCTCGCCGAGATCGAAGACATCCGCGAAACCGCCGAGCAACAACAGGGTCGCGGCATAGAAATCCCCGGCCAGAAAGCCCCGCGGCTGGACATAGTGAAACAGCAGAGTGCCGAATACCACCAGCAGCAGGGCAATCAGACCATGGAAAACCGCGACCCGTCGGCTCTGGCGGCGCAGCCCCCGGCGCAGCGCTTCGACAACCGTCCCGCCTCCGCCCCGCCAGCCACTCGCCAAGCGCGCCGGCAACCCCCGCCAACCCAGAGCATGGTAATCATCCAGCACCTCATCACGAAACAGATCCACATGACTGGTCTCCAGGTAGACCAGGGTATCCCCCGCCGTGACCACCCGATCCGGATCCCAGGCATAGAAGGTATGGGTCGGCGGCGGACCTTCGCGAGGCACATGGCGCAGGATCTGTCGGCTCCCGGAATTGAGCCTGAACAGCCGACGCCCCAGACACCACTCATCCTTCTCCCCCACCTGGTGTTCCACCACCCGCAGCCAATCTTCGCCCTGGCGGAAGAAACCCACCGTCTCGGTACCCAGCGCCGCCAGGGTGAAGGCATGGGCCGGCAACTCGGTGGCATCGAAGGAGACGCAATTGCCCAGATGCTCCGCCAGCAGCCGGTTGAGCTTGCCCCGGGCGGAACGTATCACCAATCGCGTCGAGGGATTAAGGGCGCGCACCGCCAGCGCGGTGGCGATGTTGATATGCTCGTCACTGGTCACCAGCAGCACCGCGCGACAATCGGCCACCCCGGCGCGCATCAGCGTATCGGCCTGGCGGCAATCCCCCTCGATCACCGCATCCGCCATCTCCGCCAGCTCCGGCAACTCCCAGCGGCGCGGGATCTCGCTCTCGATCGCCGTCACCCGCAGCCCGAAGCCGCGTGACGACACCACGCAGTGCTGGCCAAGACTGCCCAGGCCGCAGACTATGACCTGATTGGAGGGAAGCGCTGTGGTCGATTCCATGGAGAACTCGCGATGGTTGTCGGGATGCCAATATCAAGTCACAACATACCCTGCATTGTACCCCGGGGATATGGCGAGCGGACGACAACCTTCGATCCACCCGAAAATTGCCGCGAAATAAACGATTGACGAACCCTGAAAGTACCTATATCATGCTCGCCCTTCCAGCCCGGCTACGTAGCTCAGTCGGTTAGAGCGACGGACTCATAACCCGTAGGTCGGTGGTTCAATTCCACCCGTAGCCACCAAACAAACGGTCAACGGCCGTCATGAAAGCCCAAGCATCTGGCAAACCAGGTACTTGGGCTTTTTTGTGTCTCGAATATCGCGCAAAACCACAAAACCACTCCCCCTCCCGCCGGGAAGGGGCCGGGGGAGGGTCTTCGGCGTTGGCAGGGGGATCCAACCCACCCCGCCAGTTCCAACACCCCCACCCTGCCCCTCCCCCGGCGGAAGCCATATCATTAACTTAAGCCACCATGGCATACTCCGGGAAAGATGCGCCTCATTTCGTGGGTGCGCCGACCGTTTTTGGTTCTGCATAGGATGTGCCGTTGACCGAGCGACAAGGCTTTTTATTCGGCACATCCTATGCCGGCCCTGCGATTTCCGGGCTGCCCCGGGGTAAGGCGCATCAAGGGCGGGAACCTGGCGTGGCGCTTAAGTTAATGACATTGCCGGCGGGGGAGGGAGCCCATCGATCGGTGGCGGAAGTGAACCTTCCGCCATCAGACGCGCCTCTGGCTGGTTTGGCATGTTGTTACTCGCCGGACGGGGCTTGTACTCGCCGGACGGGGCTTGCAGCCCCGTCCGCACCGTTACCCGCGAGCAATGCGGTTGCAATTGGGGGGAGTTGGTAAAGGTGGGGACGGGCGTGCGACACCCGTCCCGCTGCGTTACGCTGCTATAATCCCCCTTCGCTGATTTCGCAATCTGGCAAAGAGGACAGAATGGCCGATAAATACGACGAATACACCCGTGAAGAGTTGGTGCGCCTGCTGCGCGAACGCGACCGCAAGCCCCGTTACGGGCTGGTGTGGGAGCGGGACGAGATCGACCATGAGCCAGCGGCTGTCCGAGGCGGGTATCGATCTGGTGCCGTTGTATCTGGTGCAGGTGGGCAATAGTGATGAGGCGGTGGAGGATGCCAGGCGCCGCTTGGAGGCGATGGGCGTACCAGGCGAGCGCATCGCCTGGTACACCGCGAAGGATCCGAACAACGATCTGCTGGCGGTGGCCCTGGATGAATCCAAGGAGGTGCTGATCTTCAAGATGGCGGTGGCGCTGGGGTTCGATGCGCCCCGCGCCTTCACCCTCACCTCGCTGCGCTCCGTCAGGGATAGCAACTTCGGCTTGCAGGTGGTAGGGCGCATCCTGCGCGTGCATCGTCGTCTACAAGCGGCGACGCTCAACAAGACCTTGCCGGAATCCTTGCGCCATGGCTATGTGATTCTGGCGGATGCGGACAACCAGGCGGGTCTGGTCAGTGCGGGCGAGAAGATCAACGCCATTCGTACCGAGCTGGCGACGATCAGCCCGTTCACGGTGATAACCAAGGTGGCGGGTGAGACCCAGGTGCAGGTCACCAGCAACGGCCAAACCTCGCTGTTTCCGGCGCCTTATCGTCCAACCTACCCCGCCGACGATACCGACGAAGCGAAGGGCGAAGAGTCGACGCCCACCGGAGCTACTTTCACCCCAGGCTACACCCTCCCCGATCTGTTTGGCGATAACGATTCAGCGCCAAGGATCAAGGAAGATGCGCCAAACGTGCAACCCGCCAAGCCGATACCACCCGGCAAGCAACGCTACCCGATACGGGAGGATGCTTGGCGGGTATTTCAGGCCGAGCGCATGCCGATTTCCACCGATGAGATATTGCAATGCATTCGCTCCACCGTCGATTTCGGCGACCAGGTGTTGGCGGCAGGTCTGCGCCAGAATGTGAAGATCAAGCGCAAGGAGATCGAAGTCTTCTCAGATGGGGAGGCGTTGCAAGAGGTCAAGGCGCAACTTGACCCCCAGGCATTGGCGAAGCAGGCGCAACGACGGTTGTTTGATGCCGGATACCTTGACCCCCGCGATCTGCATGACGCGCTCAAGAAACGTTTGGCTATCGAGTTCGACAAGCATGGTTATGACGATAGCCCGGAGAGCATCCAGCGTGGCTTGAACCTGATCCTGGCCAGCTTCCCCCATCTGGTGCGCGACGTTGAGCGAAAGTGTGCCGCCCGGTACAAGGAGACCTATGAAGTTGCGCAGTGGCCGGGCGTATGGGAAGCGGACGGCGAGATGGAGCGTTCGCGCCTCAATGTCTATGGGGTGCTGCCCAATGACCTGAACAACCCCGAGAGGGCCTTTGCCAAGCTCCTGGACGAGGATTTGAGCGACACCGTGGAGTATTGGTATCGAAACCCACCACGCAACCCATGGTCGGTGGCGTTGGTACTGCCCAGTGGCAAACGCTACTACCCTGACTTTATCGTGAAGGTGAAGGACAGAACCCGAGGCGATGGCTTCCTGCTGGTGGAGGTCAAGGGAACCCACATCCTCAACTCGGACGACACCCTGGAGAAGGTGCTGGCCGAACACAAGACCTATGGCAGGCCCCTCATGCTGAACCAGAACAAGGATGGTCGCTTCATGACCGTGAGCTATTTCGAGAAGAGCAACCGTTGCGAGGAGGATCAGGTGTTTCGGGTGGAGAATATGGCGGGGTATTGAGGTGGCCTATGCTGCGATTCCAGTCAATCAAGGGAGCCGGTGAGATTCGAGCGGCACAGGCACGTTGGATGGGCTGGCGGGGGCGAAGTGGGACGCAGGGGAGCTTGAGTTGTCATGAGAGGGATGGATACGTCGTTCCATCCGCTAATACTTGTGGTAATGTGTCGGGATGCACACCATGAAACCTACGGTCTATATTGAATCTTCGGTCATCAGCTATCTTGCCTCCCGACCGAGTCGAGACATCATCATCGCGGGAAGGCAGGCGCTGACCCTCGACTGGTGGGAGCGGCAACGGCACCGCTTCGAGCTACGGATTTCGATCTTGGTGGAGGAGGAGATCGGCAAGGGTGACGCGCGAGCCGCCGCCAAGCGCCTTGCCCTGGTGGCGGACATCCCCAGTCTGACCAGCTCGGACGAGGCGGTGCGGATCGCCGAGAGCCTGCTGGCAACCGGGGCGGTTCCGATCGGTAACGAGGAGGATGCCCTGCACATCGGCATCGCCGCTGCTCAGGGCGCTGAGTACCTGTTGACCTGGAATTTCAAATATATCAATAACGCTGAAACAAAGTCCGCCATCGCCGAGGTGGTCGAATCCTTTGATTGCGCGTGTCCGCAACTTTGTTCCCCAGAAGAGCTAGGAGGAGTTGAGCATGATCGATGATCCCATTGTTGAAGAGATTCGCCGCTATCGGGAGCAGCACGCGGCGCAATTCGGCCACGATCTGAGGCGTATCGTGGAGGACCTGCGGGAGAAGGAGCGCCGTTCAGCTCATCCGCTGCTGAATCCCGGCCCGAGGCGCATTAAGAAGAGCGCTGGCGGGCAAAGGCATGAAGCCGAATTCGATCTGACCGAATAAACGACCTAGGCCTAGACGAGCGTGAGGTCTGCGCTAGGACAACATCAGAGGGCATCGCCATGAGCCATGAAACACTGTTCCGCCACCTCTCTTCCGCCGCTATCGCCGATCTGATTCGCGGCGCAAAGGGGGCGGTTTGCTACGCTGCGCCTGGCATCCAGAAGGAGCCAGCAGAGGCCATGGCGAACCTGGCCCAGCGCATCGCCCCGGAGATGCTAACGGTCAGCCTCAGAGGCCTTCCCTGATGAAGACTGGGATAAAGCGCACCAAGAATTCCTCGCCGCTGGTGAGAACGACTGATGAACAGGCCCGCTACCATGGCACACTGATGGCTCGTTCCCAAGGTCCCCTCGGAAACGCACGTCTTGCAAGCTCCCGCTTGCCGTTTGGTTGCGGGCAGCTAGAGCTGCCAAGACTGGGTTCCCAAGCTGGAGCTTGGGAACCAGCGAATATCATTAACTTAAGCCACCATGGCATACTCCGGGAATGATGCGCCTCATTTCGTGGGCGCGCCGACCGTTTTTGGTTCTGCATAGGATGTGCCGTTGACCGAGCGACAAGGCTTTTTATTCGGCACATCCTATGCCGGCCCTGCGATTTCCGGGCTGCCCCGGAGTAAGGCGCATCAAGGGCGGGAACCTGGCGTGGCGCTTAAGTTAATGACATTGCCGGCGGGGGAGGGAGCCCTTCGATCGGTGGCGGAAGTGAACCTTCCGCCATCAGACGCGCCTCTGGCTGGTTTGGCATGTTGTTACTCGCCGGACGGGGCTTGCAGCCCCGTCCGCACCGTTATCCGCGAGCAATGCGGTTGCAATGGGGGAATTGGTAAAGGTGGGGACGGGTGTGCAACACCCGTCCCGCCACGGGATTCAACCCATCCCGCCAGCGCCAACACCCCCACCCTGACCCTCCCCCGGCGGGGGAGGGAACCCTTCGATCGGTGGCGGAAGTGAACCTTCCGCCATCAGACGCGCCTCTGGCTGTTTGGCATGTTGTTACTCGCCAGACGGGGCTTGCAGCCCCGTCCGCACCGTTATCCGCGAGCAATGCGGTTGCAGTGGGGGAAATTGGTAAAGGTGGGGACGGGTGTGCAACACCCGTCCCGCCGCGGGGGCCGCCCCGCCCCGCCCCAGCCTGGAGCGGGGAAGAGGGACCATCGATCCGGTCAATCACCGACTTCATGGCCAATCACGCCCCCGACCGCCCCACCGCCAACGGTTCCAACCGCACTGCCGCCGGTAAGCACGGCGCCAACCCCAGCACCAACACCCGCACCGATCGCAGTACTCTTGTCCTGCGCCGACATGCCGGAACAACCACCCAGGCCAAGCAGCACCAGCGCCGCAATGACACCGGACATCAGCCTATTACGCATCTTCATGGGCTATCTCCTTTATTGTTTAACTCCGCTCTCACCCATCCCGGCGTCCTCGCCACGCCCCGGTCATCCGGGATGAAGAATATTCAGAAATCGACGGCATCCAGACTTCCAAACACTCCCCTCCCGGCTCGGTCAGGGGGCTATGCGATAGAACTGATGAATCTCTTCACGCTGCTGGTCCCAATGGATCGAGCTCTCGGGCCAGTGGTTCTTGTCGAATCCAGGCGCCTTGGCCAAGGTAGCCTTGTCGAGATCAAGCGTGTAATACTCCTTGTCGTCAAGCCACGCGAGCGCATGCCAAGGGACCGCAAAGAGCTTGTCCCCCATGCCCAGGATCCCACCGTAGGAGACGACTGCGTAAACTACCTGACCGCTCTCCGGATTGAGAACCAATTCGTTGATGTCGCCGAGGCTTTCGCCGGCCGGGTTATTCACCGAGGCGCCGATGATCTTGCTGGCCCGGCTCATTCGCTGCATCTGCGCATTGGTTGCCTTAGCCTGTTTTACCGCCACCTTTGTTGTCTCCTGCTTGAGCTCCTGCCGCGCCTCCCGGACCTCCAGCTGCGCCTCCTTGACATCCTGCTGCGCCTCTTTGACATCCTGCTGCTTTTCGGCGACCTTTTCCTGTTTCTTCTGCACGTCCTCCGCGCTGGCGGCGCCCACGCAGGTCGCACTGATGAATGACGCGGCGATGATCGAAATCAATGGTTTCATGGGAGTTGTCCTTATATGTGGAGTAAACCGTGTCCCGGCGGGCGCCTGGGCCACATTCTGGCTGGCATCTTTCGATCCCAGGATGATGATATCCAGAATGACCAACATGGTCTGTACGGCAACCAACATACCCTCGATCCCGGGCGCCACTGGCGATGCCCCGCGGCGGCTGCCAAAAAGAATTCAGACATATGACAACAGCGGCGCTCCTGCGCCCTGCGCTGGTGCATAACGAAGGAGGCCCGCGGCCCCCGTAGTTCCGGTTTCACTGAAGGGCGATCTGATGCGGGGCGTCGACCTTGATCAACGTTCCGGCCTCTCGGGCCGGCGTGGTCCAGAGAGATGGTCTCTCCGCGGGCCGGAAATCGTCGGGCCGGCATAGGATGTGCCGAATAAAAGGCCTTGTCGCTCGGTCGCCGGCATATCCATGCAAAACCAAAAGCGGTCGGCGTACCCACGAAATGAGGCGCATCATTCCCGGAAAATGCAACAATGGCCTATCTTAATGACATTGGGGAGCCGGCGGCGAGCAGGACAGGGATCAGAATACGGTAGTTTGTTGAACGCATGGAAATTCCTCCAACGGTCGCGGCACGCGCACCTTCGGCATCGGTCATCTTGCGCACAACTCAGAAGTGGATATGTGCGCCGATGCCGAAATACTCGATCTTTTCGTTATAGAACTGCCCACTGGGGGAGTAACCATTGAAATACTCCACCAGCAGCTCGAAGTTACGCCCCATCACGCTCAGATTATCGAACCGCACCCCCGCCTTGGCGGAGACTTCGGTCGCCCAGTCGTTTTCCTCGAAATGCTTCAGGTCGACCGCCATGATCGGCCGCATGGCGGCCGCATCCAGGCGCCAGGGACTTCTGTATTCGAAGCCATATTGGGTGGACCAGGATTTGAGCTCTTTTGGCTCCCGGCGAACAAGTCCGCCCCCACCGCCATAGAGCCGGGCACCGTTGGCGAACTCGTAGGAGAGCTTGAGGTCCAGCCCCTCGTAGCTGAGGTTCACCCGCTGCAAGCGGGTTCGCAGCAGGAATTCGTCACCGAGATGGGAGCTCTGGTGAAACAACCGGCCTAAGGCGGACCAGTTGCCGATGCGCAGGCCGCCGAAGCCCGCCACGAAGAAATCGGAATTGATGAGGTCGGAGGAGTCGGCGCCGAGGTTGAAATCGCTGAAGACGCCGCCCTGAACCCCCGCCTCCCACTGCCCGGCGCGGCGATCAGAACCGAGACTCCCTCGGTAGATCGAAATCGTCTCACCGAACCCGACGCTCCCCACGCTGGTTCCGTCGAAATCGCCGCCGGTATAGTAGTGATAGGCGGCCGCGAAGTGTGGCCATCTAGGATCCGCAAGCAGCGGTTTGAACAGATGCCCCGGAGGGAGCAGACCAGTGGGCCAGCTCGACTGTCCGGGGGCCTGACTCACCCCGACCGCCGCGTCGAGGAAGGGCGCTGAAGAGGAGGTCGCGGACGCGCCCTCCGCCGTCATGACCCTGGTGACGCCGGGAATTCCGGAGAGGGCGGCCAGCACCTTGCCGCGATCGACATCGCCCAGACCTTCCACCGGCAGCGTAATCTCGCCATTCCTGACGCTCAGGGAGCGGCCATCGAGCTTGAACTCCCGGTGAAGTACCGCGGCGGCATAGCCGGCAATATAGGCGTCTTCCGCCGCCGCATCGGCCATCGCTAAAGGCGCCGCGGAGAGGGCGATCAGCGGCAGCAACCCGGAGAGGAGCGATATCGCCAGGCGTTTTGAATCGGAATTCATGGACTAATCCTCAATGCCGGGTATCGGCGCTACACTCCCCACCGCTCCAGTGCGCGGCGCCAGGGTATCCTTGGGCTCGTTTCCTGTCGGTGCGGCATCGAAGCCCTGGCATCTGGAAGCTGGCCGCCAGCACCGCGGCGGCCCCACCCCCGACTCGAAGATTATCGCTGCTCGCCGCTTGCCGTATCCTGGATGCTTTCACCAGCCGATTCAATCTTCTCCCCGGCCGTATGCATTGCCTGATCGACGCCTTTGCCGGCCTGTTCGGCCGGCCCCTCCTGCCTGTCGCAGCCGGCGATCATCACCAGCAGTGCCGTCATGAACAGTGTGGAGCCAAAGGCTCTTTTTAACGCAATCATTTTGTCTCTCCTGTGTGCGCCTCACGCGTATGGCGCCGCCCCGATGGCGGCGTTTGTCTCCGATGAATTCTGATGGGGTGGCCTCAGTCAGTCTGTCCGGTAGCGCACATTTGGGGTGACGACATTGGCAATATCCGGCAACCCGCTCACCAGCACGCTGCTCTGTTGCTCTTTACATCCGCGCAGCGCAATCCGCTACATGGCCCGACCATACGCCGCTCGTCGCGGCCTGAGGGTAGCCCAGGATCCGCCGAGATCAACTTTCAGGGCCTGTCGGGTCTGGCGCTTGGTGGTGAAATGGTCATCAAGCCCCCTCCTTATGTGCGTTACCGAACCGACCTGTACGAGCGACCCGGTTACAATGATTTCAGAAAGGGCGGCAGTGTCAGACGGAACGGCGGTCGGCAAGGACGCCCAGTCGAGTACGCAGGGTATGCCGCCGGGTTGGCGGGGTTGCGCGCCAGGCCGAAATTCCGGAACCCCCGGTCCCTATCGTTTCAATAAGGATAAACATGTTAGAACTCAATGGTCTAATAGCACTACTCATACTCATCGCGGATATTTATGCGATCATTATGGTCTTGCAAAGTTCGGCGCGAGATCTCCACAAGGTCCTCTGGGTGCTGCTGGTGCTGCTCTTGCCGCTGATCGGCGTCATCATTTGGTATCTCGCGGGTCCCGGCCGCAAGCCGTTTTAGGCAGCCAGGTTCCGGCGCGGGCATGAACAGGCTAAACCAGCTCTTAAGCGAGGCGCGGTCGAGCTTTTGGTTTGTGCCGTCGCTGCTGGTGATCGACTGCGCGGTGGTCGCGCTGGCGCTGATCGAGGCCGACGTCGCCTGGGGCGAGCGCTGGCTGGCCCAGTGGCCGCGGCTCTTCGGGGCCGGGGCGGAGGGGGCGCGCCAGATGCTCTCCACCTTGGCCGGTTCGATGATGTCCCTGATGGGCATCACCTTCTCGATGACCCTGGTGGCGCTGGCCCTGGCCTCCAGCCAGTACACCTCGCGCATCCTGCGCAACTTCATGGACAGCCGCCCGACCCAGATGACCCTCGGGATCTTTGCCGGCATCTTCACCTATTGCCTCATCGTGCTGCGCTCGATTCGCGGCGGCGAAGCGGACTTCATCCCCAGCGGGGCGGTTTTTTTCGCCTTTGCACTGGCGCTCGCGGGGGTGGTGGTGCTGATCTTCTTCATTCATCACATCGCCACGTCGATCCAGGCGGTGAGCATCATCGCGTCGATCACCCAGGAGACCCACGCGGCCATCGACCGGGTCTTTCCGCGGATGCAGGGAGACGCGCCCGAGGATACGGCGGCCGATCCGCTCTTCGCGCCCCAGGATGCGCGCACCTGGTACCCCGTGCCGGCGCGGGTCAGCGGCTACATCCAGGGGGTGGATGAGGGGGCGATCCTGAAGCTGGCGCGCGACCAGCGAACCGTCGTGCGGATGGAGCGCGGGGTCGGCGCCTTCGCGGTAGAGGGGGCGGTGCTCGCCTTCCTCGCCCTGACTTACCCGCCGGATCAGAAAACCGCGGCCGCCCTGAATCGGGCCTACCGCATCCGCCGCCATCGCACCATCGAGCAGGACCCCGCCTTCGGTATCCGGGAGATCGTGGATATCGCCTTGAAGGCCCTGTCGCCAGGGGTCAACGACACCTCGACGGCGGTGATGTGCGTGGATTACCTGACGGCGATCCTGGCGCGGCTCTGGGGGCGGCGTTATCCGCCGTCCCATCGCTACGAGGGCGAGGCCCTGCGCGTGATCGCCACGGTTCCGACCTTCGAGGGGCTGCTGGCCGAGGCCTTCGATCAGATCCGGGGGAGCGCCGGGGGCAATGTCGCGATCATCGCCCGCATGCTCGGCGCCATCGAGACCCTTGCCGGCCTGACGGCCCAGCCGCGCCACCGGCGGGCGCTCGACGAGCAGGCGCAGTGGCTCGCCGAGCTGGCCGAACGCACCCTCCCCACCCCGCGGGACCGGGCGCGAATCGAGGAGCGGCTGGCCCATTTGCGCCACGCGCCGGGAACCGCTGCCGCGGACAACATTGGTAAAAAAAGTAATTTGTTATTGCGGGCGCATAGATGCAGCAACAATGATAGCCAGTTAGCGAAGTCACGAATTCAGGATAAAGAGCATGGTAAGCAAAACGAAAACGCCTAAGCCCTCGGACAAGCCCTTGTCGTCCGAGCTTCTGCGCAAGATCGACGCCTATTGGCGCGCCGCCAACTATCTGTCGGTTGGCCAGATTTATCTTTACGACAATCCGCTCCTCAAACAACCCCTGATGCTGGAACACATCAAGCCCAGATTGCTGGGACATTGGGGAACCACGCCGGGCCTGAACTTCATTTACGTTCACCTCAACCGGATCATCCGGCAGTACGACCTGAGCATCATCAATGTCACCGGCCCCGGTCATGGCGGGCCGGGCCTGGTGGCCAACACCTACCTGGAAGGTACGTACAGCGAGGTGTATCCGAACATTTCCCAGGACGAGCCGGGGATGAAGAGATTGTTCACCCAGTTCTCCTTTCCCGGCGGCATCCCCAGCCATGTCGCCCCGGAAACCCCAGGTTCGATCAACGAAGGCGGCGAACTCGGCTATGCCCTGTCGCATGCCTATGGCGCCGCGTTCGACAATCCCGACCTGCTGGTGGCCTGCGTGGTAGGCGATGGCGAGGCGGAAACCGGCCCGATGGCCACCAGTTGGCACTCGAACAAATTCCTCAACCCGGTTCACGACGGCGCGGTGCTGCCCATTCTGCATTTGAACGGCTACAAGATCGCCGGACCCACCGTGCTGGCGCGCATTCCCCGCGAGGAACTGGAAGCGTTGTTCCGCGGCTACGGTTACACGCCCTATTTCGTCGAAGGCGACGACCCCGAAACGATGCATCAGTTGATGGCCGCCACCCTCGATACCGTGGTGGCCGATATCCAGCGCATCCAGCGCGAGGCGCGCACCCATGGGTTTGGCGGACGCCCGAGCTGGCCGATGATCATCCTGCGCTCGCCGAAGGGTTGGAGCGGCCCCGAATCGGTCAATGGCAAACCGGTCGAGGACTCCTTTCGCGCCCACCAGGTGCCGGTTGCAGCCCTTGCGACAAAGCCCGAGCATTTGAATATCCTTGAGCAGTGGCTGAAAAGCTACCGGCCCGAAGAATTATTCGATTCCCAGGGCCGCCTGATCGCGGAGCTGGCCGAACTGGCGCCCAAAGGCGAGCGGCGCATGGGCGCCAACCCGCACGCCAATGGCGGCATGCTGCTGCGCGACTTGCGCATGCCGGACTTCCGCAACCGGGCGGTCAAGGTCCCGCACCCCGGCGAGATCAAAGCCGAAGCGACACGCACCCAGGGCGAGTTCATGCGCGACGTGATGCAACTCAATGCCGAGGCACGCAACTTCCGCATCTTCAGCCCGGACGAAACCGCGTCGAATCGCTGGGATGCGCTGTTCGAGGTCACCAGCCGCTGTTCAACGGCCGAGATTTTTCCCGGTGACGAGCATGTCGCGCCCGCTGGCCGGGTCATGGAAATGTTGAGCGAGCACCAGTGCCAGGGCTGGCTCGAAGGCTATCTGCTGACCGGGCGCCATGGCTTTTTCTCCTGCTACGAAGCCTTCATCCACATTGTCGATTCGATGTTCAATCAGCATGCCAAGTGGCTCGACATGACGCGTGACATTGCCTGGCGCCGGCCGATTGCGTCGTTGAACTATTTATTGTCTTCGCATGTGTGGCGGCAGGACCACAATGGCTTCAGCCATCAGGATCCGGGGTTCATCGACCTGGTGGCGAACAAGAAGGCCGAGGTCATTCGCGTCTATTTGCCGCCCGATGCCAACACCCTGCTGTGGGTCACCGACCATTGTCTGCGCAGCCACAATAACGTCAATGTCATTGTCGCCGGCAAGCAGTCGGCGCTGCAATGGCTGGACATGGAAGCGGCGATCCGGCACTGCACCGCCGGGCTGGGGATCTGGAAATGGGCCAGCAACGACGAAGGCGGCGACCCCGATGTGGTCATGGCCTGCTGCGGCGACGTGCCGACGCTGGAGACATTGGCCGCGGTCAAGATTCTGCGGCAGCATTTTCCGGACCTGAAAATCCGCGTCATCAATGTCGTCGACCTGATGGCCCTGCAGCCGCGGAACGAGCACCCGCACGGCATCTCCGACCAGGACTTCGACCAACTCTTTACCAAGGACAAGCCGGTCATCTTCGCCTTCCATGGCTACCCCTGGCTGATCCACCGGCTGACCTATCGCCGCACCAATCACAAGAACCTGCATGTGCGCGGCTACAAGGAAAACGGCGCCACCACCACGCCTTTCGACATGACCGTGCTGAACGAGCTGGATCGTTTCCATCTGGCCGGCGACGTGATCGACCGGGCGCCAAGCCTGGGTTCACGCGCCGCCTACGCCAAACAGCATCTGCGCGACCAGCTGCTCGATCACAGGGCCTATATCGAAAAACAGGGTGAAGATATGCCGGAAATCCGCGACTGGAAATGGGAAGGATGACACCAGGATGGCGCTAAGCAGCCCCGCCCAAGGCATTGTCGTCTCGGTACGCGGCAGCGTGGTGGATATCCGCTTCGAGGGGCATCTGCCGCCGATCCATACCGTGCTGCGCGCCGGGGCCGAGCAACGGATCGTCATCGAGGTGCTGGCGCAACTGGATGCGCAACGGGTGCGCGGGATCGCCCTCACGCCCACCCAGGGGCTCGCCCGTGGCATGGCGGTGGCGGATAGCGGCGGCCCGCTGCTGGCGCCGGTGGGCAAGACGATCCGCTCGCGCATGTTCGATGTCTTCGGCAACACCATTGATCGCGAGCCGCCGTTGGCCGACTTCCAGTGGCGCTCGGTGCATCGCGCCCCGCCGTCCCTGGCGCGGCGCTCCACCCAGTCCGAGGTCTTCACAACCGGGATCAAGATCATCGACGTGCTGATGCCGCTGGAGCGGGGCGGCAAGGCCGGCCTGTTCGGCGGGGCCGGGGTGGGCAAGACGGTGCTGCTCACCGAGATGATCCACAACATGGTCGGTCAACACCAAGGGGTGAGTATCTTCTGCGGCATCGGCGAACGCTGCCGCGAGGGCGAGGAGCTCTACCGCGAGATGAAGGCGGCGGGGGTGCTGCCCAACATGGTGATGATCTTCGGCCAGATGAACGAGCCGCCGGGGGCGCGTTTTCGCGTCGGCCACGCGGCGCTGACCATGGCCGAGTATTTCCGCGACGACGAGCAGCGCGACGTGCTGCTGCTGGTGGACAACATCTTTCGCTTCATCCAGGCCGGCATGGAGGTCTCCGGCCTGATGGGGCAGATGCCCTCCCGGCTGGGGTATCAGCCGACCATGGGCACCGAGCTGTCGCGACTGGAAGAGCGCATCGCCAACACCGATACCGGGGCCATCACCTCGATCCAGGCGGTCTACGTGCCGGCGGACGACTTCACCGATCCGGCGGCGGTGCATACCTTCTCGCACCTCTCCGCCTCCATCGTGCTGTCGCGCAAGCGCGCCAGCGAGGGGCTCTATCCGGCCATCGACCCGTTGCAGTCCAGCTCCAAGATGGCCACGCCTCGCATCGTCGGCGAACGGCACTACGCGCTGGCCCAGGAGATCCGCCGCACCCTGGCGCAATACACGGAACTCAAGGACATCATCGCCATGCTCGGGCTGGAGCAGCTCTCCCCGGCGGACCGCAATCTGGTCGCCCGCGCCCGCCGCCTGGAGCGGTTTTTCACCCAGCCCTTTTTTACCACCGAGCAGTTCACCGGCCTCACCGGCAAGCTGGTCAGCCTGGAGGAGGCCCTGGACGGCTGCGAGCGCATCCTGCGCGACGAGTTCAAGGACGTTCCCGAGCGGGCGCTCTACATGATCGGGACGGTGGATGAGGCGAAGGAATCGGCCCAATCGAAGGATCCACCATCGAAGACGACACCCACGGAGGCCGAATGACAACCGGCATGAATCTCAAGGTCCTGCTGCCCTTTCAGGTCTTGGCCGAAAAGGGCGGCGTGACGCGCATCGTGGCGGAGACCCACGAGGGCTCGTTCGGCATCCTGCCGCGCCGGCTCGATTGCGTGGCGGCGCTAGCACCGGGGATTTTGACCTACGAGTCCGAGGCGGAGGGCGAAGTCTACCTGGCGGTGGATGAAGGGGTGTTGGTCAAGACCGGCGCGGAGGTGCTCGTCTCCGTGCGCCGGGCGCTGGGCGGCGCCGACCTGGGCCGATTGCGGGCGGCGGTGGAGCAGGAGTTTCTGACCCTGGACGCACAGGAGCAAAGCGTGCGCTCGGTGCTGGCGAAGATGGAGAGCGGCCTGATCCGCCGCATGGCGACCTTTCACGATGGCTGACTCACCCAAGCATCCCGAGCGCAGGCCGCCGCCGTCCCTCGCCGATCAAGTCGGCGCCAAGGCGAAGCGCAAGCTCAAGGCCCAGCGCGACACCACGGGCATCTGGTTTGGCCTGGGCATGATGGGGCTGATCGGCTGGTCGGTGGCGATTCCGACCCTGCTCGGCGCGGCCGCCGGGATCTGGCTGGACGAGCACTATCCGGGGGGGCGATCCTGGACCCTGGCGCTGTTGGTGGCGGGGCTTGCCATCGGCTGTTTCAATGCCTGGCATTGGGTCACCAAGGAGGAGAAGGCCATGCGGGAGAAGCCGGAGGACGACGATGAACTTAAATTCCACGATTAACCGCGAATAAACGCGAATGAACGCAAATAATTTCGTGGGTTACGGACGCTTGGCAATGCACCCGGAGGGTGAATGGGGCGGTGCTCGCAATGGGCCTTGATCATCGTTACGTCCATCAAGCACCAGACCTGACGTAACCGTTCACACCCCCACCGAAAACTCCCTCTCCCCATGGGAGAGGGCTGGGGTGAGGGCTCAAAATCGCAAGGGGGTGTGAACGGTTACGACCTGACAGGTTTTCGAAACCTGTCAGGTTTTCTTTGGCGGAGTGATGATCAACGCCTCACAATGGGACGCATATTCGCGTTTATTTGCGTTCATTCGCGGTTAAAGAGAGTTTTTCAGGATGAATGAAATCTTGACACTGGCGGCGGCGGGGGTGGCGGGGCTGCTGCTCGGCGGATTCTTCTTCGGCGGCCTGTGGTGGACGGTGCGCCGGGGCCTGACGTCGCGGCAACCGGCGCTGTGGTTCCTCGGCAGTCTGGTGCTACGGGTGGGCATGGTTCTGGCCGGGTTTTACTGGATTGCGCGCGACCAGTGGCAACCACTGATTCCCTGCCTGCTCGGTTTTGTGCTCGCACGCCTGGTGGTGATCCGGCTGACCCGCGATGCGTCTTGCCGTGAAGCCTCAACCTCCCCCACTGATTCATTGGAGCGGGGCGCCCCATGAACATTAGTCCCGATGCAATCATCTTCTGGCAATACGGCTTCCTCAAGCTCAACGCCACCATCCTCTTCACCTGGGTGGTGATGGGGGTGCTGGTGGTCGGCTCGATGCTCATCACCCGCCGACTCTCCAGTGGGCTGGAGCGCTCCCGCTGGCAGGGGCTGCTGGAGGTGGTGGTCACCACCATCGAGCAGCAGATCGCGGAGGTCGGCCTGCGCGAGCCGCGCAACTACCTCCCCTTTCTCGGCACGCTGTTTCTGTTCGTCGCCCTCTCCGCCCTCGGCACCCTGTTTCCCGGCTTCGAGCCGCCCACCGCCTCCCTCTCCACCACCGCGGCGCTGGCCCTCTGCGTGCTGGTGGCCGTGCCGCTGTTCGGCATCGAAGGCCAGGGCTTGCGCGGCTATCTCCGCTCCTACATGGAGCCGACCATCGTTATGCTGCCGTTCAACCTCATCAGCGAGGTGTCGCGCACCCTGGCGCTGGCGGTGCGCCTGTTCGGCAACATGATGAGCGGGGCGATGATCATCGGCATCCTGCTCACCATCACCCCGTTTGTGTTTCCCATCGTCATGACGGTGCTCGGTCTGCTCACCGGCATGGTGCAGGCCTACATCTTCTTCGTCCTGGCGGCGGTGTATATCGCCGCCGCCACCCAGATCAGCCAGCCGGAACCCAGGCCTTGAGCCCACTACGCAAACCCGCACAGGAGAACCCATGGACAGCATGACAATGATTGCGTTGGCATCCATCATCACCGCCGGCCTCACCATCGCCATCGGCGTGATCGGCCCTTCGCTCGGGGAGGGGAAAGCGGTCGCTACCGCGCTGACCGCGCTGGCGCAGCAACCCGACGCCTCCGCCACCATCACCCGCACCCTGTTCGTCGGCCTGGCGATGATCGAATCCACGGCCATCTACTGCTTCGTGGTGTCGATGATCCTCGTCTTCGCCAATCCGTTCTGGAATTTCGCCGTCGCCGTGGCCGCCGGGAAATAGCCATGCTCATCGACTGGTTCACCGTCGGCGCGCAGTTGCTCAACTTCCTGGTCCTGGCGTGGTTGTTGAAGCGCTTTCTCTACCGGCCCATCCTCGACGCCCTCGACGCGCGGGAGCAGCGGATCGCCGCCGAGCTGGCGGACGCCGACGCGAAGCGGGCCGAGGCCAAAGAGGAACGCGCCGAGTTCCAGCACAAGAACGAGGTGTTCGAGCGGCAGCGCGCCACGCTGCTGAGCGAGGCCACCGAGGCGGCCCAGGCGGAGCGCCAACGGCTGCTGGACGAGGCCCGCCTCGCCGCCGACGCCCTGAAGGCCAAGCGGATGCAGGCCTTGAGCGACGACGCCCGGGGTCTGGACCAGGCGCTGCGTCGCCGCACCGAGCAGGAGGTGTTCGCCATCGCCCGCCAGACGCTGGCCGATCTGGCCGACGCGAGCCTGGAGCAGCGCATGGCCGAGCTCTTCACCCGCCGCCTGCGGGCGCTGGACCCGCCCGCCAAAGAGGGCTTCGCCAACGCCCTGAAGGCGACCTCCGCCCCCGCGCGGGTGCGTAGCGCATTCGATCTCCCCGCCGCACAGCGGGCGGCGATCCAGACCGCCATCAACGAGACCTTCTCCGCGGATGTCCCGGTCGAGTTCGAGACCGCGCCCGAGCGGATCTGCGGCATCGAGCTGAGCACCGAGGGGCAGAAGATGGCCTGGAGCATCGCCGATTACCTCGCGTCGCTGGCCCAGGGAGTCGAAGAGCTGGTGAAGGCGCAGGCGGCGGGCGAGGTCAAGGCCCAACCCGAATCCACGCCCGACGCACCGCCAACATGAGCACCGAACCCGAACGCCTGCAAGCGGTCTTCGACCGCGCCTTTGCCGATATCGGCCAGGTGCGCGAGGCCTTCACGCCGCAACTGCGGCCACGGGAGGTCGGGACCATCACCAGCATCGGTACCGGCATCGCCAAGGTCTCCGGCCTGCCCACCGTGGGTTTCGAGGAGGTCTTGCGGTTTCCCGGCGACCTCTACGGCATCGCCTTCAACGTCGATGCGGACGAGATCGGCGTGGTGCTGCTGGGGGCGTACTGGCGACTGCATGCGGGCGACGAGGTTGAACGCAGCGGGCATGTGGTGGATGTGCCGGTGGGCGAGGGTCTGCTCGGACGCATCATCAATCCGATGGGGCAACCGCTGGACGACAAGGGGCCGGTGGTCTCCAGCGCACGCCTGCCGGTCGAGCGCCCCGCCGCCCCGATCATGGACCGCGCGCCGGTCACCGTGCCGTTGCAGACCGGCATCAAGGTGATCGACGCCCTGATCCCGGTGGGGCGCGGCCAGCGCGAACTGATCCTCGGCGACCGCCAGACCGGCAAGACCGCGGTGGCGCTGGACACCATCCTCAATCAACGCGACCAAAACGTCCTCTGCGTCTACTGCGCCATCGGCCAGCGCGCCTCCGGGGTGGCCAAGGTGGTCGCCACCCTGCGCGAAAAAGGCGCGATGGAGTACACCGTGGTGGTGGTCACCGAGGGCAACGACCCGCCCGGCCTGGCCTACATCGCCCCCTACGCCGCCACCAGCATCGCCGAACACTTCATGGAACAGGGTCGCGACGTGCTGATCGTCTACGACGACCTCACCCACCACGCCCGCGCCTACCGCGAACTCTCCCTGCTGCTGCGCCGCCCGCCCGGACGGGAGGCCTTTCCCGGCGACATCTTCTATATCCACTCCCGCCTGCTGGAGCGCGCCACCCACCTGCGCCCGGAGCTCGGCGGCGGCTCGCTCACCGCGCTGCCGATCATCGAGACCGAGGCGCAGAACCTCTCCGCCTACATCCCCACCAACCTGATCTCCATCACCGACGGGCAGATCTACCTCTCGCCGTCGCTGTTCGAGCTTGGCGTACTGCCGGCGGTGGATGTCGGCCAATCGGTATCGCGCGTCGGCGGCAAGGCGCAGCTCGCCGCCTATCGCGCGGTGGCCGGCGACCTCAAGCTCGCCTACGCCCAGTTCGAGGAGCTGGAGACCTTCTCCCGTTTCGGCGCCCGCATGGATGAGGAGACCCGCG
Source organism: Gammaproteobacteria bacterium (assembly GCA_011390365.1). Lineage (GTDB taxonomy): Bacteria > Pseudomonadota > Gammaproteobacteria > Chromatiales > Chromatiaceae > SLIM01. The sequence goes on from JAABSM010000028.1 coordinate 35,934, forward strand.
AGATCATCGAACACGGACGGCGCATTCGCGCCTGCCTCAAGCAGCCGGAGCTCACCCCGCTCTCCGTCCCCGCCCAGGTCGCTACCCTGCTGGCCCTGACCGGAGGACTCTTCGACCCGGTGCCGATGGAGCGGATGACGGAGGCCGAACAGGCCGTGCGCGAGGCGGCGGAGACGATCCCGGAGGAGGTAATCGCCCGCTTCGCCAGCGCCAAGGGGCTGAGCGACGAGGATCGGGCCAAGATCGTGGGGATTGCCCGTGCCGCGCTTGAGCCGTTTCAGCCCAAGGCGGAGGCCGAGCCTGCGGGCCAGGAGAGATGAGCGATACCACCGCCAGCCTGAGACGCCAGATCGCCAGCGCCGGCGATCTTCACTCCGTGGTGCGCACCATGAAGGCGCTGGCCGCCTCCAACATCGGCCAATACGAGCAGTCGGTGCGCGCCCTGGCCGACTACGCCCGCGGCATCGAGCTGGGGCTGAGCATCGGCTTTCGCCAAAACGGGCCGGCGACGACGCCGGAGCAGTTGGGCGAGGCCAAGGGACGGCCCGAGGCGGCGTCCCTGGGGGCGGTGGTCTTCGGCTCGGACCAGGGGCTGGTGGGGCGCTTCAACGATCGGGTGGCCGACTTCGCGCTCAAGGCCCTCGCCAACCTGCCCGGCCAACCCCAGATCTGGGCCGTCGGCGAGCGCGTCCACGCCCGCCTGGCGGACGCGGGGCTGGCGGTGGTCGGCCTCTTCGCCGTGCCCAACTCCGTCCAGGCCATCACCCCGCTGGTCGGCCATATCCTGGTGGAGAGTGAGGCGCGCCTTGGTCGGGACGACGGCGCCGCGCTCCACCTCTTCTACAACCGCCCCCGCGCCGGCGCGATCTATGCGCCGGTCCAGCAGCGGCTGCTGCCCCTGGACCAGAGCTGGCGGCGCGGGATCACCGCAACGCCGTGGCCGACGCGAAGCCTGCCGGAGCTGGTGGGCGGCGACGCAGCGACCCTGGGGGGGCTGCTTCGGGAATATCTCTTCGTCTCCCTCTTTCGCGCCTGCGCCGAATCCCTCGCCAGCGAAAACGCCAGCCGCCTGGCCGCGATGCAGCGCGCCGACAAGAACATCGGCGAGCGGCTGGATGGGCTCAACGCAAAATTCCACCGCCTGCGCCAGAGTGGCATCGACGAAGAGCTGTTCGACGTGATCGCCGGCTTCGAGGCGCTGGCGGAGCCATAACGATGAACAAGGAGAACGACATGAAACTGAAATCGAAGCACTTCCAGGTAGAAGAAGGCGCCAAGGTCAAGCTCCAGAAATGGCCGACTCGGGTAGAGCCCTTCTATAAGTCGAAGAAGCAGTATCACAAGATGCTCGACGAACAGGTGGAGGAGTTGAGCGAATTGCAGCGCCTTCATTACGCATCCAACCGTTATTCGTTGCTGCTGATCTTTCAGGCCATGGACGCGGCGGGCAAGGATGGCGCCATCCGGCATGTGATGTCGGGCATCAATCCGCAGGGGTGCCAGGTGTTCAGTTTCAAGCACCCGAGCGCCACCGAGCTGGATCACGACTTCCTCTGGCGTACCAACCAATGCCTGCCGGAGCGCGGGCGGATCGGCATCTTCAACCGCTCCTATTACGAGGAGGTATTGATCGTGCGGGTACACCCGGAGATCCTTCGCGGCCAGCACCTGCCGGAAGGGGTGATCGCCGAGAAGCCCATCTGGGAGGAGCGCTATCACTCCATCCGCGACCTGGAGCGCCATCTGCACCGCAACGGCACGCGGATCATCAAGTTCTTTCTGCACCTCTCGAAGGAGGAGCAGCGCAAGCGCTTTCTGGATCGCATCGACGAGCCGGAAAAGAACTGGAAATTCAGTCAGGCCGATAGGGAAGAGCGGAAGTTCTGGAAGCAGTACATGCACGCCTATGCGGCCTGTCTGAGCGCGACGAGCACCGAGGACGCGCCCTGGTACGTGGTCCCCGCCGACGACAAGCACAACGCCCGGCTGATCATTTCGCGCATCGTGCTCGACACCTTCAAGTCGCTGGAGATGCACTATCCCGCGGTCGATGCCAAGCGCCGCGAGGAGCTGCTGGCGATTCGCGAACAGCTGGCGAAGGAGGGGCCGGACCACTGACCCCGCCGTCGCCCGTCGATCAATCACCTCGACTGGAACAAAGGGATTAGACTCGCTTGTTTCTATAAAAAGAAACCCCCCAATGCCTTGCCCATCGGCAAGGCATTGGGGCGTTTTCATCGACCGCCCCAGACCGGATCAAGGGAAGGGATTCGCCAGCCCCTGCCCGATATGCAGATACCCCGACGCGCTGAACCCAGGCTGCAAATTCACCAGCGGCGCCGATAGCACCACTTGGCTCGTGGCGGGCGCCGTCACGGTGCCGGCGGTGCGAATGCGCACCGAGGCATTGCAGTAGTAGGTGCCGCTGAAGCCGTGGTCCTGGAACAGGGTATCGGCGCCGCAGGCGTTGGTGGAAACCGGCGGCGCGATGGTGAGGGTGTAGTGGGCGGCACCGATGCAGCCGTTGGCGTCGGTGGCGGTGACGGTGATCTGGAAGGTCCCGGTTTGGCTGGGGTCGCCAGCCAATACGCCGTCGCTGGAAAGCGTGAGCCCCGCAGGGAGCGCGCTTGTGGTAGAGAAGGTCGCCGTTCCCAACCCTCCGCTCTGGGTGAAGGTTTGTGAGAAGGCCGTCCCCTGGTTGCCGATATTGACTGTCGGCGGGGTAACGGTGATCGGCCCGCAGACGGGGAGGACCTGCGCCCTGGTTTCACCTTGGTTGTAGTGATGCAGCAACAGCGCCCCCTGGGAGGCGTTGGCGCGGTAGGACGGACCATTGAATGCCACCGGCAGCGATTGCCCCGGCAGGTCGTCGTAGTCGATCTCACCGGCGCGGGCCGCGTTGAAGTCGAGGCCGGGCGAGGCGTAATCGAAGGTCAACCAGGGCGTCTCGTCGAACGGGGAGGAATCATAGTAAGCTGAGACCAAGTAATTGAATCGCGTATTCGTTCCGAGATCGAGCTGGCCGGCCCCGGTTCCCACCGTCGCCGACAGCACCATCACGTTGTTGTTGAAAATGGCGGTGGGGAAAGAGGCGCCATACATGTTCAGGTCGTCCGCCCACTCGTCCTCATAGGTCGTACGGTTGTAGAGGAAGGTTCCCATCACATCGCTTCCGCTGATCCTCCCGTTGTAGAGCATGAAATCGGGCGTCCCATCCTGATTCTTGTCGATGTAGATTTTGAATTCTACCCCACCAGCGGGCGCGCTCCATTGGCCGTGGGTGGCGATGCCGAAATAGATCTGGCTATTGTTCAGCCGCGACACAAGGGCGTTGTCGGTCCGCACCGCCGTGACGCCGACATATTTCAGATCCGCGCCGCGCACCCCTTCGGTCTCGCCGTTTTGCAAGGTCTCTTGGAGACTGGTGTAGGAGAGTTCGAAGGGCGAAACAATGGAGAGGTAATCCTCCGGGGTGGAGCCGCCGGTGTTGACCCCCGTCCCGGCGAGATTGAGCGTGGTCGAAGAGCCGGTATCCGCGGTAAACAGCAGCGCCGTCTGGCTGGCGGCCATCTGCGATGCGGGCCGGGCCGCCGCATAATAAGGCACGCGCAAGACGGGGCCGCCAGCGGCGGGGGTCAGCAGCACCAGACCACTGGCCTCGCTGACATACTGCCGCAACGCCCCCTCCTGCATATCGGCCACGGTGGGGTCCTTGGTGTGCTTCATCAAGGCGGCGTCCGCGCTGAGCCGCAGGCGGAAGTCGGCCACGCTATTGGCGGACACATCCACCGTAGCTCCATCCGGGAAGCTGAAGGTGACGCCGTCGATGGCGGTGCGGGGATCGATGCTGAGGTTGAAGGATGCCGTGGCATCCCCGTGGTTGGCCACCCGGATGGTTCGTTCCCAGGCGGAGGTTCCCAGCACCTCCAGGGCGCCGAAGGAGACGCTCACCGCACCGGGGTTATCGGTGTTGAACGCCACCACCTTGGCCGCCGCCGCATCGGCCACATCCACCCGCCCGGCGCCCACGCGGGCGGGGCCGATCGCCGGACCGGCTTGATCCATTTGATTGAAAAGATCGTGCCCGGCGTAATTCATCGCCAGGGCCTTGAGCGCCTCCACCGTCCAGTCGGGATTCAACTGCTTCAGCAACGCCATTACCCCGGCCATGTGGGGGGCGGCCATGGAGGTGCCGCCCATGGAGACCCCGTCGCTGCCGAACCCGGCGCGCGCCGAGAAGATGCCGAAGCCAGGGGCGCTGATGTCCGGCTTGAGCCCGCTGTAGATCTGTTGCGGACCCCTGGAAGAGGATGAGGAGAGCTTGTCGGCGAGGCCGGCAAATTCGAAACGGGTACTCGCCGAAAACTCGTCGCTCAGCGTTACGTTATGGCTCGAAATCACGCCGGGGGTCAGCGCCCCTTTCAGCGTACTGCCCACCGTGCTCGTGGTATAGACCGCTGGAACGGTGCGGTTGCCGGCGATGGAGACCTCGAAATAGGGGACATTCTCCGCCATGATGATGCCCTTGGCGCCGGCGTCAAAGGCGTTGTTCGAGCGCGTGGCCGAGCCGCAGTTGAACTCGGTATCGCTCCCCAAGCGCCAGTCCACCAGCAGGATATTGCCGCTGATCTTCGCCGCCTCGCCACTGCTCCAGGCCGCGCAGCCATCCTGGTTGACCGCCGGGTAGTAGAGGGGGGCGGTGACGGGCGTCATGCCGTGCCAGCCGAAATCCGCCGACTTGGACGCCGCATAGGTCCCCTCCACCGCCGATGGGGTCTCCACGCGAAAGCCGTCCACGATGTCCACCGAATCCATCGCCGAGGCGACGGAGAGTACGCGGGTCGCATTGCCTGGGCTGCCGCTGACGTAGTAGAGATCCCCGCTGTTGCCGGCGGAGGCTACCACCACCACCCCCAGCGCGGCCGCATTGTCGGCGGCGGCGCCCGACGCCCCGTCCGGCGAGCCGAACGAAGAACCCAGTGACAAATTGATCACATCGAGCCGATCGCTGGGATCGCCATCGCCGTTGGGGTCCAGTGCCCAATCGATGGCGGCGGGGACAAGTTCGGTGGAGCCACGACACCCGAACACGCGCAGGGCGTAAAGCAGCGCCTGAGGGGCCACGCCGGGGCCGATCTTGAGGGAGGCGAAGGGGGCGTTGTCGTCCCAGGGGCCGGTGTAGGGGGTTCCATCTGCGTTCACCCCGAACCCGGCGGCGATTCCCGCCACATGGGTACCGTGGCCGTCCTTGTAGGAGGAGCAATCGTCGGGGTTCGGGTCGGGCTGCGGGGTATTGGAGCCGGTATAGGCGTCGCCGACGAAATCCCACCCTCCCACCACCTTGGCGCTCGGAAAGAGGCTTCCCACGCTGCTTCCCACGCTGAATCCCGGCACATGGGTGGTATTGGTGGTCAGCGGATTGTTCTCTGCCAGATCGGCGGTCTCTTGGTCGGCATAGAGCCCGGAACCGCCGAAATCGGGATGGACATAGTCGATGCCGCTATCGATGATTCCGATCTTGATGTTCTGGCCGGTGACCCCGAGGGAGGTCCAAACCTCCGGCGAGCGGATGAAGGGGACGCTGTTACCTTTGTGTCGCTCGGCCGGCATGATCCGCCGCACCGACTTGACCTCCGGCAGCCCTCTGAGCGCCGCCGCATCCGCCGCATCGGCCCGAACGGCCACGCCGTTGAGGGCCATTTGCACCTGAAACAACGGTCGCGCCCCTTTGGCGGCGCTGGGGATGGCGCGCAACAACCTCTCCTGCGCCTTCTTGTTGCGGAGCTTCTGGTTCTTCGCCTGTTCCGCCGCCACCGCTCCCGACTCCCCGCGTGCCCGTGACCGCACAAAGGCCTGGGAGGCGGCAGGCTCCTCGAGTTCCACCAGATAGGTATGCACGCCCGGTGGAGCCGCGGCACGGCTTACATGTGCCGGGGCGTTCTGTTCGAATCGCGGGGATGTGGCCGCGGCGTTTGCGGAAGCAAGCAGCATGCTACCAGCAGCACAGAAACCCGCCAGCGAAAATACCGTGATTCCACCGGCAGCGCTTGCCTTCATCTTTTTCATTAGTTTTTTCTTGTAAAGTCCATTGGTTACATGCCAAAAAAAGGAAAGGATACTGTGCTCTTCCGGCGAGGAGGGTTTAAAATAAAGTAAATCCAACCGCCTACGCCAAAGTATCCCCCCTGATCGGAACCGCCGTCAAGAGACGGTTTGCGCCCCTCCTGATCACCGGAGGGCGATGATGAAGCAGAAATTGGGCTGTCGGGTGGTGTATTTCCTCGTTACCAAGCTCCGAGACTGTGAAAGTATTCCGAAAAAGCCCCTCTCCCCGAGGGAGAGGGGTTGGGGTGAGGGCAAAGAATCAAGCACTTAAGCATGAAATCATGCCCTCACCCCGGCCCTCTCCCAAAGGGAGAGGGAGAAAAGCGGAATACTTTCACAATCTCTCCGCTTGGTAACGCCTGCCCCCAACTCTGCTTGCCACCTGGCGAATCCAGACCTCCCAGGTTTGAGCTAAAACGGACGAAGTTTTTGGACGATCTTTGCCGCCAGATGGGAGCCGTTCGATCAGCGCTAGGCAGAAAATCAAGCGCTTGGCGCAACTTCTGGCTGGTCAACTGTCCAATAATCGACGATCAGCCTTAAAATCAGTTGGTTAGACCGCTTTTTGAGCATCACTGTGGGAGGTCTGAAGTCACGATTCGTCGCCGATTTTCTTTTCCACCCGCGACACCACCTCGCCATCGCCAAGGCGGGTGCGCAGGCGCTCG
>JAABSM010000029.1 GCA_011390365.1 Gammaproteobacteria bacterium
GGGGTGACGCCCGGCGGCGACGGATGGAGCCAGAGGGGTACCGGCGCGGGGGCGCTTTTCGCCACCGGTAGTCGCTCGACGCTGCCCGGCGTCTCCAGGGCGCGACGCACCGCCAGTTCCTGGGCACGTTCGTCCTGGGGCAGGCCTTCGGGATCGGGACGTTGGCGCAGATGGGCGGCGACCAGTTGCCGGTAACGGCCTCGCAGGCCAGGGTAGTGTTCCAGGGTGAGACGGGCGAGACGTTGGTTGCGCGCCAGCCAGGGTTCGCTGGGATCATGGGGCGTGGCGGCGAGGGCGGCCAACCACAGGTAGAGCTGGCGGTTGAGGTCCGCGGCGGCGAAACAGTCGATGCGGGAGGGCAGCCGCAGGGCGTCGTCGTCCCGCCACGCCAGCTCCGCCTTCTCGCCGGTGCCGGCGATGCGTTGCAGCCACCCGCGACGCGCGCCGTGGGTCGTCGCCTCCGCCGCCTCCACCCGCAGGCCGCCATCGCCGCCAAGGGCGCGAAACAGCACGCCCAGGGTGTGATGCACCTCGCGCAGCTGCACCGCCGCCTCGGGATGGCGATCCCGGGCGGCGCGGGTGATCATGCGATGCCAGATCTGGCCGACTTGTTCTTCCATTGGGTTGGTCCTTTTTTAGGGCTGAGGGATGAGGCTTGAGGCCCGAGAGGGGGGCGGACTGAAGCTGGCGAGAGAATCTCACACCTCGCCCCTCACGCCTCGCCACTCAAGCCTCACTTCTCCCCCTTCACACTTCCAACTTCGCTCTTCACCCTTCCGGTAATCACCGGCTGAGCCTCATCCCCCTCCACCCAACGCAGCAGCGTGCCCTCCTCTACGCCCCGCTTGACCGTGGCGCAGGCGGTGATGCATTGGGCGCATTCGGTGCAGGTGAACATCTTGCGTTTTAGGGTGCGGGGCTTTAGGCGCATGGGACAGATGTTGTCGCAGGCGTTGTTGCAGGTGTTGCATTCGGTGGCCCGTTTGGTCTGAAACCCCACCACCATGGCGCGGTCGTTGGCCATCCAGGCGAGGCTCTGGAACAACCCGACGGCACAGCCGAAGCGGCAGAAGAGATGCCTGGCAAACATGAACTCTATGAATAGGACGGCGGTGGCGACGGCGATGAAGCGAAACTGGTTGGCGGTGAGTTCGCCATTGAGCAGGTTGGCGTAGATCTCCATCGGCGGCAGCAGGTAGGTGAGCAGTGCCACCGCCCACAGGAAGGCGAAGAAGAGGGCCATGGCCCAGGCCAGCGGCCACCAGCGACGTTTGGGAGCACGCACGACCCCGTCGGGTTGTAACATGGGCAGGGGCTTGGGCTCCCACAGACTGGGCTTGCCGCTGGCGCGCAGCATCGCCCCGTTGATGGTCTCCACCACCGAGAAGTGGGGACAGAGCCAGCCGCAGTAGAGGCGGCCCCAGCGCCAGGCGCTGTAGATCAGCCCGCCACCGACGATGAGCAGCGGCAGAAAGCCGTAGAGCAGCAGATTGAGGGCGACGCCGCCGGGTCCGATCTCGCCGCGCTGAAAGGCGTCGATTCCCAGTCGCCAGGGCTGTCCCAATACGATCAGATGGCCCAGGGTCAGATCAAAGCGAAACAGATCCAGTGGCGGAGCGAGCAGGAACAGCGCGAAAAAGCTGGCCTGTACCCAGCGCCGACGCCGTTGCAGTTTGTGGCCCGTGGTGTTCATTAGCGACATCCCGGCGGCAAGGGGCGACCCACCAATGGAAAACGCAGGCAACGCCCCGCCATCGCCTTGGCCAGACCGAGCATGCCGAGCAGTACCAGGGTGGAGTGACAGACGGTGAAATAGGTGATCACCACCACCCAGGTGTAGGGTGCGTCATAGCCGCCCAGGGCGATGATCAACAGATTGACCGCCACCAACAGCACCCCGGCCCAAAGCGAGGCGAAGAGGGTCTGCTGGATGTGCGCCCTTGCCAGGGGCGGCGTGGTGTCATCCATGCCGCGATAGAGCCAGATTTGGCCCAGGAAGCCGATGCCGGGTACAACCAGCAGATTGATCAGATAGAGGCTCTCGGCCCAGATCGCCAGGGGGACTCCGGGCGGTTCGTTGCTCTCCGGTTCGATGTTTTCATGCATGGTTCCATGCCTCCCTGAATCGCTTTCTTGCACTGTTGATTGCGGGATCTCTCCTTCGGCTGGCGAAAGCAGCGAATACCCAAAAGCCCCCGAACCCCAGCCCCCCCCTTTTGCAAAGGGGGGTTAGGGGGGATTTATCGAATTCGGAACGGGAAGCGAGGTCTCGACCAATATCAGAGAAAATCCCCCCCGGCCCCCCTTTGCGAAAGGGGGCGAGTCTGGCGGCTTTGTTTGGTATTTGGGGGGACATTAGCCTTCTCCGGATTCTTTCCGATCACTCACCTGATTCTCGGCAGCGCCGAGAGACTCGGTAGCTAGGCGGAGCCCAGCTACCAGAAACAACATCGGCGCCAGGCTGTGGGAGCGGTTTGCAACCGCGAACACGGAACCTGATCAAGGCTCGGTTGTCGCGGATGCAATCCGCTCCCACAGGCGTTGCGGTTGCATTTTCAAGGGTGGCGCCTAGAACCATGAACCTTACTGTGAATCTACCGAGGAGTGGCAGTCCTCAAAGGACTGCCACTCCTTGGGCTGATTCATTTCCCGGGGTGGTGCATCACTCCATGACCGTTAGTCGGGCCGATTCCACCCTCAACTCACCTGAAGGCTCAACTGTCCAATGCTTGCAAGCCCCCGGCCCCGGCCCAGCCGAGTTAACCAAAACTCGCATATACCACCTCCATCAGCGCCTCAATGGTCTCCAGGTCGTCGGTGAGGGGTTCGACCATAGCGGCGCGGCAGGCCTCCAGGGGGGCATAGCCGCCGAGGATCAGGGTCGCGGCGTAGACCAGCAGGCGGGTGGAGGCGGCCTCTTCCAGATCGTGGTCCTTGAGGGCGCGCATGCTGTTGGCGAGTTGCACCAGCCGTTTGGCCTGGGCCTCGTCGATGCCGGTCTCGCCCATCAGGATCTGCACCTCCAGATCGGGTTTGGGGAGGTCGAAGCGAATCGCTACGAAGCGCTGGCGGGTGCTGGGTTTCATCCCCTTGAGCAGGTTCTGATAACCGGGATTGTAGGAGACCACCAGCATGAAGCCGGGCGGTGCCTTGAGGGTCTCGCCGGTGCGTTCCAGGGGCAGGATGCGGCGGTCGTCGGTGAGGGGGTGCAGCACCACCGTGGTGTCCTTGCGTGCCTCCACCACCTCGTCGAGATAGCAGATCGCGCCTTCCCGAACCGCGCGGGTCAGGGGACCGTCGGACCAAAAGGTGCCGCCGTCGCCAATCAGGTGGCGGCCCACCAGGTCCGAGGCGCTGAGGTCGTCGTGACAGGCGACGGTATAGAGCTGGCTGGCGAGACGATGGGCCATGTAGTTGATGAAGCGGGACTTGCCGCAGCCGGTGGGCCCCTTGATCAAAACCGGCAGGCGGTGTTGGTAGGCATATTCGAACAGCTCCACCTCGCCGCCCTGGGGCTTGTAGAAGGGTAGCACCGCCTCTTCCTGGAATATCTTGACCGCCTGATTCATCATCATCCTCCCGTAAAGGCGTAGGCGATAAGCCCGCCCGGTATCGCCAGCCAAAGAATCACCGGCCAGCGCCAGAAACCGCGCACCCCACGCAGCCCCATGAAAAAGTCCCCCACCAGCCAGCCCTTGATCAGCGCGAAGGCGAGCACCAACAGGGTGATGTTCGACCCGCTGAGGCCCGCCGTGCCGATCGCCCAGGTGGTCAGGGTCAGGGCCATCAGCAGCAGGTAGACCGCGGTGCAGGGGCGTAGCCAGCGGTTGGTTTGGGTATTTGTCATTACCTCTCGCGTCCTCGGAAGAGTGGTTTAACCGCGGATTTCGCCGATTGACGCAGATTTTTGAGTATCTCGGTCATACCCTGTTTCCCGCTACAGCCACACATAATCACGAAAACCGCCCTTCTCAAAATGAGCAAGCAAACCATCGGAGCGCACGGCTTGACGCGCCAATGGCAACAATGGCGCGTCAAGCCGCGCGCTCCGCCTTTTCGATCATCTCCTCCCCTGCGAGGATCGTTCGAGGAGTGGCAGTCCTTCAAGGACTGCCACTCCTGAGTCCAACGCACCTTCCGTCAGCGCATCACATAGACCAGCGGAAACAGGATCAGCCACACCAGGTCGACCATGTGCCAATAGGAGGCCCCGGTCTCGACGCCGGTGTGCTCGGCGGCGCTGTAGCCGCCCCGCCCCGCCTTGAAGGCCACCGCCGCCAGGATCACCATGCCCATGATGACGTGCATGAAATGAAAGAAGGTCAGGGACAGGTAGAACATATAGAACGTGTTGCTGCTCAGTCTGACTCCTGCCTCAATGTGGTGGGCGTACTCGAAACCCTTGATGAGCAAGAACACCCCGCCCATGGCGATCGCCGCCCATATCCAGCGCTTGCAGCTCAAGCCGTCGTCTTCGCGAATCGCCGCCACCGCCCGCACCACGAAGTAGCTGCTGGTGAGTAGGGCGAAGGTGTTGAACAGGGCGGCGGTGGAGTTCAGGGTCTGCTGATACTCATTGAACAGCGCCACATGGTTCATGCGGGTGATCGCGTAGGCCCCGAAGAAGGCAGCGAAGGCCCCTAATTCCGCCAGAATGAAGATCCAGATGGCGAGATCCCCAGGGGGATAGCGCCCTTGCCACGGTACCGCCTGTGCCTGCATCTTCGCTCCGAGCTGCTTCCATCGTCTATTGAGATTCGATGGTACATGGGGGAGGTTTTAGGACCTTGATGGAGATCAAAATCGCGCACGTGAGGCAAATCCATGGCGATTCCCTGGAGCGCCGAGCTGAGCTCGGCCATCGGAGCCAGGATCAGAACTCAGGACTGCCAGTCCTTGAAGGACTGGCAGTCCTCCGGTAGCGGACATTCAACCACCTGACAAACCGCGTTTGTCACTCCAGAGGTGGTCGTAGCAGTTAGACACGCCGTACCCGCCCTAGCCCGATTTGATGAAAGTCAAATGATGGCAATCGATGATCGATTACTCTTCGTGTTAACCGCAAATCAGAGCCAGCCGGTTGACGCAATGACGGAAATCAATCTTCAGCGACGCGCCTTTTTGAGGGGCCGCCCCCTTCCCGCCAGCCCGCGGATTCCCTGGGCACGGGAGGATTTCAGCGACCGCTGCGAGCGTTGCGACGATTGCATCCGCGCCTGCGAAGCGAACATCCTGCATCGCGGCGATGGCGGCTTCCCCGAGGTCAACTTTGGCCTGGGCGGCTGTAGCTTTTGCGGAGACTGCGTCGCAAGCTGCCGCCATGACGCCTTCGAACGCGGCCAACCCCGTCCCTGGAATCTGCGCATCGCCTTTGGCGACCACTGCCTGAGCGCCAACGGCATCACCTGCCGCGCCTGTGGCGACCAGTGCGACGAAAACGCCATCCGCTTTCGCCTGCAAACGGGCGGACGCGCCCTGCCCCTTCTCAACGAGCAACGCTGCACCGGTTGCGGCGCCTGCATCAAACCCTGCCCCAATAACAGCATCCGAATGGAGGAGGCCGCATGAGCGACTACCACGTTTGCGGCATGTTGCTGCACGCCCGCCCCGAAAAAACACCGCGCGTCGCCGACGCCCTTGGAGAACTGCAAGGCGTCGAGCTGCACGCCAACGAAGGCGGCCGCATGGTGGTCACCATCGAGGGCGGCGACTATGACACCTGCGCCGGGATGATGACCCGGCTCGCCTGCCTCGACGGCGTCTCTTCGTCGTCCTTCATCTATCACGAAATCGATAAAGAATCCGTACCGGAGGAGCCCCAGCCATGAAACAGTCACGCCGAGAATTCATGAAGACCCATGCCATCGCCGCCACCGCCGCGGCCGCCGGCATCACCCTGCCGGGGCTGACCTCGGCCAAGGCCAACGCGGATGACGGCATCCGCTGGGACAAGGTCCCCTGCCGCTTTTGCGGTACCGGCTGCTCGGTACTGGTGGGCGAGAAAGACGGCAAGGTCGTCGCCACCCAGGGCGACCCGGACGCACCGGTGAATCGCGGCCTCAACTGCATCAAGGGCTATTTTCTCTCCAAGATCATGTACGGCGCGGATCGTCTGACCCAGCCGCTGTTGCGCAAGAAGGACGGCAAATACGCCAAGGACGGGGATTTCGAACCCGTCTCCTGGGACGAGGCCTTCGATGTGATGGCGGAGAAGTGGAAGGCGGCCATCAAGCAGAGCATGGAAGAGAACAAGGGCAAGCCGGTGGAGGAGATCACCTCCCGCGTCGGCATGTTCGGCTCCGGCCAATGGACGGTATTCGAGGGTTACGCCGCCTCCAAGCTCTACAAGGCGGGCTTTCGCTCCAACAACATCGACCCCAACGCCCGCCACTGCATGGCCTCGGCGGTGGGGGCCTTCATTCGCGCCTTCGGGGCGGATGAGCCGATGGGCTGCTATGACGACCTGGAGCACGCCGACGCCTTCGTGCTGTGGGGCGCCAACATGGCGGAGAACCATCCGGTGCTCTGGTCGCGCCTCACCGACACCCGCCTCACCAAGGAGGAGTGCGAGGTACACGTGCTCTCCACCTTCGAGCATCGCAGCTTCGAGCTGGCCGACCACGGTGTGATCTTCAAGCCACAGACCGATCTGGCGATCCTCAACTACATCGCCAACTACATCGTGCAAAACGACGCCGTCAACTGGGACTTCGTCAACCAGCACGTCAACTTCACCAAGACCCCCACCGACATCGGCTACGGCCTGCGTCCCGAGCACCCCCTGGAGCAGGCGGCCAAGAACCCCGGCAAGGGGAAACTGGAAGGCATCGATTTCGAGGCCTACAAGAAGGCGCTGGAGCCCTATACCGCCGAATATGTATCGGAACTGTCCGGGGTTTCCGTCGAGAGCTTGGAGAGGCTGGCCAAGCTCTACGCCGACCCGAAAAAGAAGATCGTCTCCTACTGGACCATGGGCTTCAACCAGCATGTGCGCGGGGTGTGGGTCAACGGGCTGATGTACAACGTGCATCTACTCACCGGCAAGATCTCCGAGCCGGGCAACGGCCCCTTCTCCCTCACCGGCCAGCCCTCCGCCTGCGGCACCGCCCGCGAGGTGGGCACCTTCGCCCATCGCCTGCCCGCCGACCTGGTGGTCAAGAAGAAGGAGCACCGCGACTTCTGCGAAAAACAGTGGCAACTGCCGGAAGGGACCCTGCCGGGCAAGGTGGGTTACCACGCGGTACTCCAGAGCCGCATGCTAAAGGACGGCAAGCTCAACTGCTACTGGGTAAGCACCAACAACAACATGCAGGCCGGCCCCAACATCAACGAGGAGATGTACCCCGGCTGGCGCAATCCGGACAACTTCATCGTCGTCTCCGAGGCCTATCCGACGGTTTCCGCGATGGCCGCCGACCTGATCCTGCCGGTGGCGATGTGGGCCGAAAAGGAGGGTGCCTTCGGCAACGCCGAGCGCCGCACCCAGTTCTGGCGGCAACAGGTCAAGGCCCCCGGCGAGTCCCGCTCCGATCTGTGGCAGTTCGTGGAGTTCTCCAAACGCTTCAAGACCGAGGAGGTGTGGCCCGAGGAGCTGCTGGCGAAGAAGCCGGAGGTTCGCGGCAAGACCCTGTTCGACGTGCTCTACGCCAACGGCGTGGTCAACAAGTATCCCAAGCAGACGGTCACCGACTCCCGCGGTAATGAGTATCTCAGCGACGAAATGGATCACTTCGGCTTCTATCTGCAAAAGGGGCTCTACGAAGAGTACCGCGTCTTTGGCAAGGATGGCCCCAAGAAGGGTCACGACCTGGCGGAGTTTGACGCCTATCACAAGACCCGCGGCCTGCGCTGGCCGGTGGTGGACGGCAAGGAGACCCTGTGGCGCTATCGCGAGGGCTACGACCCGTTCGTGCCCAAGGGCGCCGGCATCGCCTTCTACGGTCGTCCGGACAATCGCGCCAACATCATCTTCGCCCCCTACGAGCCGCCGGCAGAGGCCCCTGACGAGGATTTCGACCTGTGGCTGACCACCGGTCGCATCCTCGAGCACTGGCACACCGGCTCCATGACCCTGCGCGTGCCGGAGCTGTATCGATCCGCGCCCCACGCCCTGGTCTACATGCATCCCAAGGATGCGGAAAAGCGGGGTCTGAAGCGCGGCGACGAGGCAAAGATCGCCAGCCGTCGCGGCGAGATCGCCTGCCGGGTGGAGACCAAGGGCCGCAACAAGATGCCCGAGGGCATGGCCTTCATCCCCTTCTTCGACGCCGGCCGCCTGGTCAACAAGCTGGTGCTGGACGCCACCGATCCACTATCGAAAGAGACGGATTTCAAGAAGGTGGCGGTGAAGATCATGCCGGCTTGATGGTGAGTGGTTTATGAACCGCAGATTTCGCAGATTGACGCAGATTTAGCGACAGGTTACTGCTTGACCAGTAATCGCCAGGGATGTGGCTCATCCATGCCATGTGCCTGAATTGTTGTACACCAATAATCTGCGCACATCTGCGTTAATCTGCGGTTCAACTAATCATCGATTCAAGCGATCCCAATGGACAAGGACAATCACAGCCCCCCGAGGCCCAACGGCGTCAACCGCGGACGCAGGGACTTTATCGTCTCCGCCCTTCGCAGCGCCGTGGGCGTGGGCCTGGCGGCGACGCTGTTGGCGGTCCATCAACGGCGGGCGGATGCCCTGCCCGCCAGCGCCATCCGCCCCCCAGGCGCGAATGCGGACGACAATATCTTTCAAGGCGCCTGCATTCGTTGTGGTCTGTGCGTGCGGGATTGCCCCTATGACACCCTGAAACTGGCGCAGCTGGGCGATCCGGTGGCGACGGGCACACCCTATTTCGAGGCGCGAACCATCCCCTGCGAGATGTGCGACGACATCCCCTGCCTCAAGGCCTGTCCCACCGGCGCGCTAGACCCGGCGTTAAAGGAGATCGAAAACGCCCGCATGGGGCTCGCGGTGCTGATTGACCAAGAGGCCTGCATCGCCTTTCAGGGCCTGCGTTGCGAGGTCTGTTTCAACGTCTGCCCGGTAAGGGGCGAGGCGATCACCCTGGACATGCGGCATAATCCGCGCAGTGGCAAGCACGCGCTGTTCATCCCGGTGGTCCACTCCGATGCCTGCACCGGCTGCGGCAAGTGCGAGCAGGCCTGTATTCTGGAAGAGGCCGCGATCAAGGTACTGCCTTTGAAGCTCGCCAAGGGCGCCCTAGGCGCGCATTACCGCCTGGGCTGGCAACAGAAGGCCCGCGCCGGCGAGGCGTTGGTCACCCCGGACACCCCCCACCAATACAACCTGCCGTCAGGGGCGAGTTATGACCACGGCGGGCAAGGCCTGATGCTCGACTCGCCGGGAGACGCCGAAGCGCCCCCCTTCTCCAGCAACCCCCTCGATACCCTAAATCGCAAGGGTGGGATCTGATGAAGCCCGGCGCACACCCCGGCGCGGAGGCGATCGCCGCCAAGGGCTGGCTGGCGGCCCATCGCTACCTGCTATGGCGCCGCGCCACTCAGCTGGGGATTCTGGGGCTGTTTCTGCTCGGCCCCTGGTTCGGCTGGTGGCTGGTGAAGGGCAATATCGCCTCCAGCCTCACCCTGGATGCCCTGCCCCTCACCGACCCGCTGCTGATCGCCCAACAATTCGCCGCCGGCCACTGGCCGCTGACCACTGCCCTGATCGGCGCGCTGATCGTGTTGCTGTTCTATCTGCTGGTGGGCGGACGGGTCTACTGCGCCTGGGTCTGCCCCATCAACATCGTCACCGACGCCGCCGAATGGCTGCGCCGAAGGTTGAAGATTCGCGGTCAGATGCGCCTTTCACCCCACATCCGCTACTGGCTGCTGGGGGCGGTAATCCTGCTGCCGCTGGCCACCGGCGCCTTGGCCTGGGAGCTGGTCAACCCGGTCACCCTAGTCTATCGCGGCCTGATCTTCGGCATGGGCGTCGCCTGGACCGTTGTCATCGGCCTGTTCTTGTTCGATCTGCTGATCGGACGCCGCGCCTGGTGCGGCCATCTCTGTCCCATGGGCGCCTTCTACGGCCTGCTCGGCGAAGGGGCGCTGTTGCGCATCTCCGCCACCCGCCGCGACCGCTGCGACGACTGCCTCGACTGTTTCGCGGTATGTCCCGAACAACAGGTAATCCGGCCATCCTTGAAGGATGCCGATCACACACCGGTCATCCTGGCCGGACATTGCACCAACTGCGGACGCTGTATCGATGTCTGCGCCCGTGACGTCTTCCGCTTCACCACCCGCTTCAGTCGCACCACCTTTCCACCAGCGGAAGTCGAAAAGCCCCACCAAAACCCAATCCACCAACAAGAGGTATCGACATGAAACCTGCCATTCGCCTTGCGACCCTCCTGCTCTCCGGCATCGCCCTCTGGCCCGCGTCCAGCTTCGCCGAGGTGAAATCCCTGGCCGGGGTCAATCCCATCACCAATCCCTTGGCGGCGCCCAAGATCGAACGTTTCATTAACGACAAGGAGAATATCGAACGCACCTTCGAGCAGCAGCCCCCGCTGACCCCTCACCGCAACGAGCGCTATACCATCAACCTCAAGGAGAACAAATGCCTGGAGTGCCACATGAAGGAGGAAGGCAAGGAAGAGGCCAAATCGGTGGCGATGGGCGAATCCCACTTTACGGATCGTGCCGGCAACAAGCATGACAAACCGGTAGGGGCGCGCTACTTCTGCACCCAATGCCACGTACCCCAGATCGACGCGGAACCGCTGATCGGCAACCATTTTTCCCCAAAATAACGGGACGCCGGAAAATTTACCTCAGGCAATCGCCTGAGGTTTTCCGTCTGCCGCGGCGCGGGCCGGGGTGGTGTTTTCCGGAAACGGGAATCATCGAAACCGGTCAGCCATTCCCCTTCAAGCCCAGGTCTCGAACATATCCCCTCCCCGCAAAATTCTATTCAGTCAAATACCGCGGACTCAAACCGATATCTGAAGAGTTTTCAGGGTTCAGGTAAAAAATAAAACCCTGAAGCGCCTGGGACCTTCGGACCACAGTTGTCCACCCTGAGCCCGTTCGGCGCCCTTGTAATCCCCCCTTAACGATGCCACGCTACCCTGTACTCCGGTCGGTGGTTCACCGATGCCATTTAACGGTAGGCCGATGAAGGTTCTCGTTGTCAACTCCGGCAGTTCGTCGATCAAGTATCGCCTGTTTCGCCTCTCCGCCGAGGGCGGGGATTCCTTGGTGCTGTGCGCGGGGTTGGTGGAGCATATCGGCGAGCGGGAGGGGCCGGCGGATCATCGCGGGGCGCTTGAGCGGGTGATCGGTGAGTTGGAGGGGCGGGGGTATCACCCAGCGAATCTGGATGCGATCGGCCACCGGGTGGTGCATGGCGGGCGGGACTTCGGTCAGGCGACCCGGGTGGAGGCGGCGACGCTGGAGCGAATCCGCGCCCTCAGCCCGCTGGCCCCGCTGCATAACCCCGCCAACCTTCTCGGCATCGAGGTGATGGGGGAGTTGGCCCCGGATACCCCCCAGTTCGCGGTCTTCGATACCGCCTTTCACCAGACCATGCCGCCCGAGGCCTATCGCTACGCCCTGCCGGAGCACTTCACCCGCGAGCATGGCATCCGCCGCTACGGTTTTCACGGCATCTCCCATCAATATATCGCCACCGAGACGACGCGACGTCTCGGGGATGGAGGGCGCCGGCGGCTGGTCTCGCTGCATCTGGGCAACGGCGCCAGCGCGGCGGCGATTCTCGACGGCAAAAGCATCGATACCACCATGGGCATGACGCCATTGGGCGGGCTGGTGATGGGGAGTCGCGCCGGGGATATCGACGCCGGCGTGCTGCTCTACCTGCAACGGGAGCTGGGCATGGATGCCGCACGCCTGGATCGCCTGCTCAATCGCGAGAGCGGCCTGCTGGCGCTGGCGGGCAGCAACGACATGCGCCGCGTGCTCGCCCTGGCCGATGGGGGGGATGAGGGGGCGGCGCTGGCGGTAAAGCTCTTCTGTTACCGCATCCGCAAGTACATCGGGGCCTATTTCGCTATTCTCGGTGGCCTGGATGCGCTGGTCTTTACCGGCGGCATCGGCGAGCACAGCGCCGAGATCCGCGCCCTTTGCTGCGCCGACCTGGATCATCTCGGCATCGCCCTTGACCCGAATCGCAATACCGCCCCCGACGCCGACGGCCGCATCGACGCGGAGGCTTCGCCGGCCAAGGTGCTGGTGATCCCCGCCAACGAGGAGCTGGAGATCGCCCGTCAGGTCTCCGCGCTGCTCCGCGGCCACTGATTTTTCCGTTTTCTTTCCTCGCTATCCAAAACGAAAGGAGGTTCGCGATGACGACCCAGGAGCTATCGTCGAGCAATGACGAGCTGAAGCGTATCGACGCCTACTGGCGCGCCTGCAACTATCTGGCCGCCGGCATGATCTACCTGCGCCGCAACCCGCTGTTGCGGGAGCCCCTCAAGCCGGAGCACATCAAGCAACGGTTGCTCGGCCACTGGGGTGCCAGCCCCGGGCTGTCGTTCATGTATGTGCACATGAACCGGCTGATCATCAAATACGATCTCAACGCCATCTTCCTGGCCGGCCCCGGTCACGGCGCGCCCGGGGTGCTGGCGCCGGTCTATCTGGAGGGGACCTATTCGGAGATATACCCCGACAAGAGTGAGGACGAAGAGGGCATGCGTCGCTTCTTCAAGCAGTTCTCCTTTCCCGGCGGCATCGGCAGCCACTGTACGCCGGAGACGCCGGGCTCGATCCACGAGGGGGGCGAGCTGGGCTACAGCGTATCCCATGCCTTTGGGGCCGCCTTCGACAACCCCGACCTGATCTCGCTGGTTGCGGTGGGCGATGGCGAGGCGGAGACGGGGCCGCTGGCCACCGCCTGGCACTCCAACAAGTATCTCAACCCGATCCGCGACGGCGCGGTGCTGCCAGTCCTGCATCTCAACGGCTACAAGATCAACAACCCCAGCCTGCTCTCGCGGATCTCCCACGAGGAGCTGGAGAGCCTGTTCAAGGGCTATGGCTGGACGCCCCGTTTCGTCGAGGGGGACGACCCCATGACCATGCACGCCCGCATGGCCGAGGTGATGGAGCAGTGCGTGATCGAGATCCGCGAGATCCAGCGACAGGCCCGAGAATCCGGGGTCGCCACCCGCGCCCGCTGGCCGATGATCGTGTTGCGCTCGCCCAAGGGCTGGACCGGCCCGAAGTCGGTCGACGGCAAGAAGGTGGAGGGCTTCTGGCGCGCCCACCAGGTACCCCTCGCCGGCGTCCACGACAATCCCGATCACCTCTCCCAGCTGGAGGCCTGGCTGCGCGAATACCAGCCCGAGGCGTTGTTCGACGACGCCGGCCGCCTGATCCCGGAGCTCAAGGCCCTCGCCCCCAAGGGCCCGCGCCGCATGAGCGCCAACCCCCACGCCAACGGCGGCCTGCTGCGCCGGGATCTGCGCCTGCCCGACTTTCGCGACTACGCCGAGGCGGTGGCCAAACCGGCCCAAGGCAGCGCCATGAACACCAAGCCCCTGGGGCGACTGCTGCGCGACGTAATGGCAAAGAACATGCACAACTTCCGGGTCTTCGGGCCGGATGAGAACACCTCCAACAAGCTCGACGCGATCTACGAGGTATCCAAGAAACTCTGGCTGGCGGACTATCTGCCGGAGGACGCCGACGGCGGCGAACTGAGCCCCGACGGACGGGTGATGGAGATGCTCTCGGAGCACACCCTTGAAGGGTGGTACGAGGGCTACGCGCTGACCGGCCGCCACGGCTTCTTCGCTACCTATGAGGCCTTCGTGCATGTCATCGACTCGATGTACAACCAGCACGCCAAGTGGCTGGCGATCAGCGAGGAGATCCCCTGGCGCGCGCCCATCTCGTCGCTGAATCTGCTGATCACCTCCACCGTCTGGCGTCAGGACCACAACGGCTTCACCCATCAGGACCCCGGTTTCCTAGACGTGGTGGTCAACAAGAATCCGGAGGTGACCCGCATCTATCTGCCGCCGGACGTCAACTGCCTGCTCTCCACCGCCGACCACTGCCTGCGCAGCCGCAACGATATCAATGTGATCGTGTGCGACAAGCAGAGCCACTTGCAGTACCTGGACATGGACGCCGCCATCAAGCACTGCACCAAGGGCGTCGGCATCTGGGACTGGGCCAGCAACGACCAGGGTCAGGAGCCGGATGTGGTGATGGCGGGCTGCGGCGACATCCCCACCAAGGAGGCGCTGGCCGCCACCGCGCTGCTGCGGGAGCACTTCGAGGATCTCAGGATCCGCTTCATCAACGTGGTGGATCTGTTCCGCATGACGCCGGACTGGGAGCACCCCCATGGCCTGTCGGATCGGGACTTTGACAGCCTCTTCACCAGGGACAGGCCGGTGATCTTCAACTTCCACGGCTACCCCTGGCTGATCCACCGTCTCGCCTACCGTCGCACCAATCACCGCAACCTGCATGTGCGCGGCTACAAGGAGAAGGGCAACATCAACACCCCGCTGGAGCTGGCGATCAGCAACGAGATCGACCGCTTCAGCCTCGCCATCGACGCCATCAACCGGGTACCGCGGCTCCAGGTGGCTGGCGCCCACGTCAAGGAGAGGCTGCGGGAGATGCAGATCGAGTGCCGGCAGTACGCCCATGAACACGGTGTCGACAAGCCGGAGATCAACGATTGGGTGTGGCCCTATGGGTGACGCGGTAAACGGTGATTAAAGCCACGGAGGCACGGAGCTCACGGAGAAATTCAATCCTCGATTGAGGAGTGCCAGTCCTTGGAGGACTGGCACTCCTTGCTATTGACACTTTTTCAAAGGAAATCGCAATTGGGCCGAAATATCTATGTAGCGGGGGCCGCCGCGGGCAGCGGCAAATCGGTGGTGTCGTTGGGGATGATGGAGCTGTTCACCGCCAACGGCGAATCCGTCGCCTTTTTTCGCCCCATCGCCGTCAATGCCCAGGACCCCGCCATCGCCCTGATGCGGAATCGCTACTCGCTGCCGATCGAGGCGGAGGCGATGGTCGGCTGTCCGCTGGAGGAGGCCCGGGAGTTGATGCGCGAGGGCCGGGAGGGGGCGCTCATCTCGCGCATCCTCGACCGCTTCAAGGCGCTGGAGGAGCGCTTCGAACACATGGTCTGCGACGGCGTCGACTACTCCTTCGCCCTGCCCGGGGTGGAGTTCGAATTCAACGCCGATCTCGCCAACCACCTCGGTTGCCTGATGCTGCCGGTGATCAACGGGCGCGGGCGCAAGGGGCCCTCCATCGCCGACGACGCGGCGATCGCCGTCGCCTCGCTGCGGGAGAAGCAGTGCGATCTGCTGGCGGTGGCGGTCAATCGGCTCGATGAGACGGCCCGGGGGTATCTGCGCGACATCACCCTGGAGGGGGGCTTGCCCCTGTTCCTGCTCGGCGATCGGCCGATCCTGGAGATGCCGACCGTGGGCGAGATGGCGACGGCCATTGCCGCCGAGCACATCGGCGGGCCAATGGACGCCCTGACCCGGGAGATCGCCGCGATCAAGGTGGCGGCCATGGAGCTGCCCCACTTTCTCGATCACCTGACCGAGAACAGCCTGGTGATCGTGCCCGGGGATCGCGCCGATATCATCATCGGCTGCATCTGCGCCGATCTCTCCCTCAACCACCCGCGCATCGCCGGACTGGTGCTCACCGGCGGCTTGCAGCCGGCGCCACAGATCGCCCTGCTGCTGAAGGGGCTGCATCACAACATCCCCATTCTCAGCGTCGCGGAGGACACCTACACCACCGCCTCGCGGGTCGGCGCGGCGGAGTCGACCCTGGGGCCGGAGAGTCCGCGCAAGATCGCCGCCGCGCTGGCGGTGCTGGAGGAGTCGCTGGATTATCGCCACATGTGCCAACGCATCCGCGTCACCGGCGGCACGCGCACCACGCCGTTGCAGTTCGAATACGAGCTGGTGCGGCGCGCCAAGCGGGAACGCAAGACCATCGTGCTGCCGGAGGGGAGCGAGGAGCGCATCCTGCGCGCCGCGGAGATCGTGGTGCTGCGGGAGATCGCCGACGTGGTATTGCTGGGGGATCCGGGCAAGATCCGGCGTCGCATCGCCATTCTGGGGCTGGGTCTGGAGAGGGTGCGCATCATCGACCCGGCCGAGGCCCCGCAGCGCCAGCCCTACGCCACCGCCTTGTTCGAGGCGCGTCGCCACAAGGGGGTGACCTGGCAGATGGCGTGGGACATGGTGGAGGACCTCTCCTACTTCGGCACCCTGATGGTGCATACCGGCGATGCCGACGGCATGGTCTCGGGCGCGGTCCACACCACCCAGCACACCATTCGCCCCGCCTTTCAGGTGATTCGCACCCGTCCTGAAAACAGCATCATCTCCAGCGTCTTCCTCATGAGTCTCTCCGATCGGGTGCTGGTCTATGGGGACTGCGCGGTCAACCCCGAACCCAACGCCGAGCAGCTCGCCGAGATCGCCCTCAGCTCGGCGGCGACGGCGCAACGATTCGGCATCGAGCCGCGGGTCGCCATGCTCTCCTACTCCACCGGCGACTCCGGCCAGGGCGAGGCGGTGGAGAAGGTGCGCCGAGCCACCGAGATCGCCCGCGCCCGCGCCGGCGAGATCAAGATCGAGGGGCCGATGCAGTACGACGCCGCCAGCGACCCCGGCGTGGCGCGCAGCAAGATGCCCGAGAGCGAGGTGGCCGGTCGCGCCACCGTGTTCATCTTTCCCGACCTCAACACCGGCAACAACACCTACAAGGCGGTGCAGCGTACCGCCGGGGCGATCGCCATCGGTCCCATCCTGCAAGGCCTCAACAAACCGGTCAACGACCTCAGCCGCGGTTGCACCGTGACCGACATCGTAAACACGATCGCGATCACGGCGATTCAAGCGCAGCTTGGTTCTTGACGATATTTTTGTTAGGTTAAAAAGAACAACCCGCCCCGCCGCTGTGCGGGAAAGGGAGAACAATCCAATCGATCGCCCGAAGGAGGCAACTGAATGACGATTGAATCGCTCAACGATTCCGCGCTCTTCCGCCAACAGTGTTACATCGACGGTCAGTGGACCGACGCCGACGGCGGCGCCACCATCGAGGTGGACAACCCGGCCAATGGCGAGATCATCGGCACGGTGCCAAAGATGGGCCGCGGCGAGACCGAGAAGGCCATCGCCGCCGCCGAGCGGGCCTTTCCCGCCTGGCGCGACAAGACCGCCGCCGAGCGGGGCCAGATCCTCTACCGTTGGTATCAGCTGATGATGGAGAACCAGGAGGATCTGGGCCGCATCATGACCCTGGAGCAAGGCAAGCCCCTGCCCGAAGCGAAGGGGGAGATCGCCTACGGCGCGT
The DNA here is from genome assembly GCA_011390365.1 of Gammaproteobacteria bacterium. Classification (GTDB taxonomy): domain Bacteria; phylum Pseudomonadota; class Gammaproteobacteria; order Chromatiales; family Chromatiaceae; genus SLIM01. Next base: position 17,353 of record JAABSM010000029.1, read on the forward strand.
CGTTCATTCAGTGGTTCGCCGAAGAGGCGCGGCGCGCCTATGGGGATACCATCCCCGGGGCCAAGCCGGGACAGCACATCGTGGTGATCAAGCAACCCGTCGGCGTCTCCGCCGCCATCACCCCCTGGAACTTCCCCAACTCCATGATCACCCGCAAGGCCGGCGCGGCCCTCGCCGCCGGCTGCACCATGGTGGTCAAGCCCGCCTCCGCCACGCCCTATTCGGCGCTGGCGCTGGCGGAGCTGGGGGAACGGGCCGGCATCCCCGCCGGGGTGCTGAATATTCTCACGGGCGCCGCCAGCGAGATCGCCGACACCCTCACCGGCAGCCCGGTGGTGCGCAAGGTGAGTTTTACCGGTTCCACCGAGGTGGGCCGCAAGCTGATGGCCAACGCCGCCCAGCACATTCAGAAGATCTCCCTGGAACTCGGCGGCAATGCGCCGTTTATCGTTTTTGATGACGCCGATCTCGACAAGGTGGTGGAAGGGGCGATGGCCTCCAAGTTTCGCAACACCGGCCAGACCTGCGTCTGCGTCAATCGCCTGCTGGTACAGGATACGGTGCTCGACGCCTTTACCGCCAAATACAAGGCCGCCATCGAAGATCTGAAGGTGGGCGACGGCTTTGAAGAAGGCGTCAATCAGGCCCCGCTGGTCAACTACGCCGCCGCCCAGAAGGTCAACGAACACCTGCAAGACGCCATCAAGGGCGGCGCGAAGGTGGTCACCGGCGGCCAGCCCCACCCGCGCGGCGGCAACTTCGTCCAACCCACCCTGATCACCGGCGTCAAGCCCGAGATGCAGATGTGCCAGGAGGAGACCTTCGGCCCCCTCGCCGGCATCATGGTGTTCAAGACCGAGGAGGAGGCCATCGCCATGGCCAACGACACGCCGTTCGGTCTGGCCGCCTACTTCTACAGCCGCGACATCCACCGCTGCTGGCGCGTCGCCGAGGCCCTGGAGGCCGGCATGATCGGCATCAACGAAGGCATCATCTCCAACGCCGCCGCCCCCTTCGGCGGGGTCAAGGAGTCCGGCCTTGGGCGCGAGGGCTCCAAATACGGCATGGATGAATTCATGGAGGTGAAGTATTTGTGTATGGGGGGGGAATAGCTTTGTTTTTTAACCACAGAGAACACAGAGTGTACAGAGGGAATTGTTCTGTGAATAGAACAGATTTTCATGGTCCAAGCAGCATCCCCAAAATGAAACCGCGCCTTCTGTGGGAGCGGATTTCATCCGCGATTGCGAGGCTTCGATCAAGCTCCGTCGTCGCGGTTGCAAACCGCTCCCACAACACGCCGCTGATATTGATTCACAGTGACGAGTGGCAGCCCTTCAAGGACTGCCACTCCTCGCAACCTCCCCTCAAACTCTCTGTGCTCTCTGTGCTCTCTGTGGTTAGTTTTTTTCTTGTTTTCGACCAAGGAGCGTAATGACTCGCACTAAACCCTGGAACATCGCCGTCACCCCGGGTGACGGCATCGGCCCCGAGGTGATGCAGGCCACGCTGCAACTGCTGGAAAAACTCCGCGACGGCCTTGGCCTGGGAATCCAGTGGCGGGAGTTTGGCTGGCCGAGCACCGCCTGGCATCGCGACCACGGCAGCACCATGCCCGAGGATGGGCTGGAGCAGCTCAAGGTCTTTGATGCGGTGCTGCTCGGTGCCCTGGGCGACCCCGGCCCCACCAGCGATCCGAATCGCTATGTTCTGCCCGACGGCATTTCACTTGCCCCGCTGCTAGACATCCGCAAAGGCTTCGATCTGTGGGCCTGCGAGCGCCCGGCGCGACTCTACGAGGGCGCCCCCCAGTACCTCGCCGACCCCCGCGCCAAGGACGTCGACCTGCTGGTGATCCGCGAAAACAGCGAGGGCGAATACGTCAATCAGGGTGGTCGGCTGGCCAAGGGGACCGATCGCGAGGTGGCTACCCAAATAGAAGTATTCACCCATCGCGGCGCGGAACGCCTGATCCGCCACGCCTTCGAACGCGCGCGCCAACGCAAGCAACAGCGCCAGACCGCCGGCAGGGTGCGCAAGTTCCGGGATCCACGCGGCGAGATGGAGGCCCAGGTCTGCCTGATCACCAAGCGCAACGCCCTGCCCCATTGGGGTGAGCTCTACACCGAGGTATTCGCCGACATCGGCCAGGACTACCCGGACATCGCCATGCACCACGAACTGGTGGACGCCGCCTGCATGAAGTTCGTGCAGGCCCCCTGGCAATTCGACGTAGTGGCGGCAAGCAATTTGCAGGGGGATATCCTGACGGATCTCGCGGCGGTGCTCTCGGGCGGCATGGGCGTGGCCCCTTCGGCCAACATCAACCCCGACGACCGCAGCCTGCCGCCCCTGTTCGAACCAACCCACGGCAGCGCCCCGGACATTGCAGGCCAAGGCAAGGCCGACCCCCGGGCGATGATCCTCACCGCCGCCGAGATGCTCGCCTGGCTGGGCGAAGAGGACCCCGTCGCCCTCCAGGCCGCCGAAAAGCTTCGCGATGCGGTCAAGGCCGACCTCGCCAGCCGCCCCGCACCGAATCGGGGCACGGCGGCGATCACCGCGGCCTTGATGGCGCGTCTGGGGTTTGAATTTTTACCACAGAGGGCACAGAGTACACAGAGGATGAAAATGGTCCGACTTAACAATCTCTGTGTGCTCTGTGGTTTATATCCAGCCCTGATCGCGACTCACTCATTATCACGATTCGAGGAGTTCGATGGCAAACGGCGACACTGACCAGGACAGCCCGTGGAAGGAGGCGCTGGAGCATTGGTTCCCCGAGTTCATGGCGCTTTTGTTTCCCGAAATCCATGGCGAGATCGACTGGTCCAAAGGCCATCGATTCCTCGACAAGGAACTGCAGAAGACCGTCAGGGACGCGGAACTGGGCCGGCGCTACGCGGACAAACTGGTCAAGGTCACCAACCTGGCAAACCGCGAGACCTGGGTGCTGATCCATGTAGAGGTGCAAGGCCAGCGCGAGACGGACTTCGACCAGCGGATGTATGTCTACAACTACCGCCTCTATGATCGGTATCAAGTGGACGTCGTAAGCCTGGCGGTGTTGGCCGACGATGCGCCGGGCTTTCAGACCGGCGACTTCCGGCGCGGGCTCTGGGGCTGCGAGGTGCATTTCCGCTTTCCATCGATCAAGCTGCTGGACTTGGCCGACGACTGGCGTGCATTGGAGAAGAACCTCAATCCCTTCGCCCTGGTGGTCATGGCCCAACTCAAGGCCCTAGAGCGATCCGAACCCCGCCAGCTCAAGGATGCCAAGTTCGGCCTCTTTCGTCTGATGTTGGGGCGCGGTTACGATAGAGAGCAAATACTTGAATTGCTGCGGATCATCGATTGGTTAATGGTGCTGCCAGCGGCCCTGGAAAGCGAGCTGGCCGACGAACTGGATGCCTACGGGCAGGAGAACAAGATGCCTTACGTTACAAGTTTTGAACGAGTTGGCTTCCAAAGAGGTCACGTAGACCTCTTACACCACCTGCTAGAAAAGAAGTTCGGGTCTGCCTATACGCCGTTTTACCGGCAACGTGTGGATTCCGGAGCAAGCAAGGAAGTCATTGAATGGTCCGATCGGCTACTTACCGCTGAAACAATAGAAGAGATATTCTCCTCAGAATAGCACATTACGCCGTTTTACAGGCATTCATAATCCAATGGTATTAAGACAAGTACTTCGTAGCTCCTCTTGACGACCATTCATCGATTGGCCGCTTGTACTTCCGGAAGCACTGCAAAACGAATTGTCCTACGAATTGAATGCCTACAGGCAGATGAACAAGATGACTTACATCACGAGCCTTGAACGGGTTGGTCTGCGCCGGGGTGAGCAGATTGGTATTCGCAAAGGGCGTGTGCAGATTGTAGAGCATCAGCTGAAGATAAAGTTTGGTTCCAATTACACCCCAGTCTACCGCCAGCAACTAGATGCGGCGGGGCGCGACCAAATTTATAGATGGGCAATCCGCTTGCTGACTGCTCAAACAATTGAGGAGGTTTTTTCGGTATATGATTGAACAACTTTGATGGCCGCCTGCATGGACACCACGAATCTGGAACCACTATTACTCATAGCTTTTTATTTTGAATAGCCCTGAGGGAATTCAGCAAATAGCGCAAGGATCAAGAAGTCAAATTAAATACTCATCGCGATCAAAGAATGTAAACACTCCGTGCCCTCTGTGCCTCTGTGGCAAACCCAATAACCGCGGAACGACCCAACTCGAACCCGAACCAATGGAGACCCCATCACCATGAGTCACCTCTCACCGCTTCTCAAACAGGCCACCGGCGTGCTCGCCGCCAAGGGCGAAGGCGCCTATCTCTATGACAATCAGGGCAAGCAGTTTCTGGACTTCACCTCGGGTATCGGTGTGACCTGCACCGGTCACTGCCACCCGAAGGTGGTAGAGGCGGCGCAAAAGCAGGTCGCGACCCTGGTGCATGCCCAGTACACCACGGTGATGCATCAGCCGCTGCTGGATCTCAGCGACAAGTTGGCGGAGCTGGCACCGGGCCCCATGGATTCGGTGGCCTTTTCCAACGCCGGCAGCGAGGCGGTGGAGATGGCCATGCGACTAGCGCGCCACGCCACCAAGCGCGCCAATATCATCGCCTTCAACGGCGGCTTTCACGGTCGCACCATGGCGGCGGCTTCGATGACCACCTCCACCGCCAAGATCCGCACCGGCTTCCACCCGATGATGGCGGGCGTGGTGATCTCGCCCTTCCCCCACCTCTATCGCTACGGTTGGGATGAGGAAGAGGCCACCCGCTTCTGTCTGCAAGAGCTGGACAACATCTTCCTCACCCAGTCCGCCCCCGAGGACACCGCGGCGATGATCGTGGAACCCGTGCAGGGCGAGTTCGGCTACTACCCGGCCACCAAGGGCTTCATGCAGGGGCTACGGGAGCGCTGCGACCAGCACGGCATCCTGCTGATCTGCGACGAGATCCAGGCTGGCTTTGGACGCACCGGCAAATTCTGGAGCCACGAACAGTTCGACGTGATGCCCGACATCATCACCACCGCCAAGGGGCTGGCCAGCGGCTTCCCCATCTCCGCCATCGCCGCTTCAGAATCCTTGATGTCCAAGGGCCTGCCCGGCTCACAGGGCGGCACCTACGGCGCCAATGCCGTGGCCTGCGCCGCCGCTCTGGCCAATATCGAGGTGATCGAATCCGAGGGGCTGGTGGAGAACGCCAAGGCCCGGGGCGAAACCCTGTGGAACCGCCTCATCGAGTTAAAAGACAAACACGCCATCATCGATGACATCCGCGGCATGGGGCTGATGCTGGGCATGGAGATCGTGGACGGCGACGGCCACCCGGACGGCGGCAAGGCCGACGCCTTGGCCAAGGCCGCCGAGGCGGAAGGCCTGCTGCTGCTGCGCTGCGGCACCCACGGCCAGATCGTGCGCTGGCTGCCGCCGCTGATCGTTAGCGACGAGCAGATCCAGGCCGGGGTCGATAAATTCGCAAAGGCACTCGCGAATGCTGGATGATTAAGCCACAGAGACACAAAGTTCATAGAGGTTTGTATTGCATCGACCCCTCATGGAGGTTGGGCCTCAGGAGGACTGCCAGTCCTTCAAGGACTGGCAGTCCTGGGTTCTATTCACGCTCCTGAGCGTTTGACGACCGCCAACCGTTTAAGGGCGGTCCATGCTTGCCGATGCCTTGGCACGGGACATGGATGCTGCAAATCATTCCCTCCGTGCTCTCTGTGCCTCTGTGCCTCTGTGCCACTGTGGCGGTAATTTGGAAGAACTCGAATGAATGAAAAAACACGCATCCTGGTGCTCACCGCGCCGGACGAAGCCGACCTCCCCGGCCTGGAGCCCATTGCCGAACGGGCGGAGATCCGCTATGCCCGGGACGAGGCGGCGCTGGAGCGCTACCTGCCCGAGACCGATGTACTGCTGGTCACCGACTTCCGCACCGAAATGCTGGAGCGGGCCTGGCCGGAGAAGAACCCCATCCGCTGGGTCCACGCCACCAGCGCCGGGGTGGACAGGCTGATGTTCCCCGCCCTGGTGGCGAGCGAAATCCAGGTCACCAACGCCCGCGGGGTGTTCAACCGCGGCATCGCCGAGTATGTGCTGGGCGCGGTGCTGCTGTTCGCCAAGGACACCCTGAGCAATCTGCGCTATCAGCGGGAGCACCGCTGGGTGCATCGTGAGACCGAGTTGATTCGCGGCAAGCGGGCACTGATCGTGGGTGCGGGCGCCATCGGCGCGGAAGTCGCCGGCGTGCTCAAGGCCATGGGCATGACCGTCCACGGCACCGCCCGTAGCGAACGCGACCACCCGCCCTTCGACCACGTCTACGCCAATGATCAACTCCCCGAGTTACTGCCAAAGGCCGACTATGTGGTGGTCACCGCGCCGCTGACCCCGGACACCGAGGGCCTGTTCGACCGCAAATTGTTTCAGCGCATGAAACCCGAGGCGCGCTTCATCAACGTCGGCCGTGGGCCCATCGTCAAGACCGAGGACCTGCTTGCGGCATTGCAGGCCGGCGAGATCGCCGGCGCGGTGCTGGACGTGCTGGAAGAGGAACCCCTGCCCGAGGACCACCCCCTCTGGGATCTCCCCAACGTGATGCTCTCCGCCCACATGGCCGGCGACTTCATCGGCTGGCGACGTGCCTTGGGCGAACAGTTCGTGGCAAACTTCGAGCGTTGGGAAAAAGGCGAAACGCTGACCAACCTGGTGGACAAGAGACGGGGGTTTGTCCCTGGCAAATGATTTGGCCACAGAGGCACAGAGGGCACAGAGATAGAATTAGCAAATGGCAGGGGTGGGATATTGGGGAAAATGTTTTGTTGAGAGTTTCGTCCGCAAAGATAAGCGTGAGAGGTAGATCCTTGTTTCTATTCGCCAAGGATCCCAACTCAAAATGATATCGGCGCAGCCGCAACAAGTGTTTCCGGTTAACAGAAATCTCTGTGAACTCTGTGCCTCCGTGGCAATAATCCTGATGGGCACGCTGCGCTTTGCCCATCCTACGAAAAAGATGTGAGGAAAACAAAATGAGCAACGACATCCTGAAACTCACGGCCCTGGAGCTGTTGGAGAAGTACAAGTCCAAAGAGCTGTCGCCGGTGGAGGTGACGGGGGCGATGCTGGATCAGATCGAGCATGTGGACAAGCACACCAACGCCTATTGCCTGGTGGACCGGGAGACCACGCTGGCCTTCGCCAAGGCCTCGGAAGAGCGCTGGTCGAAGGGCCAGCCCATGGGGCTGATGGACGGCGTACCCACGGCGGTAAAGGATGTGTTTCTCACCAAGGAGTGGCCGACCCTGAAAGGCTCCAAGGTGATCGACCCTCAATCCACCCTGGACAAGGACGCCCCGGCGGTGGCGGCGCTGCGCCGGCATGGCTATGTGCCGCTGGGCAAGACCACCACCCCGGAGTTCGGCTGGAAGGGGGTCACCGACAGCCCGCTTACCGGCGTCACCAACAACCCCTGGAACCCGAACAAGACCTCCGGCGGCTCCAGCGGCGGCACCGCGGCGGCGGTGGCGCTGGGCATGGGCGCGGTGGGTCTGGGCACCGATGCCGGCGGCTCGATCCGCATCCCGGCGGGCTTTTGCGGCATCGTCGGCCACAAGCCCACCTACGGCGAGGTGCCCCATTGGCCAGCGAGCCCCTTCGGCACCCTGGCCCATGCGGGCCCCATGACCTGGACCGTGGCCGACTGCGCGCTGATGATGAACGTCCTCACCGAGGCGGACGCCCGCGACTCCACCGCCGCGCCGCGTCGCAATATCGACTACCTGCAAGGCCTGGATGCCGGCGTGAACGGGCTTCGCATCGCCTTCAGTCCCGGCCTGGGCTATGTGGACCTGGATCCCGAGATTGAAAAGACGGTGCATGCCGCCGCCGACGTACTCAAGGGGCTCGGGGCCAACGTGACCATCGCCGATCCCGGTTTCGCCGACCCCTTGGCGGCCTTCGGCCACCTCTTCTACGGCGGCGCGGCCAATGCGATGCGCGACCTGGGCCCCAAGAAGCGGGCGCTGATGGACAGGCAACTGGTGGCAGTAGCGGAGAAGGCGGGGCAGCGCTCCATGCTCGACTACCTCGGCGCGGTCAACGACCGCATGGCGTTGAGCGAACGCATGTCCCTGTTCTACACAAAATACGATCTACTGATCACCCCCACCCTGCCGATCCCGGCCTTCAAGACCGGCCGCGAGGTGCCCGAGGACTGGCCCCACACCCGTTGGCCCACCTGGACGCCGTTTACCTACCCGTTCAATATGACCGGACAGCCGGCGCTGTCGGTACCCTGCGGCTTCACTGCCGCGGGCCTGCCCATCGGCCTGCAGATCGTCGGCGCCCGTTTCGACGACAAACGCGTGCTCCAGGCCGGCCACGCCTACCAACAGGCCGCGCCGCTCACCGACAAACGGCCGGCGTTGTTCGAGGGTTGATTTCGCCCACAAGAGGCTTGACAGATCATGAGCGAGTCAAACGCAGACACACCATCAGAGAGAGCGCCGAGCCGCTAGCTTCTAGAAGCTCGCGGCTCGTAGCTTGAACCTGACCTGTTCGCCTTGCCTGCGATCCGCCCCCAATGAACGACGGCAAAACCCAATGAGCCACGACATAGGTACTAAGAAATGGTAAACAGCCTCGACAGCGACTATTACGAATCCGAAGACCCGGTCTGGAATCCGGCCCTGCTGACCATCCCGGTACCGGGGATCCGCAAGATGGTGAACCTGGCGGCGACCATGGACGATGTGATCCACCTCTCCATCGGTCAGCCCGACATTCCGGCCCCGCCCCATGTGATGAACGCCACCATCGAGGCGCTACAGGCCGGGCAAAGCGGGTACACCATGGACGCCGGCCTGCCCGAGCTGCTTGATGCCCTGGCGGATTACTACGGCTATCGCTCCGGCCGTCCGCTGACGCCGGACAACATCATCGTCACCACCGGCGCCACCGAGGCGATCTTCCTCGCCCTGCAAGCCATGTCCGCCCCTGGGCGGGAGTTCATCGTCCCCGATCCCGCGTTCATGCTCTATACCCCGTTGATTCGCATGAATGGAGGCATAGTTCGCTCCATTCCGCTGCGCGCGCAAAACGGCTATCAACTGGATCCGGAAGAGGTGATCGACGCCATGGGACCCAACACCCATGCCATCGTGCTCAATTCGCCCAGCAATCCCACTGGCACCCTCTACCCGCGCGCCACCATCGAGCGCATCGTCGAAGAGGCCGCCTACCGGGGCATCTACGTCATCAGTGACGAGGTCTACGACCACCTGATCTACGACGATCAGGAGTACCCCAGCGTGCTCTCCTGCTGCTCCGACCTCGATCACGTCATGGTCATCAGCAGCTTCTCCAAGACCTTCAGCATGGCCGGCATGCGCATCGGCTGGATGATCGCCAGTCAGGGCCACATCAAGAGGCTGCGCCGCTTTCACATGTTCACCACCACCGTCGCCAACACCCCCTGTCAATGGGGCGGCGTGGCGGCGCTGTTGCAGCGGGAGCTTTCGGACAACTTCATCAAGGACATGCTGGTGGAGTACACCAAACGCCGCGATCGGCTGGTGGAATTGGTGCATCAGACGCCGCACCTGACGGGCTACAAGCCGGAAGGGGCCTTCTACCTCTTCCCCTCGCTGCCGGAAGGGGTCAACGGCACCAACGTGGCGCTACGCATGCTCAAGGAGACCGGGGTCTGCACCATCGCCGGCGATACCTTCGGCGACGCCCTCTCCAACGCCATCCGTATCAGCTACTCAACCTCGCTGGACAGGATCGAGGAGGCATTCGCGCGCATCATCCCCTGGATGAGGGAGCAGGATTTCGGGTAATTATGCGATTTCCACCAATAAATACACCACAGAGAACACAGAGGGCACAGAGTGACAAACCCAGAAAAAGCGTTATCGCAAATTCAGCCTATTGAGATTTAAACTGAAAATACCCATTAACCCGCTTCCTCATGCGCGATTTTATCTGTGTGCTCCGTGGTAGGTCTTATCTTGAAAATGGCCTTAGTTGAGGTATTGCCCCAACTTGCCGATCCTGACCGGATAGGGCTGATTCTTTTTCAACTCCTCGGGTAACGCGGCCAGGCCGCGTTTCGCCGCTGCTACGTCGGCGTACGCCCCCTGCACCAGGACATAGAGCTGCTGCCCATCCTTGCGCTTGGTGTAGTAGCTGAATGGACCAAACCCGGAATGGCGCGAGGCGACGCGCTGGATGCCGTCCTCGCTGCTGGATGCCAGTAGCTGGATGGTGTAGTGATCACCACCCTTTGCCGCCAGCCAGCGCGGCGGCTGCAACGGCTCGCTGCTAAACGATGGGCGCGGCGCGGCACTCGTCGACACGGGCGCCGCCTGCGCTTCGGCGACCTCTGGTGCTGGGCTCGGCGCGCTGCTACGCGGCGGCATGGTTACCGGCGCGGCGGATACCGATCCTGACTCCGCCTGAGTCATCGCCACCGCCTGCCCCGGGCGATCCAGGTCCTTGAGCACCCGTGCCGAAACCTTATCGCCCTGCTCCGCCGCCTTACTGAACCAATAGCGGGCCTTGGCCACATCCGGCTCGCCGGTCAGCCCCTTGTAATAGAGCACCGCCAGATTGTACTGGGCGTCCATATTGCCCTGCTTGGCGGACTGGGCCAGCCACTCCTCCGCCGCCCGCGTATCCCGGGGCACACCCTGGCCATTGATGTGCATGTAACCCAGTTTCAGCTGGGCCTCGGCGTGACCCAGCGCCGCCGCCTCCTTCATCCACTTGGCGGCGGCCTTGTAGTTCTGCTGCACGCCCTTGCCGTTCCAGTAGAGCAGGCCGATGGCGTAACGGGCGTCGGCCATCTCCTGGCGCTCCTCCGGGTCGTCGGGAATACCGGAACCAAATAGCGAGAAGCCGGGTTCAGCCACCTTCTTCCACTCCTTCATGGCGGATTCAAAATCGCCGCGAGTATAGGCCTCGAAACCCTCATAGTAGCCCGCGCTCACGCCTGAGCAGCTGACGCATACGGCAACGGAAAGAAGAAGCTTGCGAAGTTTGTCGGCAGCCATGGAATCTCCCTTGGATCGTGTTTTTTCCGGCGGTGCGACCGCCTCCTGGTTAACGGATGGGGATTATACCGGAATTATCGGTTATTTTCGCCAGTAGGCTGGGGTCAGCAGCACCAGCAGGGTAAAGATTTCGAGTCGCCCCAGCAACATGGCGAAGCAAAGGATCCATTTGGCGCTATCGCCGATGCTCGCATAGTTCACCGCCACATCCCCCAGCCCCGGGCCAAGGTTGTTGATGCACGCGGCGACGGCGGAAAAGGCGGTCATCAGCTCGATGCCGGTAAAGGCAAGGGCCAGGTATATCACCGCGAAACTGGCCACATAGAGGGCGAAAAAGCCCCACACCGCACCGAACACCCGGCTCTCGATCACCTTGCTGCCGACCCGGATCGGGATATGCGCGCGCGGATGGATGAGGCGCTTGATCTCCCGCAGCCCCTGCTTGATCAGCAGCAGAAAGCGAATCACCTTGATGCCGCCGCCGGTCGACCCCGCGCAGCCGCCGATGAAGCTCATAAACAACAACAAGATAGCGGTAAAGCCCGGCCACTGGGAGTAATCGGAGGTGGTGAAACCGGCGGTGGTGCCGATCGAGACGGTCTGAAAGAAGCCCTTGTTCAGGGCCTCCAGCCAGTCGTCGAAATGGCCGCTGAAGTAGAGATACCCGGACACCATCAGCGAACAGCTGAGCAGGATGAACAGGTAGAACATGAACTCGCTATCGCGCAGATAGACGCGCAGGCTCTTGTAACGCCACACCGTGAAGTGGAGGGCGAAGTTGGCGCCGGAGAGCAGCAGGAAGAAGATCGCGATCCACTCGATCAGGTAGCTGTCGAAGTAGCCCATGCTTTCATCATGGGTCGAAAAGCCGCCAATGGCGACGGTGGAGAAGGCGTGGCCGATGGCATCGAACAGGGTCATGCCCGCGCCCCAGTAGGCCAGCGCGCAGGCGACGGTCAGCAACAGGTAGATGTACCACAGCGCCTTGGCGGTCTCGGTGATGCGCGGCGTGAGCTTGGCATCCTTCACCGGCCCCGGCGCCTCCGCCTTGTAGAGCTGCATGCCGCCGATGCCGAGCATCGGCAGCACCGCCACCGCCAGGACGATGATGCCCATCCCGCCCAGCCATTGCAGTTGTTGACGGTAGTAGAGGATCGACTTGGGCAGCTCATCCAGCCCCACGATCACCGTCGCGCCGGTGGTGGTAAGGCCTGACATCGACTCGAACACCGCCTCCGCCAGCGACATGTCCACCGCCTCCGCCAGATAGAGCGGCAACGCCCCGCTCAGTCCCAGCACCGTCCAGAACATCACCACCACCATGAAGCCGTCGCGCAGACGCAACTCCTCAACATGGCGATAGAAGGGCAGCCACAGAAAGATCCCCACCAGCAGGATCGCCAGAAAACCCTCGAAGAAGGGCAGAAACGCGCCATCGTCGTAATACAGGGAGACCGCCGCCGGCGGCAACATGGTGATGCTGAAGATCATCAACAGCAGTCCGAGAATGCGCAGTACCGACTTGGGCTTCATGGGATGGGCCGCCGCTAGAGGAAGGTGACGCTGACCTGAAAGAGCCTCTCGACATCGCGGATGCGCCGCTTGTCGACGAGAAACATGATGACGTGGTCTTCGGCCTGGATGCGGGTATCATGATGGGCAATCAGTACCGCATCACCGCGCACGATGGCGGCGATGCTCGCCCCCTTGGGCAGCTTGATCTGGTCGATGGTCTTGTTGACCACCTTGGAGGAGCGATGATCGCCATGGGCCACCGCCTCGATCGCCTCCGCCGCGCCGCGCCGCAGCGAGTGCACCATCACCACGTCACCCTTGCGCACATGGGTCAGCAGACTGCCGATGGTGGCCTGCTGGGGGGAGATGGCGATATCGATGGGGCCGCTCTCCACCAGATCCACATAGGATGCGCGATTGATCAGGGCCAGCACCTTGCGTGCGCCGAGGCGCTTGGCCAGCATCGCCGACAGGATATTCGCCTCCTCATCATTGGTGACCGCGCAGAAGACATCGACGGTATCGATGTTCTCCTCTTCGAGCAGGCTCTCATCCGCGCCGCTGCCCTCCAGCACGATGACATTCTCCAGCTCCTCCGACAATTTGGCGGCGCGAGTCGCGTGGTGCTCGATGAGCTTGACGCGATAAGCGTGCTGGAGCATGCGCGCCAGCCGCCGCCCGATATTGCCGCCGCCGCAGATCATTACCGTCCGATAGGGCCTTTCCAGCCGACGCAGCTCACTCATTACGTTGACGATCTGGTCCCGCGCGGCGACGAAGAAGACCTCATCCCCCTCCTCGATCACCGTGAAACCCTTGGGCTGGATCGCCTCGCCGTCGCGGTAGATCGCCGCCACCCGACACTCCGCCTGAGGCAGGTGATCGTAGAGGGTCTTCAGCTCCTGCCCCACCAGCGGCCCCCCCTTCACCGCCTTCACCGCCACCAGCCGCACCCGCCCGCCGGCGAAGTCGAGCACCTGCAAGGTGCCCGGCACCTCGATGATCTTGGTGACATATTCGGTAACCAGCTGCTCCGGGCTGATCAGCACATCCACCGGCAAGGCATCGCGCCCGAACAGCTCGGGATGCCGGGTAAAGGCCAACGCCCTGACCCGGGCGATCTTGGTGGGGGTATGAAACAGGGTCCAGGCCACCTGGCAGGCGACCATATTGGTCTCATCGTTGTTGGTAACGGCGAGGATCATGTCCGCGTCCTCCGCGCCGGCCTGCTCCAGCACCTCCGGATGGGCCGCGTAGCCCCGCACCGTGCGCAGGTCCACCGAATCTCCCAGCTTGCGCAGCAGGTCGGCGTTCTGGTCCACCACCGTGATGTCATTGGCCTCCGAGGCGAGGTTGCGCGCCACCGAACTGCCCACCTGCCCCGCTCCCAGGATGATGATCTTCATTGGCTTTCCTGATCTCGCAGACGGATGGTGAGACTGTTGATCTCCATCGCGCTGAGCTTGTCGCCCAACAGCCCCGCATCCTCCGACGAATAGGGACCGCTGCGCACCCGGTGATAGACCTCGCCGTCATTGATGGTCACGGTCTGGATCTCCGCCGGAATGGTCATCATCGCCAGCTCCGCGCGCCGTCGCTCGGCATCTTCCAGCCGCTTGAAGGAGCCCAGCTGCAACATGTAGCGGGGCTCGCCCTCTTTTGGCGGCTCGCCCTGTCGGAAGGGGGTCTCCGCCGACAGCGGCGGGCTGACCGGCTTGCGCGGCACGCGGGTGTTGGCGGCCTTGCGCTCATTGGCGACCACCTCCTCCTTCTCGGGCAGGATGGTATAGAAGTCGAAACGGGGTTCCGGCGCCGCTGGCGGCGGCTTCTTTGCGGGCTTCTCCGCAGCCGCCGCCGTCTTCTCCTCGCCCTTCGCCGCCGCATCCTCCGGCGCCTTTTCCGCCGTTTGCGGCTTCTCGGCTTGCGGCTTCGGCGCCACCTTCGGCGGCGGCGCCTCGGTGGCGACCACCGCGGCGGACGGGCTCAGCCCGCCACTCTTGAGACAGATCAGCCCGGCGAAAAACCCCCCGGCAAGGACACCGGTAGCAAACCACAGCCAGCCTGGCGGGCCATGATGCGCCCCATTGCTCTGGCCCGGTATCCGATCCTTGTAGTCCTTATCCATTCTGTAAACTTCCCGATTGGTTGTGCTGCATAGACTGGCGGCGGCGATGGAGACGAGGTTTACATGGACTCCGGCGCCGACACGCCAAGGAGTTGCAGCCCGTTACGCAGGGTCTGACGCACCGCGAGGATCAGCTTGAGTCGCGCATCCCGCACCCTGTCGTCGTCCACCAGAAACGGATGGGCGTTATAGTAGGTGTGAAAATCGTTGGCGAGTTCCCGGACATAGTGCGTCAGTTGATGGGGCTCCTCGTTGAGGGCCGCCGCCTCCACCACTTCAGGATAGCGGGAGAGGGTGCGCTTGAGCTGGATCTCGTGATCCTCGCCGAGGCGCTCCAGGTTCTCCACGCCCGGCGTGGGATCCGGCGAGAAGCCCTTCTCCACCGCCTGGCGCAGCACGCTGCACACCCGGGCGTGGGCATACTGCACATAGTAGACCGGGTTGTCATTGGACTGGGATTTGGCCAGATCCAGGTCAAAATCCAGGTGCTGCTCGCACTTGCGCATCACATAGAAGAACCGCGCCGCGTCCTTGCCCACCTCCTTGCGCAGCTCCCGCAGGGTCACGAACTCGCCAGAGCGGGTCGACATCTGCACCTTCTCGCCGCCCCGGTAGAGGATGGCGAACTGCACCAGCAGCACATCCAGCTTCTCCGGCGCATCCCCCAGCGCCTGCAACGCCCCCTTCACCCGCGGCACATAGCCATGGTGATCCGCGCCCCAGACATCGATCACCCGCTCGAAGCCCCGCTCCAGCTTATCCATGTGGTAGGCGATATCGGAAGCAAAATAGGTGGTCTGGCCGTTATCCCGTATCACCACCCGATCCTTCTCATCACCAAAATCCGACGAGCGAAACCACCAGGCGCCCTCCTTCTGGTACATGTGATCCGAGGCGCGCAGCCGCTCGATCATCTTGTTGACCTTGCCCGACTCGGTCAGGCTGCGCTCGGAGAACCACTCGTCATAGGTCACGCCGAAGAGTTCCAGATCATCCCGGATATCGTCCAGGATGGTGTTGAGCCCCAGCTCGAACACGAAACGGTAGCGATTGCCCCCCAGCAGCCTTTTGGCCTGTTCGATCAGGGCATCGATATGCAGCTCCTTGTCGCCCCCCGCCGGCGCATCCGCGGGAACCCCGGCGAATACCTCTTCGGCGGAGACCTTGTAGGCCTCGCCATGCTCGCGATGCAGGGTGGCGGCGATATCCCACACATAATCCCCCTTGTAGCCGTTACTGGGAAAGACCAGGGATTCATCGCACAGCTCCAGGTAGCGCAGCCAGACGCTGGTCCCCAGGATATCCATCTGCCGGCCCGCGTCGTTGACGTAGTATTCGCGATGGACATCAAACCCCACCGCCCGCAACAGGTCCGCCACCACCGCGCCATAGGCCGCGCCGCGGCCGTGGCCGACGTGCAGCGGCCCGGTGGGGTTGGCAGAGACGAACTCCACCTGAACCCGTTTGCCCTGGCCCAGATCAGAGCGGCCGAACTCCGCACCCTGGCGCAGCACATCGGCAACCACCTCATCATAGGCATGGGAAGAAAGGGTAAAGTTGATGAACCCCGGCCCGGCGATCGCCACCTTCTCCACCAGCTTCGAGGCCGGCAGCGCCGCAACCAGCCTTTCCGCCAGATCCCTCGGCTTGCATCGCGCCGTCTTGGCCAGCACCATCGCGGTATTGCACGCGAAATCCCCGTGGCGGGGATCGCGGGTGCGTTCGACAAGGGGGGCGCCGAGCTTGTCGGCGGGTATCTCGTATTCCCTGGCTACCTGCGCGAGGGCCTCTGAAACCAGTTGCTGGATTGGCTGCTTCATCTATTCCGGATCACCTGAATTTTCGTTATGGAAGTAAACGGATTAGAATACTGAAAAACCACGGAGCGGGTCTACAACTCGTTTTCACCTCCAATTCAGCCGAAAGACGAGAAGCTCATGATTTTACGCAAGTTAGCCATTTTCGCCCTATCAATACCATTTTCATTCAATGCATTTGGGGAGACCATCGGCGAGGTCAGCACCAAATTCAAGATGCTCGGACCCAATGACAGGATCGTGGTGGAGGTCTTCGACGACCCCGACATCCCCGGGGTCGCCTGCTACCTGAGCCGAGCCAAGACCGGCGGCATGAGCGGCGCCTTCGGCCTCGCCGAGGACACCTCCGACGCCGCCATCTCCTGCCGTCAGATCGGCGACGTCATTCTACCCAAAGAGGTCAGAAACGGCGACGCCGATGGCGACGAGGTCTTCAAGAAACGCACATCCCTGGTGTTCAAGTCGATGCAGGTGGTACGCTTCTACGACCCCGCCCGCAACGTGCTGATCTATCTCACCTACAGCGATCGCATCATCGAAGGCTCACCCAAGAACAGCCTCTCGGTGGTGCCGATCCGCCCCTGGAGCGACGCGGCCGACGCCAAACGCGTCGAAAGCGAAAAGAGATGACAACGGAGAGCCGTCCGACCCTCTCCATCATCGCCGCGATGGCGAGGAATCGCGTCATCGGCCGCGACAACCGCCTGCCGTGGCGGCTGCCCGCCGACCTCAGGCACTTCAAGACCCTGACCATGGAGAAACCCATGATCATGGGCCGCAACACCTGGGAATCCCTGCCCGGGCTGCTGCCCGGACGCCGGCATATCGTCCTCACTCGCGACACCGACTATCGTGCCGAAGGCGCGGAGATCGCCCACGACCTCGACCAGGCAATCCGGATCGCCGGCGATGTGGAGGAGATCATGATCATCGGTGGCGAACAGATCTATCGACAGGCCCTGCCAAGGGCGAGCCAACTCCTCCTCACCCTGGTCGACCTGACCCCCGACGGCGACGCCTGGTTCCCGGACTTCAGCCCCGCCCACTGGCGGGAAGAGGAGCGGGAGGAGCACCCGGGCCAAGGCGAACACCCCGGCTACGCCTTCGTCCGTTACAAGCCACGAAAGCCCTAGTGCAGCACTAGCCGGGGATGCCACCCCGCCCCCAATCACTCGCGACCTCAGGAGCAGATCACATGCAACTCGGATTCATCGGCCTCGGCGCGCTCGGCTCGGCCGTCGCCATGCGACTCATGGAGCGCCAGCACACCCTTACCGCCTGGAACCGCACCTCGGCACGCGCCGAAAAACTCGGCCTCTCGCTCGCGGCAAGCCCCAAGGCGGTGGCAGAAACGACGGAGATCATCTTCCTCTGCCTTTTCGACAGCGCCGCGGTGCGTCAGGTATTGAGCGGGGAGGACGGCCTGCTGGCAGGCGCAAGCGGCAGTACCCTGATCATCGACCTCACCACCAACCACTACCGGGACGCGGAGGCCTTCCACCGCCTATGCCAGGGGACCGGCGTCGCCTACCTGGAATGCCCGGTGCTCGGCAGCGTGGTCCCCGCCAGCCAGGGCGCCCTGACCCTGCTCTGCGGCGGCGCCCTCGACGCCTACCAGCGCGCCGAGCCGATACTGCGGGACATTGGCCAACACCTGTTCCATTTCGGCGAGCCGGGCCAGGCCACGCGCATGAAACTGATCAACAACCTTACCCTTGGCGGCTTCATGGCGGCACTCGCCGAGGCCACCGCGCTGGCGGAACATAGCGGCATCCCCAAGGACCAGGCCCTCGACATCCTCGGCGTCGGCGGCGGCCAATCCCTGGTCCTCAACGCCAAGCGCGCCAAGCTGCTCAACGAAGACTTCTCCCCCCACTTCTCCAACGCCCTCATCTACAAAGACCTCCACTGCCTGCAAGACCTCGCCTACGACCTCAAGCACCCCCTCCACACCGCCGCGGTCACCAAGGAGCTGTACGCCCGCACCTATCAGCAAGGGTTCGAGAACGAGGACTTTTCGGCGATCTACAAACTCTTCAAACGCAAGCCCTGATACCCCTAGGATCGAGGATCTAGGGTCTAGGCGTGAACGTTGACGAGCGGGGTTGACGAGCGAGGAGCCCGGACTCCAGTCCGGCATCGCAGGCAAGATCACCGGATAAAGCCCAGTCTCAAACGCCTCCCGCACCGCGATAGACCCGCGGCGCAGATTACCCACATTTGTCATTGACAATGCCCCTTGTTTGGCGCAAGATCAAAACATCCAAAATCCAAAGAGAAAAGGTGCATCTCAGGTGAAAACGCTTATTGTTCCCACGAAACCGCCTTTCAGGCCCCACCCCCTCGCCCTGGCCATCGCCCTCTCCGTTACCCTGCCAATGCAATGGCGGCAGGCGTTCGCGGTCGAAACGGACATCCTTTCCGAACACGGGGTCTACTGCACCACCCACCCGGCTGTCGCCGATTTCCTGGAGAACGACGGCAGCCTCTACTCCTTCTACTTCGACTCCACGGACCAAGCCCAAACAGAGGGCATATCCCTGCGAAGAAGCTGCTTTCACGACGGCTCTAACCGTTTTAGTTACTACAACTTTATAAATCTTGGCTTCGGGTCGTTTCCCTACACCTTATTGCAAACCATCCCTGAACACTTTGCTGATGTGTTGGTCGAGGGTGAAACAAGCGCGACAGCGGAGTACCGGCTCCGCACCTTCCGCACAGGGAATCTCTACAGCAACGCCTCGCTCGACTATCAGATCACCGGCACCATGACCAGGGATGCCGACTTTCTCTTTCGCCAGGACGATAGCGATGTGGATCACATGAGCGGCACCCTCCACTTTCCCGCTTGGGATCCGGACCCGCGCTACATCGCCATCGACATCCTCGACGACGACCTGGAAGAGGATGACGAAACCCTCGATGTCACCTTCGCCGACGCCTACTCGGATTACGACGACGCCGCCTATCTGTCATACGGTAGGGATCTATCGCTGCTGGTCCTGGATGATGATCGGATCGCGACCCGTTTCGAAACCGACTATCATTGCGTAGAATTACTAAACCCCCTCGAAATATTTCAGGATGGATCCAGTCGATACCATGTCCAGGTCGGCTCCAGCGTGACCCAGATCGACTTTATCGGCAGCGACGGACGCACCGAGGCGGACACCGCATGCGCAAAGGGATATATCGGCGGGATTG
This sequence comes from Gammaproteobacteria bacterium, assembly GCA_011390365.1. GTDB lineage: Bacteria > Pseudomonadota > Gammaproteobacteria > Chromatiales > Chromatiaceae > SLIM01. The sequence continues at coordinate 37,088 of JAABSM010000029.1, forward strand.
AATTCAGCCCATCCCTCAACTCCTCGAATATCTCCAGCAACGGAAACAACATCTCCATCAACGGCTACACCCCGCCTGAAACCCTCCCGAAGATCACCCAAATCGACAATCGGGACTCTAGCGTCGTGATCCATTTCAACGCCGATGCCAATCCGATTGGTTACAGCGCCTCCTGCGTCTCCGTGGATAGCGGCCACTCCGTAACCGATCACGCCACCCAATCCCCCATCACCCTGAAAGGCATGATCAACGGTGAAAGCTACCTCTGCTCCGTCGCCCACTTCAATGCCGACAGCGGCTCCCCCGCAATGACCGCATCGCCAACCACCGGCAACGCCGAGGCGATCTCGGTCTCGACGCTGGGTCAGTGGTCCACGGCGATACTCTCCGCGATACTCATGACCCTCGGCTTTCTCTGGGGCAGGAGGCGGGAAGATGGCTAAACCGGCGGCATCGATCCTCCTGACCTTCTCCTCGGGCCAACTCAGCGCCGAGCACCTCAAGTACCTGAAGGACTACTACAGGGATATCGAAGGCTGCGAATGGATCCTGGTCGAACAACTGGCGCGAGCCAGCGCCATGCCAGGGGCGAATGACGCCGAATCCGGCGGCCGGCGACTGCGCGTCGCCAACCCATCATCCTGCAATGCCGCCTGGGGATGGAATGTCGCCGCCCGCTCCGCCCAAGGGTCGACCCTGATCATCCTGGAACCCTGGACCCTGGTCAGCCACCTCGCGATCACCAAGGCCGCCTCGATATGTCAGGGACGGGCGGGCGCGGCGAACCTCTTCTCCCGCTTCGTCGGCCTCACCGAAGCCGAATCGGCGCGACTCATCGCGACCAATGCCCGCCCCGACTTCTCCGCCTCGAACACCCAGCCCGCCCCGGACTTTGCCTTTGGCGGAATCGGCATCCGCGCCGACCTGTTCCGCGATCTCGGCGGCTTTGACGAGCGCCTCTTCGAAGAGGCCCCTTCCCTCACCTTGTTGACCGAAAAACTCGCCCGCACCAACGCCCCCCTCGCCCGTTTCGACAACAGCCTCGCCCATCGTCTCGCCGGCCAACCCACGCCCTCGGCGACGGCCCTGAGGCGACTCGAAGCGCTGCGTGAAGAGCACCGAGGCCAGGATGCCGCCGCCTTCCTCTTCGCCAACGAGGTGCGCGGACAACTCGCCGGCAATGGCGAAAAATATGCTCAAAACGCCATCACCCCCTGATGCCGGGTCATGACCGCCGGATCAACAAAGATCGCGAAACCCAGCCCCCGCAACCGATCACAGACCCCGTAATCCTCCGAGACATACGCCCCGCCCTCCGCGCCAACCCGGAAGACATCGTACTGTTGATCCACACCCCCCTTCACCCTGTAGCTCCGCCCGTGCGAAATCGCCTCATCCACCAAGGCGTTCGCCGCATCCCGTGACAGCAGCAACGCACCCGTGGCAATACGCGTCACCTTGAACAACAGCCCCTCCTCGCCAACACACTCGCCGAAACTGAACAGCCGCCGACCCTGCGCACCAACCCCCTTCATGGGAACCGGCGCCCCGATCACATCAACGCCCCTCGCAAGCATCGAGCGCAAGCCCTGTGCCGGCAAATGCACATCCCCATCGAGAAAGAGCAAGTGGGTATAGCGCGGATCACGATGAAACAGGGAGAGAATCGTGTTCCGTCCCCGCGTAATCAGGCTCTCATTGCCCAAGGTCACCAGATCGAAGTCCAAACCCTCCCGGTGGAAAGAAGAGATGCTGTTCAAGTAGTCGATATGCACCATCCCACCATAGGCCGGCGTACCGATCATCAATTTTGCCAACTTTAACTCCCCTGTCGAAATCCCGTCATCCCCCGAAGCCACCCGACGTAACCGTTCACCCGTACCGAAAACACCCTCTCCCCTCGGGTGAGGCCTGCCGTGAGGGCATAATATCGTAAGCGGGTGTGAATGCTTACCCCCGACATCATCCGTCAGCCCCGGCAGCACCGCGCGGCCCCCAATCCCTGTGTTGATCCACCGCACTCCGCTGCACGCCAACCAGACTTGCACCCACTTTAACCGGCGATACCCTGCTCTATCTCTCCACCATGCGATTCGATCAGCAAGAGACGACGCGGCCCCATCTGAATGCCGGTCCGGAGCAATGTCTGCTGATGCTGGGTTATGAGCCGAGTGAGGTGGATTCGAAACTGGAGATTTCGGACTATACCCGGTGCGCCCATGATCTCGGCCTGTCGTCTGATGAATTCATGGCCGAACACAACCCGATGTCAGTTTTCGCCGCCAGCGGATTCTGCAACTGGGCGGCTACCGTGATGGCCCCTTTCCCGAAGATTACGAGCTGTGGCTGCGGCTTCACCAGGCCGGGGCGCGTATGGCCAAGCTGGATCAGCCGCTGCTCGCCTGACGCGACCAGCCCAATCGTACCTCCCGCCAGGACCCACGCTATGCCCGTAGCGCCTTCGACCGGCTACGGGCCGAATATCTGGCCAAAGATCCCCGTTTTCTCCGACGTGCCAAGCGGTTCGTGATCTGGGGTGCGGGGCGCAACACCCGCAAACGGGCCAAGCATCGGCTACAACGCGGCTTCCAGCCCTGCGCCTGGATCGACATAGACCCGAAAAAGATCGGCAACCGACTGCAAGGCGTGCCGGTGGTATCGCCAGATTGGCTCACCCCCCCCACAAGCCCCCCGCGCTTGCCCGCCACCACCGCCTTTCCCGTCCATTCCACCAGTTCCAGATAATCGCTCATGCGATCATAGGGGATGCAGTCATCCCGCTCCGAACCACCAGCAAAGGCCATCAGCGGTACCTGAGCGGCCTCTCCATGAGCATCAGAAACGCTAGACGCCCTTTGACCATCATCCTCAGAACCCTTTTCACTCGACCTTCGACCCAGCCGCCGCGCCGCATCAAAGATGCGCTGCGGGATGGAGGTATGGTCTGAACCCTCGGGCGAATCGGCCAGGCCCGCCCGCACCGGATTCAGGTCCATGTAGGTCATGCAAGCCAATAGCGCCTTGTCATCCAACACCACCTGACTCTTGAAACGGCCCTCCCAAAAGCGCCCGGTACACCCATCCTCCGCATTGGCCTGGCGGACAATGGTCACGTTCAGACAGCGCATGAACCAGCTCACATCCATCAGCCACCCCCGCCAACTCCGCCAGCTTCGCCACCACCCAGCCCTTGCGATGCCCATAACTGGCCCCCGTCACCTGATCCCCCCCACACAAAAACGCCCTGCGCACACAGCGATTGGTGCAGTGGTAATAGGGTGTTGCCTCAAGGCTGATCTGCTGGCTACGGGCTTGGGTCATGGTTGGCTCCTGGGGTGGGGTTTAGGGCGATTGCAGTATACGGTAAGTGGGATCCCAATAGATGGGTGTCCTATTGTATGCTGAAAACGGCATTTTCGGTGAATTTTGGCCCCTATATCAGCAGCCAACCCCCGAAAACACGCCGACCGAGCCGGACATTTTTCCACGCCTTCCCGAAATCCCCTTTCGGGGGCGCGTCGGCCAAAAGATATCCTGATTAGTAAAATGCTCCAGTTGAACGATGCCCACCGGGCTTTCTCGTTTTCTCGTTCCCATGCGCCGCATGGGAATGCCGTCTTGACCGCGTCGCGGTCCGAGTCGGAGTGCAGCGCATCCAAGACAACTGAGATATCTTGCTAATCAAGAAAGATATTTCCTATAGCGGCTTCCGTGCCAACTCGCCGGGCTTGTCCAACAAGAAGGACAACTCGTGGTTCGCCTGCGGCTCACACGAGTTGTTCTTCCTCGTTATGTGTTTCTGTATTGATTACTTTTAATTTGAAATTCAATTCCTTCAAAATAATCACAGAGTTCACCAAGTTCCCTGGCTTTTTTACGAGAGTTAGCATGATTAGATTCTGCAGCCATCCATCCTGCTAGGTCATTAATTTCATAAAGAGACATTTGAATCGCATGTGTACCTTCTTTTTTTGCCATGCGAGATAAAGTCGCCTTTAGCTGACCAAAAATAACAGCATTATCCAATATAAGTTGACATTCATAATCATCCAAATCAACTGCGCATTTTTCAACAGCCTTTGTTTTAGTCATAATATTTCACTTTTGCTGGTCACATAACGGCAACCATCAGCGGCGCGCGCCTTTGGCGCGTCCGCTGGATGGTTTTGTTATGCTATTTATGTTACTAAGCCTACTAGGCACCGATACTATATATATGCAAACAATCCAATACCCGCAACAACTTATTGCTAATAGCTGATCATAGTTTGCTAATGGGAATTTGAATTCTAAATTTACAAGTCTCCATTTAACGCTGGAATCCCTTCAATCCAAGGCTCAGCCAAAATGACATCAATATTTCCTTGGTAAAAATCATTCCATAATTGATTGATTTTATCCTTATCGATATGTTTCATATAGCATCCATGTCCTTCTCCTTCTAAATGAACCCAACAGCTTTTTGTAATATCAAGGTGTAGTGAGCCGTCGGTAATTGAAATATCTGATAGAACATGAGGAAGGTTTTCATCAAGAAATAGATCATTGAGTGTCTTTGCTAATACCTTTTTGCTAGGGTCTTTTGTTTCATTTCCCCAACGATCAGTGATGACGATAGTCATAGTGTTCTAATCTTTTCCTGTTAAAGTAGAAGCTACTATTCTTTTGAGCATCTCACGGTAGGAGCTCCGATTACCCGGAGCCCCCCGCACAGACCCGGACGTGCAGTTTTCCCGCATCCGGTTCCTCGGTCGTACTCGCTTTCGCGGCG
>JAABSM010000002.1 GCA_011390365.1 Gammaproteobacteria bacterium
ACGTATGTTCGCGCTGCCCTTGTGCCACCAAAGCTTCATCAGGCGATTACCGTTGACAACGTGAGTCGGCAAGGCGTCTGTATTCATCCCCATTACGGTCGGGAGGGGGCTATTTGTGTGTTTTTTTAACTTGACTCATTGGGTCATGTTTCGCTGACACAAAGAACTCTACAAATTCACGCTCATATTAAATGTTATTAACTTAAGCGCCACGCCAGGTTCTTGCCCTTGATGCGCCTTACTCCGGGGCACCCCGGAAATCGTCGAACCGGCATAGGATGTGCCGAATAAAAAGCCTTGTCGCTCGGTCGACGGCACATCCTATGCAGAACCAAAAACGGTCGGCGCACCCACGAAATGAGGCGCATCAGTCCTGGAGAATGCCATGGTGGCTTAAGTTAATGTCATTGCGCCAGATTGGCGGAATGCCGTTGCCGGGATCACAACGATCCAGAGCGGCCATGAACGTGCATGGCACGTATGTTCGCGCTGCCCTCGTGCCACCAAAGCCTCATCAGGCAACTACCGTTGACAACGTGAGTCGGCAAGGCGTCTGTATTCATCCCCATTACGGTCGGGAGGGGGCTATTTGTGTGTTTTTTTAATTTGACTCATTGAGGCATGTTTCGCTGACTCAAAGAGCTCTAGGGCGGGTGTCCGTGGTGACGCGGGACGGTCGGGTGATCGACTCGCCGGAGCTATGCGCAGGCCAGCTTGAACTGCCGCTCTAGATGGCATTGGTCTCAAAACAATTCGAGCCTGTCCCCTTTAATTCTACCTTTAATTCTCTTGGGACACCAAGGATCGCCTCTCCCTGGCAAGCCCAGCTCAACGGAATGATTCGGGTTGGATTGGGATGGAGTTCGATTCTTCCGCCAGTTCGTCTTTACACCTTTGGCCAGGCCCGGCAAACTTGCCACTCTATCCTGAAAAAGCTGGAGAATATCATGTTAAAGCAGATTGTCTTGGCCGCGTCTTGCGGCCTGCTTGCGCCGATGTGGGCGGGGGCGGCTTCCATCGCCATCAATCCGGGGATGTGGGAGACCACCATGACCCGGGATAATCCCATGACCGGGCAGACCACCACGGAAACCACCCGGGAGTGCGTGACGGAGACCGAATTCGATCCGCGCGACATGATGGAGGATGCCCAGGGCTGCACCCTCGACAAGGAGGAGTTGGTCGGCGATGAGCTGAGCTTCGTGATGTCATGCCAGATGCAGGGCGGTCAGGCGCGCATGGAGGGCGCGGTGCGCTCTGACGGCGATACCAGCAGCGGTCGCATGCGGATGAATGTCAGTGTCGGCGGCATGGACATGTCGATGAACATGAACTGGGCCGGTCGACGCCTGGGCGACTGCTGACCGCGAGGCGTTCGTTCGGGTATTGGATTTTACCCAACGCGCACAGATCTGGGTGATATGGGTGGGGACGCAAGATTCTCCGCCCGTTTTTCCTGAAATCGGGAGGGAGAGTCGTGAGTTCCGCGCCTTTTATCGCTTTGTCGCTCTTGTTATTGCTCGCCGTCGCGGTCTTCGCCCTGCTATTTTCCGGGCGAGACGACAACGAACGGGTCAAGGGAGCGGACTGGGAGGATTCCGCCTGAGGCGGCGTCAAATCCTCATTCGAGGTACATGATGCCGATCTTGTGGACCTCTTCGTCCAGCTCCTTGAGCCAGCGCACCTCGCCGATCAGGGGGTCGAGCTGACCGACCTTGATCAGGCAGATGTCGCCTTCGAAGAGGGTCTTGTTGTTGACCAGCACGATACCGCAGCCATCCAGGGCCTCGTCGATGACCAGCGCGAGGATCTTCGGTTGGAATTTGCTCTTGTCGTCGTGAGCCGTCGGGTCGATCTGCGCGATGGTCCCTTCGTCCGGTTCAAAACGAATCGATTTGCGTCCGCCGTCACCCATGGTTCCATTTCCTCGGTTTGAATGTCCGTTGTTGCCATGAATCCCCATTGTCGCGGCTGCATGCCGATGATGCGGCCAATTGAAGCGCCAAGCGGGGACCAGGAGTTGCTACGCGATGCTTCAGGCTAATCATAACAGAAGGTTGGGAGGATTTTGCGGATGAAGTTCGCGTTGGATGGAGAAGCCCGGGGATTTGCCATACACTCCTACTCCGAGGGCGAGGTCGTGATCCAGGATCGGGTGTTTCGCGGGAGTCTGGCGTTAACGCCGGAACAGCTGCTGGATCAGGGCTTCCCGAACTCCACGGATGCCCTTGATGAGGCGCATTTCAAGCGTCTTGAGGCGCTGGGGCCGGAGGTGGTGTTGGTGGGAAGCGGCAAGCGGCAACGCTTTCCCCGCATGGAGCTCTACGCGCCACTGCTCCAGCGCGGCGTGGGGGTGGAGGTGATGTCCACCCCCGCCGCGTGCCGTACCTATAACATCCTGCTCGCCGAGGGACGTCGGGTCTGCGCGTTGTTGATTCTGGATTGAGCGGTCAGTGCGGCTGTACTAATCGCGGCTGCACTAGCGCCCCCTGCCGCTCAGCTCCCGGGGCAGGGAGAAGACCACGTTTTCCAACACGTCGGTCATCGCCGTGACCTCTTTCGCGCCCCACTCCCGGAGTTTATCCACCACCTCCTCCACCAGTACCTCCGGCGCCGAGGCGCCGGCGGTGACACCGATCCTGGCCGCTTCGGCCAGCCACTCCCGCCGGATGTCCGCGGCGCCGTCGATCAGTTGCGCCGGCGTGCCGCTGGCCGCCGCCAGTTCCCGCAGGCGGTTGGAGTTGGAGCTGTTGGGGGAGCCGACCACCAGCACCAGATCGCAGTCGGCGGCGAGTTTCTTGACCGCGTCCTGACGGTTCTGGGTGGCGTAACAGATGTCGTCCTTGCGCGGCCCGCGGATCTCCGGGAAGCGCGCCCGCAGCGCCTCGATCACCCGCGCGGTGTCGTCCATCGACAGGGTGGTCTGGGTGACGAAGGCGAGACGGCTGGGATTCTTGATCCGCAATTCGGCGACATCTTCCGGCGTCACCACCAGGTGGATATTGCCCCCCTCGCCATGGCGACACTGGCCCATGGTGCCGACCACCTCGGGGTGGCCGCGATGGCCGATCAGCACCACCTCGTCGCCGGCCTTGCAGTGACGCGCCACCTCCAGATGGACCTTGGTGACCAGCGGGCAGGTGGCGTCGAGGACCCGCAGATCCCGTCCCGATGCCTCGTCCCTGACCGCCTGGGAGACGCCGTGGGCGCTGAAGATCACGGTGTTGCCGTCGGGTACCTCGTGCAGTTCATCGACGAAGCGGGCGCCGCGGCGGCGCAGGCTCTCGACCACGAAGCGATTATGCACCACCTCGTGGCGCACATAGATCGGGGCGCCGAAGATATCCAGGGCGCGCTCGACGATCTCGATGGCGCGATCGACGCCGGCGCAGAAACCTCGCGGGTTGGCAAGTATCACTTCCACAATCTTGTCCTTGGGCTGTCGGATCTCATCCTGCGTCTCTCAATTGATACCACAGAGGTACAGAGATCACAGAGGCGCGATGAAATGTCGAGTAACGCAGCGTCACCTTACAAGGTGATTCCCAATATCCTTGCAGAGCGTTGAAAACTCTTTGTGTACTCTGTGGTTAACTGGGGGTTTTAGGTTCATGGCGTGCGCACGTCGAGGACTTCGATGGTCGCCACCACATCCTTGCCCGCCAGCGGGTGATTGAAATCGACGCTGACCTCGTCCCCCGCTACCTCCAGTACCACGCCCGAATGGGCGTTGCCCGCCGGGTCGTCGAATCGGATCAGCTGGCCGGGCTCGGGCGGCTTGGGGAACTGTGTTCTGGGCAGTTGCCTGATTAGCTCCGGGTTGCGTTCGCCATACATCAGGTCGGGGGCGATGGTGAGGGTCTGGCGGTCGCCGGCGCGCAGTCCGTAGAGCGCCAGTTCAAGGCCTTCGATGATTTCGTTGCGGCCCGTGGTAAAGGTGCTGGGCTGGTCTTCGAAGGTATTGATCAGCTCATGTCCGTCGCTATCCGCGAGGGCGAAATGGAAGGTGACCTGGCTGCCGATCTGGATTTGCTGTTTCAATGGGATGTTCCGTGTCGCGTGGAGGCTCAGATCATCATCTCCTGGGTGACGAAGAGGAAGCCGAGGCCTCCGACCACCATGGCTACCGCCGCGTATTGGAGGATGATGCAGAACCCGGGGATGTCGTTGCAGGATTTGCTCAAACGACACAGCTTGCAGTTTTTCATTGTGGCCCTCTCTCGGGCCGCTGGGGCCCTGGTACTACCGCGAACCTCCACCCTGGGGGCGTGATTCGTCTTTGACTATCGTGCGCGTCTCTCGCAAACGGAAGCCGCGGACCAACTCCGGCAGGCGGATGGCCGGCTGAGGCGCCTCGGGCGCTTGCGGGATCTGTTCAAGTGTTTTAACGATTTCTAAATTATCGCCCTTGCGGATCAGGTTCAAGAGTTTTTTTCGGCTCTCCTCGTCCAGGCAGCCGGATTTCACCGCCGTTTGTCGGGGCGCGGCCTGTCAGCGGCAGTCGCGCTTGCGGTGGGGCGAGGCGTTGCGGGATGGCGACGGGGTTGGTCAGATAGGCGGCGAAACCCGCCCCGCCCGCGGGCGCCCCTTCTGCCGGGGCTGTGACCGCGCAGGAAGCTGAGCGCCCCTGGGACGAGCGGTTCATGGTGCGCCGGCTCCGGGCCGCCGCGAACGAAGGCGCGGGGCGGCAAGGCGGCGCGCCCCGGAGCGGGGGGTCAGCTCCGCTGTTCGGGCAGGGTGATGTTCAGTTCGAGGATCTCCTGATTACCCTCCTGCTCCAGTTGCACGCTGATCGCCTGGTCATCCACTTGCACATACTTGCGCACCACCTGCAACAGTTCGTTCTGCAAGTCGCGCAGGTAGGATGGCTTGTTGCGTTCCGCCCGTTCATGGGCGACCAGGATCTGCAACCGTTCCTTGGCCAGCGAGGCGCTGCCCTTTTTCTGCTTACTTCTGAAATAGTCCAGCAAACTCATCACTTATCCTCCAAACAGGCGGTCGAACAGCCCCTTTTTCTGGACCTCCAGAAAGCGGTGCGGGAGATCCTCGCCGAGGTAGCGTCCTACCACGTCGGCATAGGCCTGGCCGGCCTCGCTGTTCTGGTCGAGAACCACCGGGATGCCGCTGTTGGAGGCATTGAGTACGGCGGTGGATTCCGGGATCACTCCGAGCAGATCGAGGGCCAGGATCTCCTGCACGTCGCCGACGCTGAGCATCTCCCCCGCTTCGACCCGCGCCGGGTTGTAGCGGGTCAGCAGCAGGAACTCCCGCACCGGCTCCTCGTCGTTCTCGGCGCGCTTCGATTTGCTCGACAGGATCCCCAGCATGCGGTCGGAATCGCGTACCGAGGAGACCTCGGGATTGGTGACGACAACGGCGTCGTCGGCATAGTACATCGCCATGTAGGCGCCATGCTCGATGCCGGCGGGGGAGTCGCAGACGATGTAGTCGTAGTGTTCCGACAGTTCGTGGATGATCTGGCCGACCCCCTCCTTGGTCAGCGCCTCCTTCTCCTTGGTCTGGGAGGCGGGCAGGATGTAGAGGTCCTCGCAGCGCTTGTCCCGAATCAGGGCCTGGTTGAGGCGCGCCTCGCCGTTGATGACGTTGACGAAGTCGTAGACCACGCGGCGCTCGCAACCCATGATCAGGTCCAGGTTGCGCAGCCCCACGTCGAAGTCGATGACCACGGTGCGGTTGCCCCGCAGGGCCAGGCCCATTCCCACGGCGGCCGCGGTGGTCGTCTTGCCCACTCCGCCCTTGCCTGATGTGATGACGATCGTTCTAGCCAAGGTTTTGCTCCCTTACTCGAAATTCCATGAAGATTGCCTGGTCCCCGCGCCGCGATCTCTCTCCGTCGCGTCTCACAGGGACTCGATTTTAAGGTGATCCTCGGACAGGTAGACCTGCACCGATTTGCCGATCAGGGACTCTGGATAGTCCTCGCTGATCATGTATCGTCCGGTCACGGATACCAGCTCAGCGCCCAGGTTCTGGCAGAAGATCCGCGCCTTTTCGTTGCCCTTGACCCCCGCCAGCACCCGTCCGCGCAGCGGCGCGTAGATGTGGATCGAGCCGTCCGCCATCAGCTCCGCGCCGGAGCTGACCGGGGCGAGCACGATCAGGTCGCCGCCGGCGGCATAGACCTTCTGGCCAGAGCGCACCGGGCGGGTGATGATCTTCGACTCGGCCGGCGCGGCGGCGGTTTCCCCCCGCTGTTGTTGCCTGGCCTCTTCGCTGGCATCCCCCCGCGCCGGCTTTTTCGCGGTCCTTTTCGGGTTTTCGCCACGGCTGTCGCCGAGAATCGCCAACTCCATCAGGCGCGCCCCCTCCTGCTGTAGCGGGGTGCCGCCGCGCACGCCGATCGGCGTCATCCCCTGACCCCGGGTCATGCCTACCAGCATCGGAAAATCGACCTCGGTGCAGGCCTGGGGCAGGCGCGACAGATCGAAGACCAGCGGGGCATGCAGAAAGAAGCCCGGGGCCTTGGCGACCTGACGCTCCAGGGACTCGTTGATGGCGTCGATATCATTGCTCAGCAGATAGAGGGTCGGGAAGCTGAAGCTGTCGGCCTTGAGTTCAAATGGTTTCTGATCGCTCGGCATGGATGTTGGTCTCGGATCCTCGGTCCTGAAGTTTAACCGGAAAGCGCCAAATTTACGATATCCGCGGGGGTGTTTTGGCCGCCCGATCCCGCGTTAGTACCGCCGCGCCAACGTTTTCATAAGATCTCTCATTGAGGCGCAGAGATTGCGGAGGCGGATTTCTCCGTGTGCTCCGTGCCCTGTGAGAGATTTTTATCAGGTTTGATAATACACGGAAAACTTATGTGCGGCTGAGCTAGTGCAGCACTAGTCGGCGGGTTCCGCCCCAACGGCGCGGCCAATCGCCTCCAGGTTGACGCGAAAGCGGGGCTCGTCGGCTTCGGCGCCCTCGATCAGCGATTGCGCATCGTCATGCAGCGCCCGCAGTTGATCCTCGTCGAAGATCTCAAGCGCCGCGTCGAGCTCCTCGGTGGCGCTGGAGAGCAGGGTCGCCGCCAGTTCGTCGGCGGCGATCGGTGATTCCGGGTAGAGCAGATCGGCGACCAGTGGGAAGGAGACCAGTGCGAAATGGGCCTTGCGCGCGGCCTCTTCCTGGTCCAGTTCGGCCAGCGCCAGGGCGTCGTTGCCCGCCCCCTTGCGGATCGCCGCCATGATCAGGGCGACCAGCTTTTCGATCGCCGCCAGGGTTTCGCCTTGATCGTCGGCCAGGCCTCGGGCCTCCTCATAGGCGCGATCGAGCTGCTCCTTGAGCTCCAGCAGCACCTCGCTGCCCTCGTTGGGCCTGAGTTGCGAGGCCTTGAGCACCAGCTGGCGGAAGCGCGGGATGAAGTCGACGATCTCTTCATGGTCCAGGCGTTGCGCCTCGTCCAGCTGCGCGGGGGTGATCTGGCGCTGCTCCGTCGCAAACAGGGGATTATCCCGCTTGCGTAACAGGTGGCGTTCGCGGCGTCCGGGTATTTGACTGAATCTCAGTGGCATGTGCGACAACTCTACGGGTTCTGACGGATCCGTTCGCGGGATCGGGGATCCGGCTGCAAACCCGGAATGGTAACTGAAAGCGGATCGGATTTCCGCAAGCTCTTCGCGCGACTGTGGCAAATCACCCAATTTCGTCGCCTGGGGGGGGCTGGCGCGCGGCGGCGGCGCGCCCGGGGTTTGCGTGTTGAGGCCAATCCGTGTCATTGTTAGCGACCATACCGGGATCGCGCCCCGTGAGGCGCTCGCGATCCCGCCAGACGATCTGACCGGTCACGGCCAAGGGCCTGTGGCCGTGTGGTGCCCGCCATGCCGAAGTTGACGCCGGGAATCTTGTGGAGCCTTGTCGCCGTGATAGGCGTCGCGCTGGTTGGCGCGGTGCTGGTTAAAGTGTGGCCGGAGCTTTATCCCGATATCGCCCGTAGCGCGCCGCTGGACCGGCACTGCGATTTGCGGCTTGCGCCCTGTACCTCCCGCTTTCCCGGCGGGGGCGGTGTGCGCTTCTCGATCACGCCGCGGGAGATTCCGATCCTCAAGCCCCTGTCGCTGATGGTAAACCTCGACCGGTTGTCGAGTGAGCGGGTGGAGGTGGATATCGTCGGCATCTCCATGGACATGGGCTTCAATCGCACTGCTTTGAAGGCCCGGGGCGGTGGCGTCTTCAGCGGAGAGACGACCCTGCCGGTGTGCCTGAGTGATCGCATGGACTGGGAGGCGCGGGTGCTGATACATACCGACGACGGGATCGCCGCCGCCCCCTTCCGCTTTTCCACCTTTCGAGAGGCGCAATGAACAAGAAGTTACTCTTGCCGCTGGTCCTGATACCGCTGTTGACGGTGTTGCTGGTGGCGGTGCTGTGGTGGCAACCCGAACCGCGGCAACTCTCCGGCCATACCCTGGAGGTGGAAGAGCGGCCGCAAGGCGGCCCCTTCACCCTGCACGGCAAGACGGGGACGGCGTCACTGAAGGATTTTCGCGGCCAGGTGGTCGCCCTCTACTTCGGCTACACCTGGTGTCCCGATATCTGTCCGACCGGTCTGGCGGCCCTTAGCGCGGCGTTCAACGCCCTCTCCCCGGAGCAGCAGAGGCAGGTTCAGGGGATCTTCGTCAGCGTCGATCCGGCACGGGATGACATCCCGCGCCTGGAGCAGTATACCGCGTATTTTCATCCGCGGCTGATGGGGCTTACCGGCGACCTGGCGGTGCTGCGGGAGACGGCAGGGCGCTACGGCGCCGCCTTTCGTCGCGAACAGACCGAAGACCCCAACTACGCGGTCGATCACAGCGCCGACCTGTATCTGATCGATCGCCAGGGTGCGTTGCGCGAGACCATCGCCCATGGCGCACCCCCCGAAGAGATTCTGCGGGCCTTGCGGCGGTTGCTGGAGGAGTGAAAACCCGCGGGCATCGATCTGGCCAGGGATTGGAGTACACGCCTTGGCGTGTGAGGGGTGTCGCGCATCCCCAGGGCTCTGCTCCAGACGGCGGTCGAATCAATAATCCTTCAGGTCGCTGCGCCAAAACGCGGCCCATCATGACCCATGAATCCGTTACCCAACCCAGGAGAAGTGCCATGTTACGCAAGATAGTTGTGACCACCCTGTTCACCGCATTGCTGCCGCTGGCGGCCCATGCGGAGGCGCTGTTCAGCGTCGAAGGGGCCTATGCCCGTGCCGTGCCCCCCGGCCAGCCCAACAGCGCCGCGTTCATGTCGATCACCAATCACGGCGACCGGGACCATGCCCTGGTCAGCGCCAGCAGCTCCGTCGCCGACGTCACCGAGCTGCACACCCACACCATGGAGGATGGCATGATGAAGATGCGCCAGGTGGAGAAGATCGATCTGCCGGCGGGAGCGACGGTCGTCCTCCAGCCCGGTGGTCTGCACGTGATGTTGATTGGTCTGAAAGAGGGGTTCGCGCCGGATACCCAGGCGGAGCTGACGTTGCGATTCGACAATGGTGAAGAGCTGGCGGTGGAGGCGCCGGTGAAGCGCTTGCGGATGAAGATGATGAACCACGATAACCACGGCATGTCGCACTGAACTCAAAACAGTCGGTGCGCCCATGATAATGAGGCGCATCATCTTCGCGCAACGCCACGATGGCTTTATTTTAATGACATTGAGGGCGTGACGATCCGGCGATATGTGGATGGCGGGGTGATCTTGCCCCGCGAATGATTCAGATGTACGGCTTGGCCTCTTCGATCGCCCCTTCGATCTTGCGCTGCATCGCCCTCAGACGCTGACTGAGGGCGTCCGATCGCCGCTCCGTCAACGCCCCCTTGTGCTTGAGAAGTTCGGTGGCCATGTGCAGGGCGACCAGTACGGCGATGCGGTCCGTGCCGATGACACTCCCTCGCTGCTTCACTTCCCGCATCTGCTCGTCGAGATAGCGGGAGGACTCCAGCAACGCATTTTCCTCGCCCCGTTTGCAGGCGATGCGGTACTCCTTGCCAAGAATATGTACCATTACCGGTACCGTTTCATCACTCACGATTGGATTTCCAGTGCCTTCAGTCGGTTGATCATCGCTTCGACGCGGCTCTTGGCCAGCTCCGTCTTTTCGATCAGTTCGGCGCGTTCGCTGACCAGCTTGTCCTGGCTGGCGCGCAGTGCGCGGTTCTCTTCGGTGAGCTTGGAGACCGTGCCTACCAGCTCTTCGACGCGGCTTTCGAGTTGCTCCAGGTCGTTTTCCGCGGCCTTCAGGTCTTGTGTAGTCATATCGGGTAGTTCCGTGCTAGTTTAAAAGCCTGGCGGACTCGGGCGCTGTAGGTTCGGGGCGACCATGGGCACGCGATCCGCGCATTACGCAAGTATACTTTGATTTTACCGGATAAAAGCGAAGTTGGTCACGTTTTTCCGTGGCCCCTGACGCGCGCTAACGCCGTATCGAGCGCCGAATTGCCACTATGGTATTATTTCGCGGCTCGAAAGAGAATCATTAAACGACATTTCCCCTTGTTCCGGTTTGAATAGAGTGCCGTCACGCCACCTTGGCTGAGCGCGGAAATTCCGGCAAGTGTCACTCCGAATCAGGATCCTTCATGCAGTATAGCCACACCTTCAACGAGATGCAGCAGGATCTGGAGAGCCTCCAGATCCACTACGGGGCCGCCGAGGCGCACGGGATTCTGTGTGGTATGCTCACCCATCACCGCGACCACGGCGAACAGGCCTGGATCGGCGAGCTCGCCGAGCGCTCCGCCAAGCCCCGGGACGCGCTCTACGAGATCGACGCCCTGGAACACCTGGCGCGGGAGACCCGCGCGGCTCTGCTGGACAAGGGGGATCTCTTCATGCCCCTGCTGCCGGACGAAGAGGAGGCGCTCCAGGCCCGCGCCCGCGCGGTACGGGACTGGTGCGCCGGGTTTCTGTTTGGGCTCGGCTTGAACCGGGATGCCGGGGATGCCACCCTTTCACCCGAGGCCCAGGAGGCACTGCGGGACTTCGCCGAGATCGCGCGCATGGATGTGGACGCCCTGGAGGAGGAGTTCGCCGAAGGGGACGATGAAGAGGAGAGCGATCAGCAACTGGGCGACATCGTCGAGTATGTGCGGGTCGCCGCGGCGATGATCGTGGATGAGCTGCTGATTGCTGCTGAAGCTACCGGGGAGTCGATGGAGGAGTGGGATGAATAGTGCGGAGTTCAAGCGCCGTCGCAAGAAACTGATGCGCATCATGGGCAAGGGCAGCATCGCGATTCTGCCCGCCGCGCCGGTGGCGGTGCGCAACCGGGACGTGGAGTATCCCTACCGCCCTGACAGTGACTTCCACTACCTCACCGGCTTCGATGAACCCGACTCGGTGGCGGTGCTGATCCCCGGTCGCAAACAGGCCGAATATGTCCTCTTCTGCCGCGAACGGGATGAGGAGAAGGAGCGCTGGGTGGGCGCCCGCGCCGGCCAAGAGGGGGCGGTGGCGGACTATGGCGCCGATGACTCCTTTCCCATCGACGATCTCGACGACATCCTGCCCAACATGCTGGAGCAGTGCGAGCGGGTCTACTACGCCATGGGGTGCGATCCGGAGCTCGATCGCAGCATGTCGGAGTGGATCAGCGCCATTCGCCGCAACTCCCGCAGCGGCGTGGTGGGGCCGGTGGAGTTTATCGCCCTCGACCACATCCTCCACGACATGCGCCTGTTCAAGAGCCGCGGCGAACTCGCCGTGATGCGCAAGGCCGCGCGCATCTCCGCCCGCGCCCATCGCCGGCTGATGCGTGAGGCGCGCCCGGGCATGACCGAATATCAACTGGAGGCGGAGTTCGTTCACGAATGCACCCGCCAGGGGGCGAGATTCCAGGCCTATCCGGCCATCGTCGGCGGCGGCGACAACGCCTGCGTGCTCCACTACATCGACAACCGGGACGAGTTGCGCGACGGCGAGCTGGTGCTGGTGGACGCCGGCTGCGAACTGGACTACTACGCCTCGGACATCACCCGCACCTTTCCCGTCAACGGCAAGTTCAGCGAGCCCCAGCGCCAGCTTTATGAGTTGGTGCTGAAGGCCCAGCGCGCGGCGCTGGCCAGGGTCAGGCCCGGCGCCCACTGGGACGAATACCATCAGGCGGCGGTGGGTGTCGTCACCAAGGGGCTGGTGGAGCTGGGCATCCTCAAGGGCAAGGTGGCGAAGCTGATCAAGGACGAGGCCTACAAGGCCTACTACGTCCACCGCACCGGCCACTGGCTGGGCATGGATGTCCACGACGTCGGCGACTACAAGATCGACAACCAGTGGCGGGAGCTGGAGCCGGGCATGGTGCTGACGGTGGAGCCCGGTCTCTACATCCCCCATGGAACCAAGGAGGTCGCCAAACAGTGGTGGGGTATCGGCATTCGCGTCGAGGATGACGTGGTGGTCACCAGGGATGGCCACGAGATCCTCAGTGGCGACGTGCCCAAGGAGATCGATGAGATCGAGCGCCTGATGGCCGCCCATCGCAAGAGGGCGGCATAGCCATGGCCCAGGCGACCCGTTTCGATCTGGCCATCGTCGGCGGCGGCATGGTCGGGGCGAGTCTGGCCCGGGCCGCCTCCCGCATCGGCCTGCGCACGCTGGTGATCGAGGCCAGCGAGGGGGCGGAGAACGCCGCCGCCTATGACGACCGCGCCATTGCACTGGCCCGGGGCAGTGAGCAGATCCTCCAATCCCTCGGCGTCTGGGGAGAACTGGAAAAGGAGAGCGCGCCGATCCGCCAGGTGCATGTCTCGGACCGGGGCCGATTCGGTTTCGTGCGCATCAGCGCCGCCGAGTATGGTCTCAACGCCCTTGGCCACGTCGCCAGCGGTCGCGCCCTGGGGCGCGCCCTGTTCGGCGGCCTGGAGCGGCTGCCCGGGGTGACCCTGCTGCGCCCGGCGCGGCTGGTGCGCTTCATTGACCGCCCCGACGCGGTAGAGTTGGTCGTCATGCAACAGCGCCAGGAGCGGATTCTCCAATGCGCCTTGCTCGCCGCCGCCGACGGCGCCCGTTCGCCGGTGCGCCAGCAACTGGGTATAGCGGCCACCGACTGGGCCTATGGCCAGCACGCCCTGATCGCCAACCTCACCGTCTCCGCCCCCGCCCGCGGCGTCGCCTACGAACGTTTCACCGACAGTGGCCCGATGGCCATGCTGCCGATGGTCGATGGCCGCTACGCCATGGTCTGGACCCTCGATGACGCCGCGGTAGAGGCGGCCATGGCGTTATCGGATGGCGACTTTCTGGCGCGGGTGCAGCGGCGTTTCGGCATGCGCCTGGGCCGCTTTACCGCCGCCGCGCCGCGATCCCTCTACCCCCTCAAGCTGGTTCGCGCCAAGCGCCAGGGGCGGGGGCGGGTGCTGCTGATCGGCAACGCCGCCCACGCCGTCCATCCCATCACCGGCCAGGGCTTCAACCTGGGGATCCGCGACGTCGCGGTGCTGGCGGACCTGCTCTTCGAGGCGCGGCGGGACGACAAGGACCCCGGCAACGCCGAACTCTGCCGGGCCTACGCCCAGGCGAGGGAGCGGGACCAGCGGGAACTGGCGCTGATCACCGACGGCCTGGTCAGACTCTTCACCAGCCCCCTCTTGCCGGTGCGCGCCGCCCGCGACATCGGCCTCACCGCGCTGGACAACCTGCCCTGGGCCAAGGCGCTCGTCGCCCAGCGCTTCATGGGCTTCGGCGGGCGCCAGCCGCGACCGGCGCGGGGGATCCCCTTTCCACCGACGCCAGTCGCCAGAACAGTTAAAACCACAGAGCACACAGAGAACACAGAGAGGTGATGGGAGAGCAAGCCTATGCCAACCATGATGCTTTGTCGTTCAAGTCGATGTGTTTGCCATCCCTGGCGCTGGCTGCCGCACTTCCATGTGCGGCATGACGTGCTTTTCGGAGTCTGGATGGCGAGAAGCAACGTTGGCAGCGCTCTCCACAACGCCTTGAATCCCGCTTTCCGGTATGCCCGTCGGCGCGACTCTGAACTCTCTGTGCACTCTGTGATCTCTGTGGTGTTTTCTTTTGGGATTAATGTCAGGGCACTGGAGGCGAGACAGCAGTGAGTGAATTCGAACGCCAGATCGTACTGGATACCGAGACCACCGGTCTGGAGCCGGAGCAGGGCCATCGCATCATCGAGATCGGCTGCGTCGAGATGATCAATCGCCGCCCCACCGGCAACAATTTTCACCAGTACCTGCAACCGGACCGGGAGATCGACGTCGGGGCGATCGAGGTGCACGGCATCACCAACGAAATGCTTGCCGACAAGCCCCGTTTCGGCGATATTGTCGCCGCCTTCATCGACTATGTGCGGGATGCGGAGCTGATCATCCACAACGCCCCCTTCGACGTCGGCTTTCTCAACCACGAGTTGCGGCTGCTCGACGCCGGTTACGAGGCGCTGGACCACTACTGCGCCATCACTGATACCCTGACGATGGCGCGCAAGATGCATCCGGGCCAGCGCAACAGCCTGGATGCCCTGTGCAAACGCTACGACGTGGACAACGCCCATCGCGAACTGCACGGCGCGCTGCTCGACTCCGAGATCCTCGCCGATGTCTATCTGGCCATGACCGGCGGCCAGGGCGTGCTCTTCGCCGAAGAGGAGGAGAGCGGCGAATCCGGCGAGGGAGAGACCACCGGCATTCGCCGTCTGCCCGCCGGACGCCCGCCGCTGCGCGTGGTGCGGGCCAGCGCCGAGGAGCTGGCGTTGCACCAACAGCGCCTGGACGCCATCGACAAGCAGACGGGGGGCGGCTGTGTCTGGCGCAAGGAGTGATGGGCCGGCGAGCGCCGAAAGATATTTAGGGTTGTAACGGTTTTTCTGCTTAACGCTTGTGTTAAGTCTTGATGATAAAAGTTGATTAGTTTTTAGGTTAAATAGCCTAGCTAATTGTTTTTACGGTAAAAATAGATATTATCTACTGTTTGATGGGTTGCGCTAGCCGGCTACTCGGGAAAAATCCGCTTTTCGGTTTATTCGAACCTTTGTGATAGAATGCCCGATCCTTTACAGTTCGGCAGTCATGGATCATGGCGCTACAGCGCCTCCAGGCGTCGGCCTAGCGAGCGGACCGGAGACCCCGGTGCGCGAGCGATCAGACAAGAGGATCAGTACCATGTCCCAAGTTTCCACTCTCCGCGGTCCCGTCGAAAAGGCGGTGGACAATACCCGTTTTCGCGTCTTTACCCAAAGAGACCTGGAAAGGATTCCTCAGCTCGCGCAACTGGAGAGCGAGCAACGGCTGGCGATGAAGGTGGTCTCCAGCGTTCTTCCGTTTCGGGTAAATGACTACGTGATCGACCATCTGATCGACTGGTCCAAGGTCCCGGATGACCCGATCTTCCAGCTGACCTTCCCGCAAAAGGAGATGCTGCTGCCGGAGCATTTCGAACGCATGGCCGAGCTCTACAAGCGGGACGCGGCGCGGGATGAGATCCAGGCGATGGCGAGCGAGATCCGGCGTGAACTCAACCCCCACCCGGCCGGGCAGATGCAGCTCAACACGCCACTCGGGCGCGATGGCCTGCCCATCGAAGGTTTGCAGCACAAGTATCGCGAGACCGTGCTCTTCTTCCCCTCCCAGGGGCAGACCTGCCACGCCTACTGCTCCTTCTGCTTTCGCTGGCCCCAGTTCGTCGGTGACAAGAGCCTCAAGATCGCCACCACCGAGGCGAGCCGACTGCACGGATACCTGCGCGATCACAAGACCGTCAGCGACCTGCTGATTACCGGCGGCGATCCCATGGTGATGAAGACCAAGCACCTCAAGCAGTACCTGGAGCCCCTCAAGAACCCCGGGCTGGAGCACGTCCAGACCCTGCGCATCGGCACCAAGGCGCTCAGCTTCTGGCCCCAGCGCTTCGTCACCGACGCCGACGCCGACGAACTCCTCTATCTGCTTGAAGACCTGGTCGAAGCCGGCAAGCACGTCGCCCTCATGGCGCACTACAACCACTGGCGGGAGCTGGATACGGATATCGCCGAGCGGGCGATCAAGCGCATCCAGGAGACCGGCGCGGTGATCCGCAGTCAGGGGCCGCTGTTGGCCCACATCAACGACGACGCCGACGACTGGCTGCACATGTGGAACCGCCAGATCGGCCTGCACATCGTCCCCTACTACATGTTCGTGGAGCGGGATACCGGCGCCCGCCACTACTTCGAGGTCCCCCTCCACCGCGCCTGGGAGATCTACCGCGACGCCATGCGCCGCGTCTCCGGCCTCGGCCGCACCGCGCGCGGGCCGAGCATGAGCGCCGGTCCGGGCAAGATCGAGATCCAGGGCGTCACTGAGGTTCAGGGCGAAAAGGTCTTCGTGCTGCGCTTCATCCAGGGCCGCAACTCCGAATGGGTGCAACGCCCCTTTTTCGCCAAGTACGACGAAAAGGCGACCTGGCTCAACCACCTCAAACCCGCCTTTGGCGAAGAGAAGTTCTTCTTCGAAGACGAATACGAGGAGATCTGCTCCCTGCGCGGCGCCATCCAGCAGGCCGGCGGCGCCTGAGCGGCTACAGGCCTGGCTAACGATCATGGCATTGCGCCACCCCGGATGATGAAACATAGGTGGCGCAACGCCGTGATCGTTCCCTCACCCCGGCCCTCTCCCAGAGGGAGAGGGGGAATAAGGAATCGCTGCGCGATGTTTCACAGTAAAGCGTCAACCTCCAGCGGCACGGGGTGTCGGAGGGTGAGGCTTTAGCCGGTCACTGGGATGCCCCAGCGTTATCTTGCCAGCTGAACCCCGCGAAACTCTTGACAAGACAGGCGAATTCGGCATGATAAACAGCATAATGCGTTTTCGCGCGGGTGCCAACGAGACCACATTGGGCGGTCTGGTTATCGACCCGGTTCGGGGATGGAGTACACGCTTTCAATGCCATTAAGATGAGCCATCGTGGCATTTTCCCGGAGTGATGCGCCTCATTTCGTGGATACGCCGACCGTTTTCGGTTCCGCATAGGATGTGCCGTCGAGCGAGCGACAAGGCTTTTTATTCGCCACATCCTATGCCGGTCCGACGGTTTCCGGCCTGCTCCGGAGTCAGGCGCATCAAGGGCGGGAACCTGGCGTGGCGCTAACGGAATGACACTGTATACGCCTTGGCGCGTGAAGGGCTATCGTACAGCCCCAGGGCTGTACTCCAAACAGATGCTGCATCAACAAACAGATGCTGCATCAATAAGAGAGGATTTGGCAAACAGGAAGGCGCGGTCAAGCAAATCGATCTCACTGTAAAAAATGCGCGCTCAAGCGTCACCCGCGCCCGCCAACGGCGGGCAAGCCTGGATGCGGCGACTTGGAGGGCCAATATCTTAACACTATATTGTGTGTGATTTTGCTGCGATGGTGGATTGCGGGATTCTGGTGGTGCAAACATTCAGCTCCCGCATCGAGTCGGCAGTGATTGCATGCAGTTCTCAGCAATCACTCCCCCGTACTGCTTTCCCTTTCACCTTCTCCACCGGAAACCGCTCTTCGTTACGGTCCATCTTGTCATTGGCCGCCTGAATCAGGTCGATATCCAGCCGTTCGGCGCAGCGCAGGGTGAAGATGAAGATGTCCGCCAGCTCCAGCCGCACCTCCTCCAGCTTCTCCGGCGGCAGGTTGCGGCTCTGTTCCTGGGTTAGCCACTGGAAATGCTCCACCAGCTCCGCCGCCTCAGCGATCAGCGCCATGGAGAGATTCTTGGGGGAGTGGAACTGCTCCCAGTCCCGCGTTACGGCGAAGGCCTTCAGGCGCGCCTGAAGTCGGTCGATGCTGTGTTGGGTCGAATCGGTCATGGATTGCCTCGCTGGGTTTCGGATGGTTGTTTATTGGATAGGATTTACAGGATTAACAGGATTGCCTTGATTGCCGGCAGTGCAGGTCGGGTTGGCACGACGTAACGGTCTTGCAAATCCTGTAAATCCTGTTAATCCTGTCTAAAAATTTTCCCTTGATAGACAATAATGCGCGAAACGGCTCGGACGCGCTATCATCCCCGCTTTACCCAGCCAAGAGAGGTACGCCATGTGTAATCCCGCCATTTTGAACGAAAAATTCGGCATCCCCGGTCTCGTCGAGTTCGCCGACAATCACAGCGGCGCCGCTGTCGCCCGGGTCACCACCCGCCACGGCCAGATGGAGGTCGCCCGTCAGGGCGGGCAACTGCTGTTCTGGACGCCTCAGGGCCATGCCCCGGTGGTGTGGCTTTCGCCGCAAGCCGTTTTCAAGCCCGGCAAGTCCCTGCGCGGCGGCGCGCCGGTGTGCTGGCCATGGTTCGGTCCCCATCCCAGTGATGCCAGCCTGCCAGGTCACGGCTTCGCCCGCAACCTCGACTGGCGCATGCTCGAGACCGCCCGCCTCAAGGACGCCACCCGTATCGCCATGATCTTTGAACCCGGCGAGGAGCAGCGCAAGCTCTGGCCCCACCGCGCCCAACTGGAACTGGCCATCACCCTCGCCGAGCAACTGCGCATTGACCTCACCACCCGCAATATCGGCGACGCACCTTTCACCATCACCCAGGCGGTACACACCTACTTCCACGTCGGCGACATCGCCAAGGTACGGGTCGAAGGATTGGAGGGCAAGGAGTACCTCGACAAGGTCGATGGCGGCGTGCGCAAGAGCCAGGAAGGGCCAATCACCATCGATGGCGAGGTCGACCGCATCTACCTCGACTGCCCCGAAGAGGCCCTGATTATTGACGAATCCCTGGGGCGGCGCATTCGCATCGCCAAGCAGAACAGCCATAGCACCGTCGTCTGGAATCCCTGGGCGGAAAAGGGCGCGGCATTCGGCGACATGGGCGAAGCGGGCTACCGCCAGATGCTCTGCGTCGAAACCACCAACGCCGCCGATGATGCGGTTACCATCGAGCCGGGTGAGAGCTTCACCCAGACCAGTGTTTACTCGGTGGAGGGTTTGTAGTCGACCGATTAGAGGATGTTCTTTCACGGAATCGATGGGGGCCACCAAAAGGCGGAGCGCGCGGCTTGACGCGCCACTGCCGGCACGGGCGCGTCAAGCCGCGCGCTCCGCCATGCGCTGGGAGTACTCGGCTGGGCGGGGCTTGCAGCCCCGTTCGGTCCTAAGCTGGAGCTTGGAAGTCGGCGTGAATTAAGTTTTAGTTTTATCATGTATATCCTGCGAAATCCTGTTAATCCTGTCGATTCTTCTTTTTCGGCGCCTTTACCCATTATTGGCGGCAAATCCTGTAAAATCCCTTCAATCCGTTTAATCCTGTCCATTTAAGATGTTCCATAACGAAACCTACGATGTCATCGTGATCGGCGGCGGTCATGCCGGGACCGAGGCGGCGCTGGCGGCGGCGCGCATGGGTGCGCGGACGCTGCTGCTGACCCACAATATCGATACCCTGGGGCAGATGAGCTGCAATCCGGCCATCGGCGGCATCGGCAAGGGGCATCTGGTAAAAGAGGTGGATGCCCTGGGCGGGGTGATGGGGCGGGCGACGGATCGGGGCGGGATTCAGTTTCGGATCTTGAATTCGAGCAAGGGGCCGGCGGTGCGGGCGACCCGCGCCCAGGCGGATCGCCAGTTGTACAAGGCGGCGGTGCGCTTCGCGCTGGAGAGTCAACCCAATCTCGATCTCTTCCAGCAGGCGGTGGATGATCTGGTGGTGGAGGGGGAGCGGGTGACCGGGGTGGTGACCCAGATGGGACTGGCCTTTCACGGCAAGACCGTGGTGCTGACGGCGGGGACCTTTCTTGGCGGGCGCATCCATATTGGACTCAATAATTACCAGGGTGGGCGCGCCGGCGATCCTCCCGCCAATGCCCTGGCGACGAGGCTGCGGGAATTGTCTTTCAACGTGCAACGGTTGAAGACCGGCACGCCGCCGCGCATCGATCGCCGCAGCGTCGATTTCTCGGTGCTCAAGGAGCAGCCGGGGGACGATCCGGCGCCGGTCTTTTCGTTTCTCGGCTCCCGAGAGGAACACCCCGAGCAGGTAAGCTGCTTCATCGCCCACACCAACGCGCGTACCCACGAGATCATCCGCGGCGGCATGTCCCGCTCGCCGATGTACACCGGGGTGATCGAGGGGGTTGGACCACGCTACTGCCCCTCCATCGAGGACAAGGTGGTGCGCTTCGCCGATCGCGACGCCCACCAGATCTTCATCGAGCCGGAGGGGCTGACCAGCAACGAACTCTATCCCAACGGCATCTCCACCTCGCTGCCCTTTGACGTGCAGATCGGGCTGGTGCGCTCCATGCAGGGTTTCGAGGAGGCGCGCATCGTTCGCCCCGGTTACGCCATCGAGTACGATTTCTTCGATCCCCGTGATCTGCGTCCGACGCTGGAGACCCAATTCATCCAGGGGCTCTACTTCGCCGGTCAGATCAACGGTACCACCGGGTATGAGGAGGCGGCGGCCCAGGGGCTGCTGGCGGGCCTCAACGCCGCCTTGGCGAGCCAGGAAAAGGAAGGGTGGTATCCGCGTCGCGACGAGGCCTACCTGGGGGTGCTGGTGGATGACCTGATCACCCAGGGCACCAACGAGCCCTACCGCATGTTCACCAGCCGCGCCGAGTATCGGCTGCTGCTGCGGGAGGACAACGCCGATCTGCGCCTCACCGAACAGGGCCGGGCGCTGGGGCTGGTGGACGACGAGCACTGGCGGGTCTTCGAGGAGAAGCGGGAGACCCTCGAACGGGAGCGCCAGCGGCTGCACGACATCTGGATCCAGCCCGGCAGCGAGGCGGCCCGGGCTGCCAAGGAATCGATGGGGTCGTCCATCTCCAAGGAGGTGCGGGCGCTGGATCTGCTTGCGCGACCGGAGACCAGCTACGCTGGCATTTGCGAACTGCCCGGCGTCGGCCCGGCGGTAGAGCATGTCCAGGCCTCGGAACAACTGGAGATCCAGGCCCGCTACGCCGGCTACATCGACCGCCAGCAGGCGGAGATCGAACGCAACCGCGCCAACGAGGCGACCAAACTGCCCGACGACTTCGACTACGTCCGCGTCAAGGGGCTCTCCGCCGAGGTCAGCGAAAAGCTCCAGCGCATCCGGCCTGCCACCATAGGCCAGGCCGGGCGTATCTCCGGGGTTACGCCGGCGGCGGTCTCTTTGCTGCTGATTCACCTCAAGCGGGCGAGCTTTGGACGGGATTAACGGGATTTGCAGGATGGATGGGATGCTTGGGACGGGTTTAATGGACAGGATTTGTCAGGATTGACGGGATTTTATTTGGATAACCTTGGCAACGTAGCAATAAAATATCTTGTAGATCCTGAAAATCCCGATAATCCTGTCGATTCTTCTTCATCCCCCTGGGGGTGGCTTCGCCTGTGGGAGCGGATTGCATCCGCGATCAGCTGGCTTTGATCGGGCTCCGTTGTCGCGGTTTCAAACCGCTCCCACAGCGTGGCGTTGATGGGGTTTTGCGGTAATGGAAAGACATTTCGAAGCAAACAATCAAAAATCCTGAGAAATTCTGTTAATCCTGTCTATTCTTTAACCATCCTACCCCAAAGCGATCAACCATGAATCCCGACCATCCTGAAAATCCCGTTAATCCCCTCTATTCTTCTTCATCCCCCTGGGGAGCGGTCGAATGAGCAACCACCGCCAACTCTGGTCGGATCAGCTCGCCCGCGGCGCGGCGGAGATGGGGCTGGAGATCAGCGATGCCCAGGCGACGAAATTGCTGGATTACCTGGCGCTGATGGAGAAGTGGAACAAGGTCTTCAATCTGACGGCGGTGCGTGATCCGAAAGAGATGGCGCCCAGGCATCTGCTGGATAGCTTGTCGATCCTGCCCTGGGTGACGGCGGGCAGGCTACTGGACGTGGGCACCGGGGCGGGGTTGCCGGGAATACCGCTGGCGATCATGCGCCCGAGCCTTGAATGCGCGTTGCTCGATGCCAACGGCAAAAAGATACGTTTCGTGCGTCAGGCGGTGATGGAGCTGGAACTCTCCAACGTGAATCCTGCCCAACGGAGGATAGAGGCCTTTGAATCGCCACGGCCATTTACCCAGATCACCGCGCGGGCGTTCAGCTCTCTCCGGGAGCTGGTCGACCTCAGTCGCCGCCTGCTTGCGCGGGACGGCGTCTGGTTGGCGATGAAGGGGGTCGAGCCGAAAGAGGAGATTGCACGTCTGCGCGCCCAGGGGCTGGATGTGGAGGTGTCGCCGCTGAAGGTGGCGCAAACGACGGGGGAGCGATGCTTGGTATTGATGCGGCAAGGGGAGCGGTGATGCCGCTGATCTGGATCCTGTTCTGGCTTGGCGGCCTTTTTGCGACCGCGGTCATCGCGGATACGGCGGTGCCGGCGGATGGTGCGCCGCCCGACCAGATCAGTCTCGATTATGAGGTGCGCGCCCGCGGCGTGCCGGTGGGGGATGCCCAGTGGCTGATCGAGCCGCTGAAGGATGGGCGGCGCCGTTTTCGCGTCGAGATCAAGAGCAAGGGCTTCGTCGATTTTTTCTACCCGGTGAACACGGTGAGCGAGAGCATCTGGCGTTACCAGCCCGAGCGGGGTATCGTCCCCCTGACGTATCGCTACACCCATAGCAGACGCGAGAAACGTAATCTCCAGGTGGACTTCGACTGGTCCAGGGATGTCGCGGAGGTGGTGTTTCGCGGCAACAAGAGGCAAGAGCCGCTGAGCGAAGATACCTTTGACAATCAGCTGTTCCTGCTGGAGTTGGGGCGGCGCGCAGCGGCGGGAGAGGATCCCATTCGTTTCAAGACCATCAGCAACAAGGATCTCAAGGAGCGGGAGGCGGAGGTGGTGGGGCGGCAAACCCTGGAGGGTGCCACCGGCAAGATCGACACCCTGCGCCTGATCTACGCGGACGACGATAAACGGGTGACGGTGTGGTACTCTCCAAGCCATTACTATCTGCCATTGATGATCGAGTATTATGATCTCGCGGGGGGAGAGCGGCTGTTGCTTACCGGGATCTCCCTGAAGGCGGCAGGGCAGCCGCGTCGTGAACTGGCGATTCAGCCCCTGGATGGCGGGGATGAGAACAATATCAAGGCACATGCGGCGAAGACGCCGTGAACAAGGCGAGGTAAAGGGTGAAAGCCAAACGCATATCCGTAGCGATCCGCCAGCTCCTTTTCCGCGGGGCGCTGGCGGCCATGGTTCCGTCCAGCGGATTCGCCGGGGAGGTGGCGTCGAAACCCGGCCCGGATCCTGCTTCCGGTCAGGATCCGGATTCCGAGGTGCTGATGTGGGCGGATGACAAGGTGGACCAGGTCTCGGATTACCTGGGTTACGGGGTCAACTGGTTCGACGGCTTTTTCGACAACGATCGCTATACCGACGAGACCCAGGCCAAGGCCCATGTGCGTTGGCGCAACGACTTCTCCTATGTGCAGGGCGAGGACGGATTCGACTACAAGCCGCGGGTGAGCGCGCGGGTGGATCTGCCGCGCTTCCATGACCGGGTCAAGCTGCTGATCTTCGCCGATGATGATGACGAGCTGGCGGACATGGAGAGTCGGGGCATGGTGACGCCCCTGGAAGATCAGGAGGAGCGCAATGAGGTGGGTGTCAGCTATACCTTGCTGGATGGGCTCGCCGAACATCTGTCGCTGCGCGGAAGCATGCGCATCAATCCGGCGGAATTCATCGTCAAGTTACGCCATCGCGCCTCCTGGAATGTCAGCGATGATCTCTACAGTCGCCTGACCACCACCGCTTTCTACAATACTCGGGAAGGCTTTGGTCTCAAGATGAAGTCCGACCTGGAGTGGCCGCTGAGTGATCTGGCGCTATTGCGCTGGAGCAATTACGGGATCTGGGATGAGGAGCATCATCACGAAGGGGTCAACTGGTCGAGCGTGGTGACCCGCTATCGCAAGCTCTCCGAGCGTCGCGCCATCAGCTATTCGGCGGGCGTGGTAGGGCACTCCCGGCCGGACCTGGAGGCCGACAGCTACTTCATCCGCGCCCGCTATCGCCAGAACTTCCTGCGTCCCTGGTTGTTCGTGGAGTTCGTGCCGGAGGTCTTCTGGCCCCAGGACTACCGCAAGGAGGATTGCTCCACCTGTTTCGCGCTACTGACCCGGGTCGAGGTGGTGTTCCGCGAGTGGGAGTGAAGCGGGCATGAAAAAACCCGGTCTCGACTGAGTCGAGCCGGGTTTTTTCAGGTTCCGCCAAAGATTACTGGCAGGAGACCTCGGTGCGGCGGTTCTTGGCGCGACCGTCGCTGGAGGCGTTGGAGGCGACCGGGTTGGACTCGCCTTCGCCGGTGACGGAGTGGGCGCTCACGCCCTTGCCGGCCAGGTAGTCGGCGACGGCCTTGGCGCGACGGTTGGAGAGGCCCATGTTGTAGCTTTCGGTGCCGACGCTGTCGGTGTGACCGACGATCATGACCTTTTCGTCAGCGGTGCTGGATTTGACCTTGCTGGCCATCTCATCAAGCATGCGCTTCATGTCGGCCTTGAGCGCGGAACGGTCGAAGTCGAAGTGGACGGTGGTGTCGCAGTTGACGGCGCCCGGCGCGGGTTCCGGCTTCTTGGCGGCGGATGGCGCCATCTTGGGCGCTGGCTTCGGCGCGGGAGCGGCCTTCATTGGCTTTTCGGCCACCTCTTCGCCGCAAGCCTCGTCGGCGTCGCCTTTGCTCTTCAGGCATTCGCCCGAGACCATCCAGCGCTCGCCAGCAGAGGTCGTGACGTTGCTCATTGGTCCTGCGTAGGATAGGGGCGCCATTGCCAGGCCCGCGGTGAGACCCAGGGCGGCGAGCAGCAGCCGAGGGGTGGAGCGTTTGTTGTTCTCCGGCATTGTGGATTCCTCCGGTGTTGGTTGGATAGAGAATTTGGGTACCGTCTAGTATAGCGATTTATCGCAAGAAGGATAGCGCAAATCGCAAAAAAGTGTATCATTTTTGCAGAAGGTCCCCTTCGCGGCGCGGGATCGATCGACTTTATCTCCGTGATCTTGCTCTTCCCATCGAAATAATAATGACGCAAACCCGCTTGCAGAGCACCCCTTATCCTCCGTTGTCGCCGGGAACCCTCTGAACCGCCATTGTTAACCAAACGAGGGGCGCGATTCAAGAGGGCGTGCTGCATCGTATCGAAACCGAGCAGGTGCGCATCAAGGACGGCGGTGTCGATTTTTTCGTGCGCTCCGTCTCAAGCCCGCGGCGCAAGCGGAGAGAGGAGGAGGGTGTCGCTAAAACGCAACATGAGGGGAGGCGTTCGATCCGTTTCTGCCTCCGGAACCCTCATTGACACTGGGCGAGCTTTCGCCGCCCCATCTTGCGGTACTCAACAAGTTTTCCTCGCATTATCAAACCCGCAAAGTTCTCAACCGAGGCAAGGAGCACACCGAGAACCCTTCCCTCGTGATCTCTGTGTCTCCGTGAAATATCTTGGAAAACTTTGGCGCGGCTGTCCGAGCCGCCTTCAGGGCAGCATCGGATTCATGATCCCCATCGGACGGGACATCTGGCGCACGTTCTGGCGCATCACGCCGACTCCGCCGGTGATGTGGCCGAAGCGCTGATCGACGTTATGCATGCCTGCGCTCATGAGTTGCATGTCCTGCTCGATGCCGTTCACCTCCAGGCCGATGCTGTGCATCGCCGCGCTGATCTCCGGCATGGTAGAGGCGAGGCGGCTGGTATGCCGGTTGATGCGATCCATGTTCTCCATGTGGTCATCGATCAGCTCGACGCGGCCGGTGATCGATTCCATCTTGGTCTTGACCACCTTCAGCCGGGAGTGCATCGACTCCATGTTGCCAACGATACCGCTCATGTCCTTATAGAGGACGTGAATGTAGTAGACGTTGAACACCGCCAGTACGATAAGCAGGATCGACATCACACCCAGTATGACGTTGGTGATGTGAAAGTGACGGTGGCGTTCGTCGAGATGCAGTTGGGTCTCGCGGCCGAGCCGACCGACCACTTCGATGAACAGGCGCTTGGGATCATCCGCCATGTTGAGCTCCAGGATTCGGCCGCATGCCGTCAGGGAAAGGGAAACATCTTGTTCATGGTACGCGCGGGCTCGCCCATGCGATGCATGTCATGGCCCATCATCTGCACATTCTGGTTCATGTGGTCTATGGCGGCCGAGATGTTGGTGATGTTACCGCGCACCTGGGTCACGCTGTGACGGATGCCGGCGATATCGCCGCTCATCGGCTGCAAGTCGGCGAGGATGTTATCCATCTCCTGGGTCATGATCGCGGTTTGCTGTTCGATGCCGCCCATCAGCGCCACCCGCCGCTCCATATTGGCCATGTAACCGTCAATCAGCTCCATCTGACTGGAAACCGAGGAAAAATGCAGATTCATGTCGCTGACCACGCCGGAGATGCGATTGATCTGCGCCGACAGGGTGAGCAGTAGCACCAGGATCGAGATGGCGATAATGGCGAGAATGGTGATGCCGGCGCGGATGCTCCAGTTGAGGCGGTCCGAGAGCTGGTTCTTGAGTTCGATCTGGCTCAGCATGATCGCCTCGAAGGAGCTCACCGCGCGCTGGAACTGCTGCTCTACGATGACATCTTCAAGGCTGCTATCGGTATCGTCTTGGGTTTGGGCCATGCGTCCGTCCGGCGGTGGGTGCGTTGCGAGGGGCGTTGCTCCGCCGCGCCCTGGGGGCCGGGCGGAGGTCAATAAACCTTAAGCCGTCAATATAGCCTAGTTTTGGCCGCATTAGAAGATTAGGGATCCCTGGAATAGTCGGGTTTGGAGGCGGTGGTGGTAGACTGAGGGGATGGAATTGGCCCCGTCAAAGATCGTGTTGCCCCCGCTCAGGGAGGATATCCGCCTGATTCCCGGCGAGTCCGAGCGGGACGGGGCGCCGGCGTGGGTGCTTCAGGATCCCGCCAGAAACCGCTTTTTTCGCATAGGATGGGCGGAGTTCGAGTTGCTGCGGCGTTGGCGGCTAGGCGATGGCGACGCGGTGATCGCCGAGGTCAACCGCCATACCCCGTTGCATGTTGAGGAGGGGCAACTGCGGGCGTTGCTGGAGTTCCTCGCCAGAAACCAGTTGCTGCTCGGCCGCGGTCGCGGCTATCGCGACCGATTGCGGGCCATGGCCCAGGCCGGCCGCCCCTCACCCGGGCAGTGGCTGCTCCACCGCTACCTCTTCTTCCGGATTCCTCTGGTGCGCCCCCACGCCTTTTTGCAGGCCAGCTGGCCCTGGGTCAGGCCACTCTTCAGCCGCGCTTTCCTGCGTCTGCTGCTGGCGTGCGTGCTGCTGGGGATACTGCTGGCGGCCCAGCGCTGGGAGAGCTTCAGCGCCACCTTTCTCCACTTTCAGACCCTCGAAGGTTGGCTGCTGTTCGCCATCGCCCTCTCGTTCGCCAAGATCATCCACGAACTGGGGCACGCCTACATGGCGACCCGCTTCGGCCTGCGGGTACCCACCATGGGGGTGGCGTTTCTGGTGCTGTGGCCGGTGCTCTACACCGAGAACAGCGAGGCATGGAAGCTGCCCGAGCGACGCAAGCGGCTGCTGATCGGCGCCGCCGGCATGCTCGCCGAGTTGTCGCTGGCGGTCTTTGCCCTGCTGCTGTGGAGCTTCGTGGAAGACGGCCCCCTGCGCTCCGCGTTGTTCATGCTCGCCACCTCGACCTGGCTGATGACGCTGCTGGTCAACCTCAACCCCTTCATGCGCTTCGATGGATACTATCTGCTCTCCGATCTGCTCGGCTTCGCCAACTTGCAGGATCGCGCCTTCGCCCTGGCGCGCTGGCG
Organism: Gammaproteobacteria bacterium; assembly: GCA_011390365.1. Taxonomy (GTDB): domain Bacteria; phylum Pseudomonadota; class Gammaproteobacteria; order Chromatiales; family Chromatiaceae; genus SLIM01. The sequence continues at coordinate 27,670 of JAABSM010000002.1, forward strand.
CCTGCGGGAGTGGCTGTTCGGACTCGGGCGTCCGCCGCCGGAACGCCACCCGCCCCGATTGGCGCGTTTTCTGGTGTGGTATGCCTGGGGGACCTGGATCTACCGCTTTTTTCTCTTTCTCGGCATCGCCCTGCTGGTCTACCATCTCTTCTTCAAGGCCCTGGGGCTGTTTCTGATGCTGGTCGAGATCGGCTGGTTCATCGGGCGTCCGCTGCTGCGGGAGATGGGGGAGTGGCTGAAATCGGGGGAGGAGATGCGCTGGAATCGTCGTTCGATCAGGACCCTGTCGCTTGTTGCCGGATTGATCGGCCTGGCGTTTCTCCCCTGGGATCACCACAGCGACGTGCCCGGGCTGGTGGTGCATCCGCGCCAGAATCGCATCTTCGCCGCCGAGGCCGGGCGGGTGGCGGAGCTGCACGTCGCCCGCGGCCAGCCGGTAACGGCCGGCGAGCCGTTGCTGCGTATCGAGTCGCCGGATCTCGACCAACGCATCGAGCAGGCGCGCCAGGAGCTGCGCATCGTGGCGCTGGAGATGGAACGCAAGGCGATCGACGAGGTCTCACTCGAATACCGCGGTATCCTCGAACAGCGCCGGGCGGAGGCCCGTTCCAGCCTTGACGGCCTGCTGGAGCGAAAAGAGCGGTTGCGGGTAAATGCGACGCTGGATGGGGAGATCGCCTATCTTGACTCCAGTCTGGTGGTCGGACGCTGGATCGATACCCGAACCCCCTTGCTGCGCATCGTCGATGACCGGACCCTTGAGGTTCATGGTTACCTGGATGGCGAACAGCGCCGCCGCCTGGGGGTGAACGCGGCCGCCCGCTTCTACGCCGACGACCCGGATCTGACGCCCCTTGCCATGCGGTTGACGCATATCGAGGAGGGCAGCCTGCGGCAACTGGCCACCCCCTATCTTGCCTCGACCTTCGGCGGTCCGCTGGCGGTGCGCAAGGACGGGTCTGGCGGATTGATCAGCGAGACCCCCCTGTTTCGCGCCGTCTTCCGCCCCGTGGGCGATGTTGAAGGGGGCTTCGAGCAGGTCGTGCGCGGCGAGCTGCGGGTCGCGGCCGAGGCGCGCAGCCCGCTGTTGCACTTTTTGCGGCGCGCGGCTTCGATTCTCGTACGCGAGTCCGGGTTCTGACGCCGCGGTAGTGTAGAATGGTCCCAACGGCGGAGAGCGACTCCTCCTCTCCGCGCAATCTAATGCGCAGGAAAGGAATTCATCATGAAGAAGACGACTTTATCCCTGGCCCTGGCGGGGGCGCTGACCCTCAACGGCGGCGTGATGGCGGAGGACCTGATGGAGGTCTACGGCATCGCCCTGGAGAACGACGCCCAGCTGAGCGCCGCCCGCGCCGCCCGTGACGCCCAGAAACTGGCCGAACCCCTCGCCCGCACCACCTTTCGCCCGATGGTCTCGCTAAGCGGCGGCGCGTCCGCCAACCGCGGCGACGATACCACCACCATGAACTACAGCGCCGCCAATATCGGCGTCAACCTCTCCCAGACCCTCTACGACAAACAGGCGGACCTGCGCCTCTCACAGGCCGGGGATCAGGCGCTGCAGGCGGATACCCAGTACAGCGGCGAAGAGCAGGCGCTGATCGTGCGGGTCGCCAGGGCCTATTTCGACATCCTCGCCGCCCAGGACAACCTCACCTTCGTGCAGGCCCAGAACGCCGCCATCGATCGCCAACTCGATCAGGCCAAGCAGCGTTTCGACGTCGGCCTGATCGCCATTACCGCGGTCCACGAGGCCCAGGCGGTCTCCGACCAGGCGCGCGCCGATCTGATCCTGGCGGAGAACGAACTCGACAACACCAGGGAAGGGCTGCGGGAGATCCTCGCCAGTGATGTGGCGCGCATCAGCCCGCTGGTCGCCGCGATCCCTCTGGAGCCGCCGACCCCCGCTGATATCGGACACTGGGGCGAGATCGCGCTGGAGAACAATCTGGGCATCCTCGCCGCCCGCCAGGGGCTGGAGATGGCGCGCAAGGAGATCGAGGTACAGCGCGCCGCACGCTCCCCTCAGGTCGACCTGGTGGGTAGCCACACCTACAGCCGCAGCGACGGTGACTACGATAGCGACGCCCATGACACCCGCATCGGCGTACAACTGAGCATGCCGCTGTGGCTTGGCGGCAGCGTCCCCCTCTCCACCGACCAATCCCGGCTGCGTTTCGAACAGGCCCGGGAGGCCCTGGAGCAGCAACGGCGCAGTGTCGCGCGCCAGGTGCGCGACGCCTATCGCGGCGTGCTCTCCGGCATCAGCACGGTGCGCGCCCTGGAGGCCGGCGTGGTCTCGGCCCAGAGCGCGCTGGAGGCGACCAAGGCCGGTTTCGAGGTGGGCACCCGCACCATGGTCGACGTGCTCAACGCCGAACGCGACCTCTACAGCGTCAAGAGCAAGCACGCCGCCGCCCGCTATCAGTACGTGGTCGCCGGCCTGCAACTGAGGCAGGCCGCCGGCACCCTTGGCCCGCAAGACCTGGCCAAGGTCAACGGCTGGCTGGAATAGGAGGGCCCCGACGATGATGCTGCACCTGCCCAAGGTCCTCAACGGGGCGCAACTGGAGCGCCTCGACGAAATCATCGGATCGGCCCGGTTTCAGGACGGCAAGCTCACCGCCGGCATGGCGGCGCGCCAGGTCAAGAACAACCTGGAGATGAAGGCCGAGCGCGAGCCCATGGAGAGCCTGATACGGGTCGTCATGGGCGCGCTGGCCAACAACCTCACCTTCAACGCCGCCGTGCTCCCCTACCGCATGGCCGACCCCATCGTCGCCCGCTACCACCCCGACATGACCTACGGAGACCACGTCGACGACCCCATCATGGGCCTGCACGGACCGCGCTTTCGCAGCGACGTCTCCATGACCCTCTTTCTGCGCGAGCCGGAAAGCTACGAAGGCGGCGAACTGGTGGTGCGCACCACCTTCGGCGAAAAGAAGGTCAAACTCGCCGCCGGCGACGCCGTCATCTACCCCTCCAGCAGCCTCCACCGGGTCGACCCCGTCACCCGCGGCGAACGCCTGGTCGTCCTGTTGTGGATCCAGAGCCACGTCAAGGACCCCGCCCGCCGCGAACTCCTCTACGAACTCAACACCGCCCGCGAGGCCCTGCTCAAGGCCAACGCCGAAGACGAAAACGCCAAGCTGGTGGACAAGTCCTACGCCAATCTGGTTCGCATGTGGGCGGATGTGTAACAATCGGGAACTGACGAGAGACGACTAACCATGGCCAACCCCGCCCGCGACTTCTATCGCGCCTTGAATACCGAGATTCGTTTACTGGAGGATGATCCGAATGACCCCCGCTATGTCGAAATCCTCCAGCGCATGCCCAAGAGCAAGGACCCGATCGAGCGCTTGAGGCGAAAAATCCTCTTCGAGGAGTCCGAGAGCGTCAACCTGCTGACCGGCTTTCGCGGCAATGGCAAGAGCACCGAGCTTCGTCGCCTCAAGTGGCGATTGGAAGAGCAGGGCTGTGTAGTGGTATTGGTCGACATGGCCAACTACATGCTTTTCACCAAACCGGTAGAGCTCTCCGATTTTGTTCTTTCACTGATGATGGGCTTGACCGAGGCCACCAAGAAGGAGCACGATCTTGATGCCGCGGCACGCGGATACTTCACGCGCCTGACTGACTTCTTCAAGAGAGAGGTCGAGTTCGAGTTCGCGGCCGAAGTGGCTGATGCGACTCTCGGGGCCAGCCTGAAAAGCGACCCCACCTTCAAGGAGAGCCTGCAAAAGGCCTTGAGAGGTCATTACAAGCGAATAACGGATCAGGCGCGAGAGTATGTGGGAGAGATCGTTGCCGCGTTACGCGAAAAACGCAAGGATCCAGGGCTTCAGCTGGTATTGCTGGTCGATTCGGTTGAACAGATCCGGGGCATCGGCATAAGCGAGGAGTCACGACAAGTCCACGATAGCATGGTGGAGCTCTTCTATGGCCAGGCCAGCAACCTCCGCTTTCCTTTGTTGCATGTGGTCTATACCATCCCTCCCTTTCTTCGCCCGCTGATGCCCGGCGTCGCCAAGGTCTATGGCAGTACCGTGGTCTCCTGGCCGAACGTGCATGTGCGCAAACGGGATGGAAGCGATGATCCAGGTGGGCTTGCGCTACTGGAGGAGATTGTCCAACGTCGTTACCCAGCGTGGCGGGACTTTTTCGACGGCGACCAACTGAAGCGCCTGGGCAGGGCTACCGGCGGTGATTTGAGGGATTTCTTTAGGGTGTTGCGCGAGGCGTTGATCGATGCCAGCACGATTGAAGAGAGGGTGAATGACGACATTGTCGTGCAGGTAGAAAGCCGCCTTCGCCGTGAACATTTGCCGATCGCCGCGAAGGATGCCCGCTGGCTTGCCAAGGTTCATGAGGAGAAGGGCGTCGCGCTGGAGGATACCGAGGCGCTATCCGACCTTGCCCGCTTCTTCGACAACAACCTGATCATGAACTACCTCAACGGTGAGGATTGGTACGATGTTCATCCCCTGCTGCTCGACGAGGTCCGCAAGCATCGTGGGGATTGAAGGTCGGTTGGTGGTTGAAAGGGAGAAGGGCGAAACAGTCCCCCCCTTTCGCAAAGGGGGGTTAGGGGGGATTTCCCGAACATTACGCCAGGCATCGGACATAGGCCCTGATTCTCCATTGCCCTGCCGGCCTTTCCCAAAGGGCTGAACCATGGATGCCCTGGATATTCGCGGCGAAGAGGAGTGGCGGCGGCTCAAGACCCACCTGGAGTGGAGCGAGGGTTTTGTCTTGGGTTTCATCTTCAGCGAGCATCCGCGGGTGGTAGATATCTTTCGCGAGCGCTTGGCCGATCTCTATCGCGCCCGGGTCACCCGCCTGCAAGAGTGGCGGGTAGAAGAGCCCCAGCAGCTGCAAACCTGCATTTCTCGTCTGTCGCGCCCTACTCAACGCGAACAGGCCCTGAAGGATGCCCCCATCTGGCTCGACCTCTCCCGTCTCGACCGCAAGGATGAAAGCCGCTGGCGTGACGCCCGCGGCCACTTTCTCAGTCGTCTCAACGAAAACCGGGAGCCCCTGCGTCAACGCCAGAACCGGCCCGTGGTGCTGATCCTGCCCGCCGGCGAACGCTCTCAGGCCAAGGCCCTTGCGCCGGACCTGTGGGCGATCCGCACCTTCTGTCTGGATACTCAGAATTGGATCGGCTCGCTACCCGCCCACCCTGTTGTCGAGCCTACCCCAAACCTCGGGGCCTTTCCACTCTCTGCCTACGAACGGCAACTGGTGAAGGAGTGGGAGCGGTTATTGGCTCGCCATCGGCAGCAGACCGCCCAGGGCGACCCCCGCCCTAAACACATCCTTAATGCCGGCTTCAATGCCTTCAACGCCCTGTATGGCAAACGCCATCTGCAAGCGGCGCAAGGGGTTGCCGAGCGTTGCCTGCAACTGGCTCGCGAAACCCCCGAGGCCTTGCGCGACATCTCCGTCTCTTTGAACAACGTGGGCAAAACCGCCCAGGCCCTCGGCCGCTGGGAGGACGCCCGCGCCGCCTTCGACGAATCCTTGGCGATGAGCCGCCAAATCCTCCAACGCGTCGGCGAAACCCCCGAGGCCTTGCGCGACCTTTGTGTTTCCCTCAATAATCTGGCTGAGGCTGCGCGGGCGCAAGGGTATGAGATAGCGGCCCGCGAGCTATGGGGGGAGGCGCTGGAGATCGGCGAGCGTCTCGCCATCGCCCTGCCGGAACACGAAGATTACAGGGGCTTGGACGACTATTTTCGCCAGCAATTGTCGGGCCTGGACGGGGGTAAGGGTGAGGGTTCTTGATCCTGAAACTGGTGGCGCAGGGTGTTTTGACCGCATGCGGTTGTTTTGGGGCGTGTCGCCCTGGCTTGGGCGATAACCCCCGCGCCCCGAAGGGGGCGGGGGGCCGCTGAAGGTGGCCTGATAGGCCGAGTGGGTGGGGTTACTGGCTGAAGTCGCGGATGCGAACGAAGCGGGTCTCGCCCACGGCATCGTCCAGGCCGTCGTTGTCGGTGACAAGGTAGAGGGCGCCATCGTGGCCGATGGTCATGCCTTCCACCTTGTCCGGGACCCAGGCGGTGCCGGCGGCGAGGTCGGGCAGCACGTCGCGGACCAGGGTCTTGTTGAACACCGGATAGGCGGTGCCGGGGTAGCTCAGGCTATCCAGGGAGACATAGTAGACCCGCTTGACCGCGGCCTTGGGGCCTTGCTGATTGTCTCGCTCCAGCACCAGGAAGTCACGATCGGAGAGGGCGACGATCTCCGAAAGGCCCACCCAGCCGGTATCGGTGGCATCCAGCGGATAGTAGATGAAGTCCCACATTCCGGTGGCCGGGGTGTACTCGCCGATCTTGACGTAACCGTCGGGATCGTTGTTCCACTCCCGCTGCACCGCCACGTAGACCTTCTCCATGTCACCAGCGCCGACCGAGGCGACCCCTTCGAAGCCGAAGCGCACCCGGTGGGCCTGGATCGCGGCGGGCAGGGTGATCTCTTCCAGCACGTTGCCGCTCTGATCGGCGCGAATCAGCAGGTTGGGGGAGTCGTCGCCATTACCCTCGGAGACCAGCCAGAAGCCGCCTTCGGCGCGGGTGGAGATCCCTTCCAGGTCATAGTTGACGGTAGCGCCGCCCTTCATCAGCAGGGTCTGGCCGGTGATTACCGCCGGTTCGTCCGAGACATCCACGGTGTAGATCCGCGACTGCTCGTAGAAGCTGTCATGGATGGTGTAGAGGGTGTCGCTCTGGAACGGATCGGTGGCGAGGCCGGAGAGGGCGCCCCAGCCGATGATGCCGCCGTCGTCGGAGCGGGAGGTGATCTGGGGGTAGTCGGCCTTGTCGTAGCCATATTCGAAGATGCTGACGATCGAGCGAAAGCCGTCATCGGCGGAATCCTTTTCCGCGGCGACCACCAGCAGGTTGCGCGCGGGGATCGGCAGGATCCCTTCGGGGCCGACGCCGGTGGCCAGGAATTGATAGTATTCCGGAACCGTGTTGAGTTCACCCTGGAAGACGCCGATGAAGTTGCCCCGCTCGGAGCCGACGAACAGGAACTCGTTGCCTTGGTAGTTGCCGGCGGCTACCCCTTCCGGCTCGGTGCCCTTGTTGTCTGCTCGGCCCTCCGGATAGTGGCCGTTGATGTAGGCGATGTCTTCGATCTGGGTATCGGAGTTGTGGACCAGATTGCCGTTGATGTCGTGGATGGCGTAGCCGCGGCTGCCGCCCTTGTAGTCGCCTTCGTTGGCGGTCACGATCCAGTTGTCGTAGAGCCAGGTGACCGCATCCGGCTCGGCCGGGACCTGGCTCAGGCTGTCGACCGGGTTGAGCAGGTTGTCGTCGTCCACATTGACCATGTCGAGGTCGAACTTGCCTGCCGAGAAGTGGCTGACCAGCTGGTTGCTGGCGAGGTCGACCACCGCGATGTGGTTGTTCTCCTGCAAGGTCACCACCGCCATGTCGTTGCCGTTGATGGCAACGTACTCGGGTTCGGGGTCGCTGGGGCCTTCCTCGGCGATGCCGGTGAGGTCGACCTGAGTGACGCTCCAGGATTGGGGGTCTCCATTCAGGGCGATGACCGCGAGATAGCCCGCCGGGCTCTGGGGCAGGGCGCCCATCTTGCCGCCGGCGGTCTCGCAGGCGTCTTCGTTGTCTTCACCGTGATATTCGTCAAGCTGGTTGCCGTTCTCCAGCACGCAAGCCTCTTCGTCGCGCTCGTTTTCGATCGCCACGGCGGCGTAGCGACCGCTGGGGGCGACCGCGACCGCGTCCGGCTGACCGCCGAGGTCGATGGCGCGTACCTGGACCGGGTCGTCGACGTCGCTGATGTCGATCACCGCGAGGGAACCCGCGGGGGCGGAGTAGTTGCCATCTTCGACCACGCCGACCAGCAGGTACTGACCGATGACGCTGACCGAGGTGGGCTCGCCATCCACCGCGAAAGAGCCCTTCGGCTCGGGAAAACGGGGATCGCTGATATCGATGAACTCGATCCGCTCCATCGGGCTGTTGGAGTAGATCAGGGTGTCGCCGCTATGGTTGACGGTTATGATCTCGGCGGAGGTCTGGCTATCCATCTCTTCGTCCGCCGCGAGGTTTCGGTAGACCTTGAAGTCGCTCAGCAGGTTGAAGTAGCGCAGCGGCTGGGCGGGTTCACCCTGGCCCCCTTGGTCATCATTACCGCCTTGGTCATCATTACCGCCTTGGTCATCATTACCGCCTTGGTCGTCCTGGCCGCCGGTGTTGTCCTGGCCGCCGGTGTTGTCCTGGCCGCCGGTGTTGTCCTGGCCGCCGGTGTTGTCCTGCGGTTCATCCATGGCTGCCTTGATGGTGTCTACGAGGAGATCCCCCAGTCCGGCCTGGGCGGGCGCCGCCACGGCGCTCAGGGCGGCGATGGCGGTCGCGAGAAGGGTGCGGTTGAAAGGCTTGGCAAGCATGCTAGAATTCTCCTGGTTTAGAAGTAGTAGTTGAGGCCGATGGAGATCAGGTCATGGCTGACTTCATAGTCGCCTTTGATCTCGTAGCGATCCCAATCCAGGCGGACGCTGAGATTGTCATTGAACTGGTAGCTCGCGCCGAGGCCGTAGCTGAAGTCGGCGCCGTCGTCGTCGGTGCTGGCCGAGGCGCTGCCGCCGCTGGCCAGATCGACGCGCACGTCGGCCTCGCTGTCCCACATGAACAGCCCGGCCTTGGCGTAGACCCGGAAGCCATCGCCGACCGGTGCTCCCGCGACCAGGCCGAGGTTGAAGCCCCGGCTCTCGATCTCGGTGCTGGCGCGGCCGACGGGGCTTGTGAGGGTGGTATCGGCGGAGACGTCGGCGAGAGAGACGTAGCTCAATTCGGCGGAGAGATAGTCATTGAGGGCGTAGCCCGCGAAGACCCGCCAACCGAGCCCATTGTCGTCGCTGCTGGTGCTGCCGGCATAACCTTCCGCCGCCAGACTGGTGTCGATTTCGCCGCTGTCCAGATCCCCCATGCTGCTACCGACGCTTGCCCCGGCATAAGGTCCCTGGGCCTGGACACCCGCGATCGGCGCGGACAGGACCAGCGCGGCCATGGATATCCTCAATATATTTCTTGACCTTTGCATAAATGAACTCCTTAAAACTCGATGAAAGCTGACAAGGCGCGGGGCGTGCTGGCCCGGCGACCGGGGGAAGACGCGGATTCGGGGACTCTAGGGGCGGGGAGTGACAAAACTGTTACAACCAGGCGAATTTTTCTTTACATCTTGCTTGTCGCCTGGGGTGTCATATTCGGATCATTGAATTGCAACTTAACTGACAAGATTGGCTGTTATGGTTCTGGCCAGCTTTTCGGTCGCACGCCCGAACTCGCCATGTTTTCAATGGCAAACGGGGGTGCGGTATTGGTTTGATCATCTCTTTGTCACCTTATCTGGAGTTCTGAAATGAAGAAGTCGATTCTTGCGCTAGCGGTTGCCGCGATCGCGGGGGCGTCCAATGCCCACGCCATCTCACTGGAGGAGTTGTTGGGGGAGCTGCGTGCCGGCCAGAATGCCGAGCAGCAGGCAGGCCCGGTGATCGCGGGCGCGGAAGGCACCATTGAATTCACCGGCGTGGTGGCCCCCGCGACGGATGCCGAAAAGCGGGTGATCCTGAGTTCGCAGTACGCCTTCGTGGATGGCAAGCAGACCGAGATCGGTTTTCATACCATCCTGACTGGCGGCGAGCAGCGCGGTGACTGGAAATTTGGTCAGCTGATCGATAGTCAGGGCAACAGACTGGTCGATGACGAGGGCAACGACCGGATCTCGGTCTCCAACGACTTCTCCTCCCTGCTCGGCGGTGCCGACAAGAGCGACAACAAGCTGTTCATGGTCTCCAACTTCGAGAGTCGCCCCGCCGCGATGTACCTGACCGAGCTGCGCCAGGCCGCCAACGGCGAGTTGAGCGCCATTCGCACCCGTCCGCTGGACTTCTCCCATGTCGCCGGGGGCTGGGTACACTGCGCCGGCAGCGTCACCCCTTGGGATACCCACCTGGGTTCGGAGGAGTATGAGCCGGATCAGCGTCAACGTGATCCCGCCACCGGCAGCATCAACAGCTACTACGACGCCATGGGGGATTACTATGGCGGCGATCTGCTGGCCCTGAACCCCTACGACTACGGCTTCAACGTCGAGGTCGCGGTGGATGACTTCCACAATGCTACCGTCACCAAGCACTACGCCATGGGTCGCGTCGCCATTGAGCTGTCCTACGTGATGCCGAATGAGAAGACCGCCTATATCACCGATGACGGCACCAACGTTGGCCTGTTCCGCTTCGAGGCCGACAACCCCGGCGACCTCAGCTCGGGCCGCCTCTATGCCGCGGTCTATCAGGAGACCAGCACCGAAGGGATGGGCAGCGCCAATCTCGACTGGGTCGACATGGGTCATGCCACCAATGCCCAGGTCAAGGCGTTGATCGACTCGGGGACTACTTTCAATGACATCTTCGATCGTCAGGAGCCCGCCGAGGGCGGTGGTTGCGCCGCCGGTTACACCGAGGTCAACCACACCTACGGTCACGAGTGCCTGATGCTCAAGCCCGGCATGGAGGTTGCAGCCTCCCGTCTTGAGACCCGCCGTTACGCCGCCATGCTCGGCGGTACCACCGAGTGGCGCAAGATGGAGGGCATCACCTTTGATCCGGATCACAACCGCCTCTATCTCGCTATGTCCGAGATCGCCCGCGGCATGGAAAACAACATGAAGAACGGCTCGCCCAACGCTAGCTATGACGTCGGCGGGCACAATCACATCAACGTGCGCTACAACAATTGCGGCGGCGTCTACGCCATGGATGTGGATGCCAACTACAAGGCGACCAATATCTACGGCCTGATCGCCGGTATCCCGACCCAGGCCTACGATGCCGAAAGCAGCGTTCCCGCCTATGATGAGAATGGCCCCTACGCCGCCAACAAATGCCACCTCGACGGTCTGGCGAACCCGGATAACATTACCTATATGCCGGGTTACAACACCGTCATCATCGGTGAGGATACCGGTTCGGGTCACCAGAATGACATCATCTGGTCCTACAACCTTGATACCCAGGCCCTGACCCGCATTCAGACCACCCCCTACGGGTCCGAGACCACCTCGCCCTACTTCTATCCCAACATCAATGGCTACGCCTATCTGATATCGGTGGTGCAGCATCCGTATGGCGAGTCCGATTCCGACAAGGCCGGCGAAATGGCGGATCCGGTTGGTGCGGCCATGGGCGTGACCGGCTATATCGGCCCGTTTCCCGCGATGGGGGAGTGATCGAGAGCGGTCCGTCGTCCGCCGCCGCCTTCCTTCAGGCGGCGGCGGGGTCTCCTTGCCGAGAAGCGGGGGGATGACCGGCCCCCATGGTTTATTTGGCCCCCTCTCCGCCTGGCCCCCCTCGGTGGAGAGGGGGCCTTTTTCCCTTGCCATTGCAATCGCCAACTGTAATTCGTGCAAATGAAAATCACCACCAAAATCACTACTCTTGCCTTGTTACTCTGTTTTAGTCCCGTCATCAGCGGCGGCGTGCTGTTGGGGCCTGACCCAACCCAGAGCGAGCCGCGCGAGCCAACCCGATACTCCGCGTTCGGCGGGAGTTATACCCTCACCGAGATCCTCTTCAAGGACTTCTTGTCCGAAACGCAAGACCTTAAAACCAAGACCCTCTCCAATGAGGCGGCCTACATCCCTCCCCAGTGCTACACCGAGACCATTGATGAACAAGGGGCGGTACACAACCCCTGTTTCAGTTGCCACACCCAGGCCCGCCGGCCCAACTATTTCAACGACGAGGACCTGCAACACTCCTACAGCTTTCCGTTTTACGCCGAGACCAATCGCTGGACCAATCTGTTCGTGGACCGGCGCGACCAGGTCGCCGCCATCGGCGACGCAGAGATCCTCGACTATATCCGCCGAGACAACTATTTGAACGAAGAGGGGGAGATCATCCTGGCGAAAAGGCTCGCCGAGGTCCCGGCCGCCTGGGATTACGATGAAGACGGACGCTGGGATGGATATGTTCCGGACGCCTGGTTCAGTTTTGACGAACAGGGGTTCGATCGCGGCCCTGGCGGCGACTACTCCGGCTGGGTAGCCTTCGCCTACTACCCCTTTCTCGGGACCTTCTGGCCCACCAACGGTTCGACCGATGATGTCCTGATTCGCCTGCCCGAGGCGTTTCGTCAGGATGCCGCCGGCGCCTTTGATGCGCGGATCTACAAAATCAATCTCGCGATTATCGAGTCCCTGATCAAGGAGCAGGACATAGGGATCGAGCCGATCGAAGAATCCCTGCTGGGCGGGGTCGACATCGACAAGAACGGAGAGATCGGTAGCGCGGAGCGGGTTGCCTATGCCTGGAATCCCGCCCAGGGCGAGTACATGTGGGCGGTGGGCAAGGCGAATGCGGAGCAACAGGCGGGCCGGATCGTGCTCTCCGCCGGACTCTATCCCAGGGGTACGGAGTTTCTGCACTCGGTACGCTATATCGATCTCAATGACGCTGGCGACAACCTCCTCGCGCCGCGCATGAAGGAGTTGCGCTATGCCCGCAAGACCCACCAACTCAAGTATTACGAACTGCAAATCGCGGCGGACCGGGAGTTCAAGGAGAATCATGACTTTCCCGACCGGCTGCGCCAGATACGCGGTGACATGGAGAAGGGGGTGGACAATGGTCTGGGCTGGAATTACGCCGCCTTCATCGAGGACCCCGCCGGCGATTTGCGACCCCAGACCTACGAAGAGCTGACCTTCTGCGTCGGCTGCCACGGCGGCATGGGAGCAACCCGGGACACCATCTTCAGCTTTCATCGCAAATTCGATCACAACGCCCACGCCCAGGGCTGGTATCACTGGAGCCAGAAGGGGCTGAAAGGGGTTCCCGAGCGGATCCGCTCCGATGGCGAGCCGGAATACAGCTACTACCTTCGGCACAACGGCGCGGGCGACGAGTTTCGCGGTAACCGAGAGGTATGGCAACGCTTCTACGATGACGAGGGCGGACTAAAGGCGGAGATGATCAATGCCCTCCGCGATGACATCAGCACCCTCCTTTTTGCATCCCGGGAAAGGGCGCTGAAGCTCAACAAGGCCTACCGCGTCATCGTCATGGAGCAGAGTTTCGCCCAGGGGCGGGATGCCACGGTCGAACCCGTCGCCAATGTCCACCGCCAGGTGGATGGAAGGGTGGAGACCGGTGTGGAAGAGTCATTGCTCGGCTATTGAGGGCGCCGCTGGCGCCTTGAAATTGGCCCCTGATCCGGGGCTCAGTCGTATCCTTGCAGTGTCTGATCGTAATCCTCGAAGCCGACGATGCCCCGCAGTTCGGCGAAGTCGAGCATGCGCGGCGGCGTCTCGCCCCGTTTCAGGGCCTCCAGGCCGTCGAGCATGGCGCGCATGGCGCTGCTCAGCAGGGTCAGGGGATAGGCGGCGATCTTGAAGCCGATGGCTTCCAGCTCCGCGGGCGGCAGCAGGGGCGTGTCGCCCTGTTCGAGCATGTTGGCCATCTTGGGGCCGGGCAGGGCGGCGCAGAGTTGCTCCATCTCCCGGCGGCTGCGCGGCGCTTCCGGAAAGAGGATATCCGCCCCCAGGTCGGCGAAGATCCGACAGCGCTCGATGGTTTCGTCGATGCCGTGGCCGTGCAGGGCGTCGCTGCGCGCCATGATCAGGATATCACTGCCCGCCTCCCGTTCATCTACGGCGGCGCGGATGCGGCGTATCGCCTCCCGTCGATCCACTACACGCTTGCCCCGGGTATGACCGCAACGCTTGGGGCTCTCCTGATCCTCGATCATGATGCAGGCGAAGCCGGCGGCGGCGTAGCCGGCCACGGTGCGGCGCACGTTGAGGGGGTTGCCATAGCCGGTGTCGCCGTCGCCGAGCACCGGGATCTTCACCGCCTGCCGGATGTTGCGCCCCTGGTCGAGCATCTCGCCGTAGGAGATCAGACCGGTATCGGGCAGCCCCAGGCGGGCGGCGGAGACGGCGAAGCCGCTCATGAAGGTGAGGGGAAAGCCCGCCTGCTCGATAAGGCGGGCGCTGAGGGCGTCGAAGCAGCAGGGCATGGTGAGGATCCCTGGCTGCTCCAGCAGTTGGCGCAATTGTTGGGCGGGGGAGCTCACACTGGGAAAGAGTCAGCCACGGAGACACAGGGCGCACGGAGTCCATGCAATGGGCTATAGCCATATCTCTGGCAACCATAAGGCTGGCTTGAGGGGGCTGAGTCACTCACTGTCGGTCTCTGTGATCTCTGTGCCTCTGTGGCTTTAATCGCCGAATTCAGGATTTACCGCTTTGTTTGCAGCGCCGCCTGGTTGAGGGCGTCGCGCTGTTCGCACCACATGATGGTCGCGCCGATCACCGCCGCCGGCATCGCCATGAAGTTGAGGATTGGCACCGCCATCATTGCCGTGACGCCGCCGCCGAAGCCCAGATTGGTAAGGCGGAGGCGCTTCATCAATGTGTGCTCTTCCTTGAACTTGTATCCGCTGTTGCCCATCGGGAAGTCGGCGTACTCCAGGGCCAGGAACCAGGCGCTGAAGGCGAACCACAGAAAGGGGGCGGCGATATTGACCACCGGAATCACGAACAGGACAAGCAGGAAGGCGGCGCGCAGCAGAAAGTAGCCGAGTTTGCGCAGTTCCGAGAGGATTGAGGGGACCAGGTCCTTGATGATGCCGCCGCCGGGGGCGGAGGGGGGCTGGCCGGTGAGCAGCTCCTCCGCCTTCTCCGCCAGCAGGCCGTTGAAGGGGGCGGCGATGAGGTTGGCGACCACGGTGAAGGTGTAGAAGGTAATCAGCAGGCCGGTGATGGCGAACAGCGGCCATAGTAGCCAGCGCAGAAAGCTGTACCAGCTATCCTCGGAAATAAAGCGATTGAGTAGGTCTGAGAAGAACTCGTAACCCGCCCAACCGATCAGGGAGAAGACGACGATGTTGATCAGCAGCGGCACGATGACGAACGGGCGCAGCTCCGGTCGGGTGACCATGCCGAGGCCCCGCACCAGGTAGTTGAAGCCCGTCACCGGGTTGTTTTTCAGTCGTGTAGCGGCGTTCATGGCTTCATGGTAGCGGTTTTGCGGACTCAGATAAACACCAACAGCAGGATCAGGACGCCCAGCAGCAGTCGATAAAGCACGAACGGGAACATGCCGATGCGTTCGATCACTTTGAGAAACAGGGCTATGCAGGCCCAGGCGGCGAGAAAGGAGAGGATTGCGCCGAGCAGCAGGGCGTTCCAGTCCACCGGTTCCGCCGCCTTGACCAGATCGGCGGTGACCAGCACCCCGGACATGGCGATGGTCGGGATCGAGAGCAGGAAGGAGTAGCGGGAGGCCGCCTCGCGGGTCAGCCCCAGCATCAGCCCCGCCGCCATGGTGATGCCGGAGCGGGAGGTGCCGGGGATGATGGCGATCGCCTGCATCAGGCCGATGATCAGCGCGTCTCTCCAGCGGATGCTGTATTCGTCCCGCCGGCGCGCGCCTTTCACATCGAACCACCACAGGTAGAGGCCGAACAGAATGGTGGTGGCGGCGATCACCAGCGGCGCGCGCAGGTCGGTCTCCACCAGCCCTTTCATCAGCAGGCCGAAGATCACCACGGGAACGGTGGAGAGGACGATCATCCACGCCAGCCGTCCATCGGCGGTGACCTCGGATTCAGGCGTCATGGCGCGAAAGAAGTCGACGCTCATCGCCGCCACCTCGCGCCGGAAATACCACATGACCGCGCTTAGGGAGCCCAGGTGGACGGCGACGTCGAAGGCCAGCCCCTGATCCCGCCAGCCGAATACCACCGGCGTCAGGATCAGATGGGCGGAGCTGGAGATGGGCAGGAATTCGGTGAGCCCCTGGACCAGGGCGAGGATGACGATTTGCAGGGTTTCCATCTTATATCCGCTTGATGTTGCGCAGGGTAGCCCGGGCGAGGCAGATGGCATCGGCCACCCCTTGCAGGGAGCTCCCCATCCGCGCGATATCGGCGATGGAGAGGCGGGTCTCCCGCGATTGCTCCCTGCCGCTCATCGGCGGATGGGGCAGGTTAGCGGTGTGGCGGGGTAACCACCCTTGATCGCCGCGCGGAAATTGCCCGCGCAGCCCATGCATTTCATGTGCTCGATTCTGAATTTCATGTGGCGCAACCCGTTGCGTCTGGTGCTGTTCCGGTTTGGTAGTCTTTAGAAGGGACGAGAGACCCTCCCGCATCCGCACCACCCGACATCTTTACGAGCGGGGAAGTTTGCCACACTCTGAATATTGGTGCGACCCGTTTTGCGCCGATGCCCTGCCGCCGACACGGATGGCCAACACCTTTTCCCATGAGTGGTTTGTTTCGCAAAAAGAGGTTAGAATAGTCCAACATCCCAAGTTTGCCGTCGGACATGGAAGACAGAAACATGAGATACCCGCGGGTGCGTGCCGCGCATGGACCGGGTCGAGCAGGAGCAGAAGGGGCGCGTTTGCTGATTGGGCCGCTTACCGACAATGGCAGCATGACCCGTGTACGTCATCTCACTCTCCTGTTGCTGCTGTTGCCGATCATTTTGAGCGGCTGCGCCACGCAGCCTCCCAAAAAGATCGGCGACATCTGTGAAATATTCAGGGAAAAGGATGATTGGTTTGACAAGGCGCGCAAGGCGGAGACGCAATGGCGGGTTCCGATCCACCTGCAGATGGCCTTCCTGCGTCATGAGTCAGGGTATCGGGATGATGCCAGGCCGCCGCGCCGGTTTCTGCTTGGCTTCATCCCCTGGACACGTCCTTCGTCCGCTTATGGTTATGCCCAGGCCCTCGACGGAACCTGGGACTGGTACCTGCGGGATACCGGCAAAAACTGGGCTGACCGAGATGATTTTGGTGATGCCGCGGATTTCGTCTCCTGGTATGTGGCCAAGACCCGGGCCAGATTCGGCATACCGGAGAGCGACGTCTACCGTCACTACCTGGCCTACCACGAGGGGCAGGGCGGGTATGCCCGGGGCAGCCATCGGGCCAAGCCGACCGTGCTCGCCTACGCCCGCAAGGTGGAGGGTACCGCCAGACGTTATCAGGCCCAGCTGAGCGGTTGCTCGGGGCAACTGGCCAAACGGGGTGGTTGGTGGCCGTTTTGGTAGGTGCGGCGGAGCATGAACTTGGGGCAGCTACCACAGTAATTCGAGTTTATTGTGAGGAAAGTGGTAAGACTCCATGATTCTTCGCGGAAATTTATTCTCTCGGTTGCGCTCTTTTTTATTGCAGTCGAGGCCGTCGCTTGCTAAGGTTGAGGAGTATGGTGTCCGTACATGGGGGCCGAGGGAAAATAACCGCCATTAAAATACTTGAATTAAAAGTACAAACGGCAAGAGGGCTGGTTATAGGGTTTTGTCAGGATAAATTTGATGAAAGGGGGGGTGGATCATGGGGTTCGCAAGGTCGACGCGTGGACCATCGGGTGAAAGGCGCCCGTACCTGAAGAAGATCGGAGGGATCTTGCTGGTGGTCATTTCGACCGCGGCAATGGCTGGAGATCCTTACCTTGATGCACTGGAGGCGGAAGCGGCGAAGATTGGCCATGTTGAAGTCGACGATCAGCAGGGGCCTTCCACTGGCGAGGTGGGCGCGGGCTTCGCGCCGAATTTGTCGAGGGATCAGTTCGTAAGTCACATGCGAAGCGATCACCCCGGAGGGAATGTGTTGTTTGTTCAGCTTTCTCCGCAAGAGCGTGATAAGATCTATCTCGATTACTACCTCAAGGGGGCTTCCTATCAGCAGGTGCTGACTGTGATGGATACCTGGTTACAGAGTCGATAGTCACGGCAATCCGGATGTGGCGTGGAGTGAATGATGAATAAGATTATTGTATTGTGTGGTATGGCCTTGCTGTTCGGGGGAGGGGCTGTTCATGCCCAGGAAGAAGAGGTCGCGGTTGAAGAGTCGGGGTTTTTCATTCCCCTCTCCGAAGACAAGCCCTACATCCACGTGCTTCATGAAGGGAAGTCGGTCAAGATCCAGCGCGTCCAGGATCCCGAGTATGAACTGCGCGGTTATTTCGCGCGTACCGGGCGCAAATGTCCGCCCTTCTGTCTGCGTCCGATGGAGGCGCATCCGGAGGTGGAGACCGTCGGCGAAGTGGAGATCTTCTCCTTCATGGAAAACGAGTTGCGTGACGAAACCGGATTGCTGATCGACGCGCGCACGCCGGCATGGTTTCAGAAGGGTACGATCCCGGGTTCCATCAACGTGCCGTTTACGGTTCTCAGCAAACCGCCCGCCGACCCGGAGATGATCGCGGTACTGAAGTCTTTTGGCGCCAAGCCTCGCGGCGAGGTCGGTACCGTCACACGACTGATGGAAGAGTGGGGCCTGACGGACACCAGTCTGGTCACCAAGGATTGGGATTTTAGCGACGCGAAGAAGTTGCTGCTTTGGTGCAATGGACCTTTCTGCGGGCAGTCGCCGCGCGCGGTTGAAGGGTTGATGGAGGCGGGCTATCCGCCGGAGAAGCTTCTCTACTACCGGGGCGGAATGCAGGTATGGCAGCTTTTCGGGTTGACGACCATCATTCCCGGCACTTGAATCTCACGGAAGAATCGACTTGAACTTACTGTGCCAACTGATGTAAAAAAGGATGGTTTTTCGTATGCTGATCTGGGAGAGGATGGACGGCGATGAGTGACGATCCCAACGCGGATATCTCGGGGGTCAAGGTCATGGTGATCGACGACAGCAAGACGATCCGTCGAACAGCCGAAAACCTTCTGAGCAAGGCGGGGTGCGAGGTGATCACCGCCACCGATGGTTTTGAAGCGCTGGCGATGATCGCGGATAGTCGTCCCGATGTGATATTCGTCGACATCATGATGCCCAGGCTCGATGGCTATCAGACCTGCGCCTTGATCAAGAACAATGACGAGTTCAAGAACACGCCGGTGATCATGCTCTCCAGCAAGGATGGACTCTTCGACAGGGCCAGAGGGCGCATTGTCGGCTCCGAGCAGTACCTGACCAAGCCATTTACCCGTGACGAGCTGTTGTCGGCGATCCGTGATCACGTCGCCAGATAATTCGTGAACCAAGATTCAGCTGCCAGCGAATTGAACACCAAAACGAGAGAGAGATAGAAACAATGGGACATACGATACTGATCGTGGATGACTCTCCCACCGAAATCCATGTGTTGAAGGGAATCCTGTCGAAACAGGGATACAGTGTCCTTGTCGCGGAAAACGGTGAGGCGGGCGTCGAGGAGGCGCGCGCCTCCAAGCCTGATCTGATCCTCATGGATGTGGTGATGCCAGGGCTCAACGGCTTTCAGGCGACCCGCCAACTGAACCGGGATCCGGATACCAGCGAGATTCCGGTCATTCTCGTTACCACCAAGGACCAGGAGACCGACCGCGCCTGGGGGCTGCGACAGGGCGCCAGAGAGTACGTGGTGAAACCGGTCAATGCCGACGAGCTGGTGGCCAAGATCAAGACGCTGCTGGGCGCCTGAACGGTCGGCGCAAGTTCGCAAAGCAAAGATGGCCGGTGTAGATCCTCAACAGCTGATCCTGCAACTCCAGCGGATCGAAGAGCGGTGTCAGCAGTATGCCGCGGGTTTGCCGCAGAAGGAAGAGGTAACCCGTTTCTGGGAAGGGATGCTGTTCGAGGTGGCCGGCGTACATGTCGTTACCGCGCTCGGAGAGGTGAAGGAGATTCTCAACTATCCGCCGGTTGTTACGCCGGTCCCCGGAACCCGTGCGTGGATGATGGGAGTGGCGAATATTCGCGGCAATCTCATGCCCATCGTGGATTTGCAGGTTTTTCTGGGCGGCGGTCCCATTTCGGTCCATTCCCGGACCCGAGTGCTGGTGATCGATCAGCATGGGATCTACGCGGGACTGATGGTGGAAGAGGTACTGGGTATCCGCTATTTTCCGGAAGAGCTACGCGCGAAATCCGGGAGTATGGCGGGGCGCATGGGAAGATTCATCGAAGGGGCATTCGTCCAGGAAGGAAAAAGCTGGCCGGTGTTCAGCATGCGCCAGCTGGCGGAAGATGAGGATTTTCAGACCGCCGCGGCCTGATATCGGGCGGATGCTCGAGCACAGGCGAAACGAAATGCAACGCGACTGTCGCCGAACCAGGGCTCTGATTTCGCGAAAGTCCGGGGTGTTGTTTTTATCTAGTCGAACCGGAGTCGATTGGACAATGGAAAGAGTTTGCACGCTGTCGGGAGTTGAGAGATGAGAACGAGCACTGGGAAAGGTGGCGGACGGAAATCTGTGGTATTTCTCGGAGTCGGACTGGTCGTCTCGATTGCCCTCTCTATCGTGATATTCGTCCACGTATCGCAGTGGATTGGTTATGAAGAGGAGTACCGCTTTCGCGTCGCGGAGCAGCGAGTGACGTCGGAGCGAATCGCGAAAAACTCGCTGGCCGCGGCAAGCGGTGTGGAAGAGGCGTTCAATGGGCTGCGAGAGGCCAGGGATGAGTTCGAGAAACTCATGGGTGAGTTGAAGAGCGGCATCCCTGGCGAACTGCCGCCCTCTCCCGCGGGCAAGCCGCCGGAACTCGCGGCCAAAACCCAATTGCGGCGGCTCGAAAACGCGTGGCTGGAACTACGCCAGAACGCCGACGACATCCTCGGCAGCGAGGAGTCGATCGTTTCGGTGCGCGGTTACGTCAACGGCGTGACGGAGTCCATCCCTGACCTTCTCGCCCTCTCCCAGCAGTTAGTCGCCAATCTGGTCAACAAGGGCGGCACGCCCGAGCAGATGACCTTCGCCGCCGAACTGCCCATGCTCACCCAGCGTATCGACAAGAACGTGGGGCGGGTATTGGACGGTGGTCGTCTGACCGCGGCGGCCATCGACCGTTTCAGCCGTGACGCGGATCGCTTCGGCAGGGTGCTGGTCGGTATGCTCGAGGGCAGTGACATCCTCGGCCTGGAGCCGGTGACCAACCCCACCGCGGTCGAGGAGCTGCAGACGATGGCGGAGATCTTCCGCGGCATCAACGAGCGTGCCGAGCAGATCATTGAGACCACCCCTGAACTGTTGCCGGCCCTCGAGGCCGCCAGCAAGGTAACGGAGGTTTCCGACCGGGTGGGCAAGGAGGCCCGCGAGATGATCGATGTCTACCGCGACCAGCCAGGGCGCTGGGAGTTGGCGGGAATCAAGGCGGGACCGCTGGTGATCGCCGTATTCGGTATCCTGGCGGCGATCTTCTTCGTGCTCCTCTCGGTGATCCTGCTGCGCTCGGCGCGTGCCGGGGAAGAGGAGTCCAAGGAGCAGAACGAACGTAACCAGCGCGCCATTCTGCGACTGCTCGATGAGATGGGCGACCTCGCCGACGGCGACCTTACCGTGACCGCTACGGTAACCGAGGACGTGACCGGGGCCATCGCCGACTCCATCAACTACGCCATCGAGGCGCTGCGCTCTCTGGTAACCACCATCAACGAAACCGCGGACATGGTCTCCTCCTCGACCCAGGAGTCGCGCACCACCGCGATGCATCTCGCCGAGGCCTCCGAGCATCAGGCGCAACAGATCACCTCGGCCACCGAGGCCATCAAGAAGATGACCAAGGAGATCGACAAGATGGCCCAGGATGCGGTGGACTCGGCGGACATCGCCCAGCGCTCGATGGAGATCGCCGGGCGCGGCGCCGAGGCGGTACGCAGAACCATCGGCGGCATGGATAACATCCGCGAGCAGATCCAGGAGACCTCCAAGCGAATCAAACGACTGGGTGAGTCCTCCCAGGAGATTGGCGACATCGTGGAGATCATCGACGACATCGCCGACCAGACCAACATTCTCGCCTTGAACGCGGCCATGCAGGCGGCCATGGCGGGTGAAGCGGGTCGCGGCTTCGCGGTGGTTGCGGACGAGGTGCAGCGCCTCGCGGAACGTTCCTCCAACGCCACCAAGCAGATCGATGCGCTGGTCAAGACCATTCAGGCGGATACCAACGAGGCGGTGAGCTCGATGGAGACCACCACCGCGGAGGTGGTGGCGGGCGCCAAGCTCGCCGAGGATGCCGGCGAATCGCTGTCCGAGATTGAAAGCGTGTCGACGCGCATCGCCGAGGTGACCATCAAGATCGCCGATTCGGCGAAGACGCAGTCGGCGGAGGCGATCCGCATCGATGAAACGGTGTCGGTGATTCAAGAGATCACCGCCCAGACCCTGGAAGGTACCAACCAGACCGCAACCTCCATCGGAAGACTGGCCGACCTGGCCGAAGACTTGCAGAAGTCGGTGGCCGGCTTCCGCCTGCCGGGTTGATCCCAGGGATTTCGGAGTAGCGTGATTGTCCGTGACGAGGGATGAATGAATGACCGAGGCCCATGATTACAGTGCCCTGAAGTGGCTTGATCGGGAATTGGGCGATACCATCGGTCAGGCGCGCAATGCACTACAGGAATTCGTCGAAGGGGCGGGTTCCAAGTCGCTGATGGAAGAGTGTGCCAGCCACGTGCATCAGGTGCACGGCATCCTGCAGATGGTTCAGGTGCATGGCGCCATGCTGCTCGCGCGCGAGATCGAAGAGTCGGCGCGCAGGCTCACCGAAGGGGATATCGAGGGCGACGAAGAGGAGTTCGCCGAGACCCTGATGATGGGGTTGATCCGCTTGCCCGATTATCTGGAGCAGGTGCAAACGGATAATCTCGACAATCCGCTGCTGCTCATGGACACCCTCAACGAACTGCGCGATTGGCGCAAGGCGAAACCGCTGGAGCAGTTTCAGCTGTTCGCGCCGGCGTTCAAGGGCAAGTTGCTGGCGGATACCGGCGAGGGAAAACCCAATCCCCAGCTACCGGGCTTGGCGAAGGCGGTGCGTCCGCGCATGCAGCGCGGACTGCTCGCCTGGATCAAGGGAACGGATGTCGCCGACGGGCTCGATAATCTGCAAAAGGTCATGCAGGTGCTCGAGCGCAGCGCCGGCACGGATCAGGTCAGGCGCGTCTTTCACATCGTCAGGGCGGCGCTGGTGCTGCCCCTCAAGGACGCCGAGGGAAGCGGGGCATCCGTCAAGAAGCTGTTCGCGCGGGTCGATCAGTTCATTCGCCGCATCGTCGAGGGCGGTGAGCAGGGGATCGTCCAGGACTTCCCCCTTGAGCTCGGCCAACGTCTTCTCTATGAAGTTGGCTCGGCGACCGTAGAGGATGATCTGCTCAAGGAGGTCAGGGATCACTATGGCCTGGCCTGGATTGCCCGTTGCAAACTGGCGGCGGGCCTCGGCCGCGGCATGCGTTCCGCGAATCGGGAGATGCTCTCCTCCTTCAAGGAGGCGCTGGGCGAAGACCTTACCGGAATCAAGGACAAGCTGGATCTCTTCATCCGCACCGGCAGCAGCGACCCACAGCAGCTGGCCTTCCTGGAGGCGCCCCTGCGCACCGTGGCCGGGACGCTGGGGATGGTCGGTCAGGACAACCTCCGTCAGCGTCTGCTCAAGCAGGCCGAGCTGCTGAAGAGTACCGCCGGCCAGGGCGAGATGCCCGGTGAGTCCGAACTCATGAGCATGGCTGGCGATATCCTGTTCGTCGAGACATCGCTTGAAAACCTCTCCAGCACCAGCGCCGAGAAGCGGGCCGGCGAAGAGGTCACGGGTGCGGAGGGGGCGGGCGCCCTGGAAATGCCGTCCGGCGAATACGAAAAGCTGGTCGGAACCGTCATCCAGCAGGCCGCGATCGACATGCACAAGTGCAAGGATGCCATCCTTGCCTATCTCAAGACCCCAGAAGAGATCTCCCTGCTGTCCCAGGTGCCGGTACGCTTCAGCACGATCTCCGGCGCCTTCGAGATCCTCAAGCTCGGCGAGGCCTCGGCACTGGTCAAGAAACTCGCCGGCTTCGTGTCCGAACAGATCATTCGGCGTCGCGTCGAACTGGACAAGGATCGAATGAACCTGTTCGCGGACTCGGTAACCAGTATCGAGTACTTCATGGAGTCCATGGCCGAAGGTCGGGGCGCACAGAGGGATATCCTCACCTTTGCGGACCAGTCCCTCAACAACCTGATCGAGGTGGTGGGTGACGAGGATCGCTCGGCGGAGTACGTCCAGGACCGCCCGCCCGAGCCCGAAGTGACCCTGGAAATGGGCGATCTCGAAACCCTCACCATGACCGCGGACGGCGTCCAGGCGGCGGACCTGGCCGCCTCTTCCGGGGAAGGGGCAGACGCCGGCGCCGAGGAGGAGAAGATCCTCGACGAGGTCGACCCCGAGATCCTCGAGATCTTCATCGAAGAGGCGCGGGAAGAGCTCAGCGTGATACGGGAGTTCTTCCCGCGCTGGAAGAACGATCGCAATGACCGGGACGCCCTGATCACCTTCCGCCGTTCCTTCCATACCCTCAAGGGAAGCGGAAGGCTGGTTGGCGCCGCGACCATCGGCGAGCTGGCCTGGTCCATCGAGAACCTGCTCAACCGCATCATCGACCAGACGGTGCCGGTTACCAACGACGCGCTGGCGGTTATCGACGAAGCGGTAGGGGCCTTGCCCGCCCTGGTCGAATGTCTGGAAAAGGGGCGCGAGCCGAAATTCAACGTGCAGTTGATGATCGACAAGGCCCTCGCCCTCGCCGATCCGGAGAAGCGGGACAATCATGAAGAGGATCACACCTCCGATGAGGTTCCGGAAATTCCCCCGGATGAACAGCAAGAAGATTCGGCGGCGCAATCGAAGAGGCCTGGCAAGGGCGAGCCGGCGCGGGATGACGGCGGCACGGCGGCGTCCGATGCGAGCAAGGGCGGCGCGGCTTCGACGGTAGAAGCAGAGACGGCTAAGGCGGGGGCGACGGTCCTTGAGGATGTGGATCCGGAGATCCTTGATATCTTCATCGAGGAGGCCAAGGAGGAGCTGGAAACCATCGGCAAGTACTATCCCGTATGGCGTGAAAACCACAGCGACAAGGACTCCCTGACGGTATTTCGCCGCTCCTTCCACACCCTCAAGGGCAGCGGTCGCATGGTGGGCGCCATGACCATCGGCGAACTGGCCTGGTCGGTGGAGAACCTGCTCAACCGAATCATCGAGGAAGCCGTAAAGGTTACGCCGCCGGTACTGGAGATGATCGATGAGACCATCGCTCACCTGCCCCACCTGATCGACTGTCAGGAGCACGCCAAGGCTCCCACCATCAATGTCCAACCCCTGATAGATCGAGGGACTCTTCTCGCCAAGCCGGGCGGGGCGGAACAGGTCGAGAAGGAGGGGACCCCCTTGAAGGCATTGATCGCCGGCGCATCGGCCGCTGGCGGCCAGGCATCGGCGGCGACCGACGAAGAGGCGGATGCGAGTGCGGTGCAGGAAGTGTCCACCACGGAAGAGGGAATGGAGAGCGATCTCGATCTCGGCGCATTGCCGGAAACCGACTGGGATGACGTGCCCACGGAGCCGATCGAGCCCACCGAACCCATTGAAGATATCGATGAGGGCGACGACTTCTCAAGCCTGGAAGAGGGCGACGAAGGCGAGATCGAGCTGAAAGGCCTGTGGGAAGAGGGCGACGAGCCGAGCGCCGATTCCGATACGGCGCTGGAAGGTCTGGGGGATTTCGGCGACCTGGAAGGCCTGGGCGAAGACGACGAGCTGGCGACCCTCGATGACGGTGAGATCGAGCTTGAAGGCCTGTCGGAAGAGGGCGACGAGCCGAGCGCCGATTCCGATACGGCGCTGGAAGGTCTGGGGGATTTCGGCGACCTGGAAGGCCTGGGCGAAGACGACGAGCTGGCGATCGGCGATGAGGGCGAGATCGAGCTTGAGGGGCTTTCCGAAGAAGGGGCGGTCTCCGACGATGACATCAATTTTTTCGCGGGCCTTGAGGATGACCTGACCCAGGGACAGGAAGGGGCATCGGAAGAAGGCTCGCGGCAAGACGCTGAAAAAAAAAATGAGCAGGAAGGCGATGAAATAGGGGACTTTGGGGAGACTTCATCGTTCGGTGATTTCGCCGATTTGATGCTTGACGAAACCGTCGCCACCACACAGCGCTTCGACGACGAAGTGGCGGATGATGACTTGCAAGCCGAGCACGGTGGGGTCGAGGTGGAGGAAGGAGGGGAGGTTTCCGGGCCTCCGGATGCCGGCGAGGAGCCGCGCACCGTCGAAGATGCCACGTTGGATGAACTGGATGATGACTTCTTCGACGGTGAGCAGGCCATGTTTGCTGGTGATGACCCCGATCAAGAGCTGACCGATGATGACGTGAAAGGCGATGCGCCTTCCATCTCCGAGCAGGGCGAAGGATTGAATGGCCCGCGGGAGGCCGATGATTGGGAGTCGATCGCTTCGGGGTTCGGCCATCTTGAAGACGATTTCGAGCAGGAATTGACCGGCCTGATCTCTACCCAGTTCAATGAATTCGATGACGAGCTGGGTTCTGAAGAAGAGGAGGAAGCCGCTTCCGCTCCTGTCGCCATTGATGATGGGGGCGAGTCGATGGAAGCGGACGTCGCCGAAGCGCCGATCCAGATCGACGACACCCTGTTGGAGATCTTTTCCGGAGAGAGCCGCACCCACCTCGCCACCCTTCGGGAGTTCCTCGACCGCTGCGAGGCGAGCGATGCCGATATCGTGCCCGATGAGTCGGTTACTCGCGCCCTGCACACCCTCCGCGGCAGCGCCCATATGGCGGAGGTCACGCCGATCTCGGCGGTGGGAGGGGCGCTTGAGGGATACGCCAAGACGTTGCTCAATCATGGAATTCCCGTCGATCAGCGCTTCTGCGACCTCCTCGCGAACGGAGTGGTGGCGATCGAGCAGGTGCTGGGGGCCATCAACCGCCCGGGGGCCGAACTTCCGGAATGGCGGGCGTTGGCGGATGAGGCGAACGAATTGCGGCAGGCCGTCCTTGCCGAGGATCGTGAGGCGGGTACCAAGGAGTCCGCAGCGAAAGAGACGCCGGATCAGCAACCGCAAGAGACGGGGAGTCAGGCCCGGAGCGAGCCGCCGACGGGAGTTCCGGAAGGGGGGCCGGACGGGACTGAGGGCGCTTCTCCAGACAACCCATTCCCCAGTGCCGACGAGCCGCCGGTGCGGGTGTCGGCGGATGAGGAGCTCATCGAGATCTTCATAGAAGAGGCGGAAGAGCTGCTGGACAGCCTCGATAACACGCTGACGGGATGGTCCACCGAGGGTGAGGACCGTGAGTCCATGTCGGAATTGCAGCGTACCCTGCATACCCTCAAGGGTAGCTCACGCCTCGCGGGCATCAGCGCCATTGGTGACTTGAGTCACTCTTTCGAATCATTGCTGATCGGCATTCGTCAGGAGAAGCTTGCGCATACCAGCGAAATCCATGAGCTGTGTCTGAAGGTGGCGGATCGTCTGGTGCGACAGGTGGAGGAGGTGAGAGACTCCCGACGGGTCACGCCCGCCACCGTACTGGTGGCGGTGCTGGATGGGCTGATCGATGGCTCCGTGGGGACCGATCGGCTGGATGACTTCCTGGTCGAAAGCGAGGACTCGGCGAGAGAAGAGACGCCGCTGGCGACCGCGGCCCCGGTCAAGGCTGCCGATGAGGAGGCGGTCGCGGAGGAGGTGGTTGCGGTCGATGCGGATCCGGAACTGGCCGAGATCTTCCTGGAAGAGGCGCGAGACCTGCTCGACTCCCTGGATCAGACGGTCCACGAATGGGGGGGAAGTATCGAAAACCTGGAGCCCATCGCGGAACTCCAGCGGGTCCTTCACACCCTCAAGGGCAGCTCCCGCCTGGCGGGCATAGCCCCGATCGGCGACTTGAGTCACGCCTTCGAATCCCTGCTGGTGGCGCTGAAGCAGGAGAACATCGCGATGAAACCGGAGTTCTTCAGGCTCGCGCAAAGCGCTACCGACCGCCTGGCCGAGCAGATCGGAGAGGTCAAGGAGAACGGCAAGGTCGCTACCTCCAACTGGCTGGTCAGGTTGCTGGAGGCGGCGCAGCGCGGAGAATACATCGAGCTGGAAGAGACCGGCATTCATGACACCACCCGGATCGCCCAGTCCGCGGCGCAGAAGGTGCGGGATGAGCAGAAGAAAAAGCAGGAACAGGAGCAGCAGCCCGGCCAGGACGGCGGGGCGCAGAAAAAGGGCGGGCGCGAACAGGTCCGGGTGAGACCGGAACTGCTGGATCGACTGGTCAACTACGCCGGTGAGATCAGTATCTACCGCGCGCGCCTTGAGGAGCAGAACAGCACCCTTGGCTTCAACCTTCAGGAAATGATCCAGACGGTCGGGCGCCTGCGCGCCCAGCTGCGCAATATGGAGATCGAGACCGAGGCCCAGATCCTCTCCCGCTACGAAAAGGAGTTGGAAGAGAGCGGCATGGAGCAGGACAAAAACTTCGATCCGCTGGAGATGGACCAGTTTTCCAACATGCAGCAGCTCTCTCGCGCGCTGGTGGAGACGGTTAGCGACCTGACCAGCATCAACGACGCGCTGGATGGGTTGCAGCGGGACACGGATACCCTGTTGCTACAGCAATCCCGGGTCTCGGTGGACCTCCAGGACGGGCTGATGCGCACGCGCATGGTGCCCTTCTCCCAGACCATTCCGCGCTTGCGACGTCTGATTCGCCAGACCTGCTCGTCTCAGCGGAAACGGGCGGAGCTCGCGGTGGTCGGCGGTGAAGCGGAAATCGACCGCAACATCCTCGATCGCGTCATCGGTCCCATTGAGCACCTGCTTAGAAACTCCGTCTCCCACGGCATTGAGACCCCGGACGAAAGGGTCGGCAAGGGCAAGAGTGATGTGGGCAGGATTACCTTCACCCTATCGCGCGAG
Organism: Gammaproteobacteria bacterium; assembly: GCA_011390365.1. Taxonomy (GTDB): domain Bacteria; phylum Pseudomonadota; class Gammaproteobacteria; order Chromatiales; family Chromatiaceae; genus SLIM01. The sequence continues at coordinate 56,396 of JAABSM010000002.1, forward strand.
GGCAACGATGTCGTCATCATGATCTCCGACGATGGCGCGGGGCTCAATCTGGACAGGATTCGCGCCAAGGCGATCGACCGCGGACTGCTCGCGGAGGGGGCCAAGGTCTCCGACGAGGATCTGATGCAGTTCATCCTGGAGCATGGATTCTCCACCGCCTCGAAGGTCGATCAGGTCGCGGGGCGAGGCGTCGGCATGGACGTGGTGGTTAGCGAGATCAAGCAGATGGGCGGCTCGCTGAAGATTCGTTCGGAATGGGGCAAGGGCGCGGATTTCATTCTCATCCTGCCGCTCACCCTGGCAGTAACCGACTCCCTGCTGATGAAGCTGGGCGAGGATGTCTATGCGGTTCCCCATACCGGCATGGAAGGTGTGGTGCGGATCTCCCGGGAAGATCTGGTGGCCTGCTACGAAGGCCGCAAGGAGGGGTTCGAGTATGCGGGCAATACCTACCTGCTGCGATACCTGGGCGGATTGCTGGGCACAGCCGCCATGCAACTTCCGGAACAGCAGCGCTGGTTTCCGGTGCTGCTGGTGAAAGCCGGTGAACACCGGGTCGGGCTCCAGGTGGATGAGCTGCTGGGTAACCGTGAGGTGGTGGTGAAACCCCTCGGCCAGCAGCTCAACGGGTTGCGTTGGCTATCCGGCGGCACCATCCTTGCCGATGGCCAGGTGGCGCTGATCCTGGATGCCCCGGCGGTGGTGCGCATGGATGCGGCGAAGACCGTGGTGACCACGGAGGAGGCGGCCCCCGCGCAGCCGGTGGAAGAGAAGAAGCCGGCGCGCCAGAAGCTGCTGGTGATGGTGGTGGATGACTCCATTACCGTTCGCAAGGTAACGACCCGTTTCCTCACCCGTCATAACATGGAGGTGGTTACCGCCAAGGATGGTGTCGACGCGGTCGCCCAATTGCAGGAGATCCGCCCCGATATCATGCTGCTGGATATCGAGATGCCGCGCATGGACGGTTACGAGCTGGCCCGTCATATCAAGCACTCGCATGAGCTCAAGGATATCCCGTTGATCATGATCACCTCCCGCACCGGCGAGAAACACCGTAACGTGGCCAAGGAGCTGGGCGTCGAGCGTTATCTCGGCAAGCCCTACCAGGAGACGGAGCTGCTGGAGACCATTCAGGAGCTGACCGCCGATGTGGAGGTTCAGGCGTGAGCGGTAATCGACCCGATGTACAGCATATTGTCGTACGCAGCGTATTGATGCCGTTGCAGGGGATGACCTTGATGCTGCCTAACGCCGCGGTCTCCGAGGTCGTCGCCTACGACGAGAACTCGGAGAAGGTTCCCGGCGCCGACAACAGCTGGCTTCTGGGTACCCAGATCTGGCGTCAGCAGATCATCCCCCTCATTGCCTTCGAACGGATGCTCGGCAAGCGCTTCAGCGGCGAGGGTAAACGTTTGATGGTGGCGGTGTGCAATACCCTCAACGGTAACCCCAAGCGCCCCTATCTGGGGATTGTCCTCAGTGATATCCCGCATCTGATTCGAGCCCACCACAGTATGATAGAACCCGTGCGGGAGAGTGGCGAGTCGGACAAGCGCATCCTGGGGCGGATGCGCCTCAATGGCGAGGAGGTCATACTGCCGGATCTTGACGCCATCGAAGAGATGGTGAATCAGGAGTTGCCCTGATCTGACCGCTCATACCCCCTCCGAAAAACGCCCTTCCATCATGGGCGTGTGATGACACGGCCATCCACCGGGAGAGGGGCGGGGTGAGGGCTGAGAACGGGCGGAGTATCAACGGTTACGGCCTGATTCATCTTGCTGAGATCTACCCCATGTCTCCCCACAGGGTCTGAAGTGCCGCGATTACCGCCAGCGGGGCGGTCTCGGTGCGCAGCACCCGGCCGCCAAGCCGCACCGCCGTGAACCCCGCCGCCAGCGCATCCTGTTTCTCGCCATCACCGAGCCCCCCTTCCGGCCCGGTCAACAGGATAATCCGATTACAGGGCGCAAGCGCCTTGAGGCCCATCGTCGCGAGGGGGTCCGGCAGCAGTTTGAGGCGATCCTCCCAGGCCGTCCCGCTCCAGTCGGCGAGCGCGCGCGGAGGCTTCACCGCGGGAACCATGGCGCGACCGCACTGTTCGCAGGCGGAGATGGCAACCCCTTGCCAATGCTCCCGTTTGCGCGCCATGGAATCCGGGTTCAGGCGCACGACGCTGCGCTCGCAGAAGAGGGGGGTTATGCGGGTAACGCCGAGTTCGATCGCCTTCTGAATCGCCTGGTCCATGCGCGAACCCTTGGAGATCCCCAGCCCGAGATGGATCTCCAGCGGTCCTTCGGCGTGGTTCTCCCGCTCCTCTTCCACCCTGACCCAAGCCGTGCGGCGGGCGAGGCGAACAATCTGGCAGCGATAGTCCCGGCCATCGCCGTTGAACAGTATCAGCGGGGCCTGCTCTTTCAGGCGCAACACCCGAATGGCATGGGTGAAGGCGTCATCCGCAAGCGTCAACTCCCGTCCCTGAGCGAGGGGACCGGCGTGGTAGAGGCGTGGCAAGCGCACGGGGTTCCCCGCTACTACAGCTGCGCCAAAGGAACGGAAACATCGGAGGTCGAGCCTGCGGGCGGATTGCGCCTGCGGGGGTGTTTCCGATATTTGCGCGCGGTCGTACTACTTGCAGGGTCCGATGGAGCCATCGTGCATCCTGGCGTTGCAGAAATTGGTGTGCAGTTTGAGGACGCTGCTGACGGAAGCGTCGCTGAGGTCGGCGTTGGTCAGATCCGCGCCGCGCAGGTCCGCGCCATTGATGATCGCCCCGGTTAGGTTGGCGCCGCGCAGGTTGGTGTTGCGCAGGTTGGTGTAGCTGATGTTGGCGTGGCTCAAGTTGGCCCCTTCCAGGTTGGCATTGGAGAGGTTGGTCATCATCAGGCTCGCCTCCCGCAGATCGGCCCCTACCAGCTTGGCCCCCGACAGATCGGCGCTGCGCAGATCCGCTTCGGTCAGCTTGGCGTTGGTCATGTCGCTGCTGCGCATATTGGCGAAACTGGCGAAGACCTTGGGGAGCTGGGCGTTGGTCAGGTTGGCGGTGGTGAGGCGGGCATAACTCAGTTCCGCGGCCTCGAGGTTGGAGTTGGTCAGGTTGCAGGCATGCATGGAAGCGCCCCGAAGGGTGGCGGCGTAGAGATTGGCCTCGGCGATATTGGTCTTGTCCAGGTTGGCGTCGGTCAGGTCGGCGCGGGCGAAATCGACGAAGATCAGTACCGCGCTCTCGAAGTCGGCGCCATTGAGGCGGGCGCGTTTGAAGTCGGAGTCGAACAGATAGGCCCCGCTGAAATCGGCGCTGTAGAGGTTCCGTCCCTCAAAGCTCTGATAGCGCAGGTTGCACATCGGGCATTCATAGCGCTCCTCCTCCGCTTGGGTCGCATGGAACGGGGCGACAAGGAGAAGCAGATATGCCGCAAGCGAAAGATGACGAAGATCCGGATTCATTTTCAGTGGCTCGGTTGCTCTGGCTCTCAGAAGTAGATGAAATCGAGGATGGAATTCAAGCGGTTGCGCAGATGTCCCTGGCTCTCCCAACGCTCCAGGGTAACATCACCGGTGCGGAATTCCCGGTACAGGACATTGGATTGCAGGTGATGGAAGACCGAAGCCCAGTTGGGGTAGGGTTTGAACCAGTCCGAGAAGCGCGCCTGGAGTTCACTGAGGACCTGGGAACGGCGCTCCGGCGGCAGGCTGGCGGTATCCTGGTAGACATAGGCCGGTTTGCGCGGCGTTAGCAGGATCAACACCGACTTCTGGAAATCGAGGGTACTCTTTTCGGCGAAAAGATACTGCACGATGGGGATATCTTGCAGGCCGGGGACGCCGTCGCGGATGTTTTCCGTCTCCTTCTCGCTCAGGCCGCTCAGGATCAGGGTCTCACCAAAGCGCATCTGGACGTTGGCCTCCACGTCCGTCTTGGAGGTCTCGATGCGATACTGAAAGTCCACGTCGTCACTCGGGGTGCGCAGGAAGGTCCGGGACGCGGTGACGAAGATCTGTACCCGCTCGTCGTCGACCACCTTGGGGGTCACCTCCAGGGTCACGCCGATATCGTCCTGAATCGATAGCGAGCTCTTGCTGTCGCCGTCGCCGACCGCGGCGGCGCGGATGTTGATGCCGGAGAAGAAGCGGGACTTCAGTCCGTCCTGGGCCACCAGGGTCGGTCGCGCCAGCACCTCGTTACGCTCATTGGTGGAGTTGGCGATGTTCAACGAGTAGGTCAACGCGGGAAGGTTGATGGCGCGGGTGATGGTGGTGCCTACCGCGTCATCATCGACGCTGTAGGTGCGTTGCCAGCCAGGTTGCAGGGTATCCTTGTCACTGCTGTTTCTGGCGCCGAATTGAACGGAGAGGCCGTTCAGCAGGTTGACGCCCTTGCGGGTGCGGGTTTTCTCTTCACTGCGGACTATGACCACATCGACGATCACCATGTCGGACGCTTCCCCGGTCGCCGAATCGTCGCTTGCCTTGGTATCGGCACGGGCGGCGACATCATCCTTGTCGTCGTCCTTTTTCTTGGCTTCCTTGTTGTTGGCAACCTGGATCAGGCGGCCAGGGCTGGCGGAGTCGGCACGGGCGGACTGGTTGGCCTGGTGATATCCGTCCCAATCGCGCAGGCGACGGTATAGCGCGGCGATACTCTCCCGATCCTGCTCCAGGTCGCTGTAACGGTTGTAATACTGGATCGCGTCGCCCTCCCTGCCGAGGGCCGCGGCGACCATCGCCCCCGCGCGCAAGGTGCGCGGGGAATCGGGTTCAAGGCGCTCCAGCTGCCCCAGGGTCGCGGCGGCGGTGGCCGGGTCATGGTTGTAGTAGGAGGCGCAAACCATGTTGTAGAGAAGTTCGGGGCTGTCGGAACGGTAGAGCAGGGATTCGGCGAAACGCTCCTGGGCCGAGGCGAACTGCTTTCGATCCATGTACAGCAGGCCGAGCTGGTAGTGGGCGATCCAGTTGGAGGGGTCGAACTGAATCGCAAGCTTGTAGCCCTCCTCGGCGAGATCGAGCTTCGAGCTGTCGTCTCGTACGCCCTGGATGTGATAGGTCAGGCCATTGAGCAGCTGAATGTTGGCGTCCGAGGGGCTCAGCTTCAGGGCGCGGTTGAAGAACAGGGAAGCGCTGTCCAGATCACCCTCGCCAAGCCGCTTGATGCCCTCCGCCGCAACCCGGCGCGGCAGGTTGGAGATCTTGTCCTTCGGGATCTCCTGTTCGAGGCCTTGCAGGGTATCGTAGCGGGTGAGCATTTGCTCCTGCTCGATCTGGCCCATGGACGGCGCGTTTTCGGAGAGATTGGAGCATCCTCCAATGACGCCGGCGGCGATCGCGCTCAGGGCGACACGCCGAATCGCCGACATGGGTCGGTGACGGCGCGGGGGATTGATGGTGAATCTTGTGGGCATGCTCGGTTAACTGGTGTTCACGGTAAGACGACGAAATGGGATCAGGGATTCTCGGTCGGTGTCGCCAGGCCGCGGCTCTGAAGGAACTTGACCACGCCGGGGTGGTGAGGGAGGCTTTTACCCGCCTGGTGGACGTTTTTAATGCCAACATTGGTCAATGCGGGGTGGGACGCGCGAAAGGTCTCGATGTGGTCGAACAGGGAGGTCAACAACTGCTCGATCACGTTGTCGTTGGTGTCCGTGGAACTCACCAGCAGGGTATTGATCTGAATGGTCGGCACGTCCTCGGGGTTGGCGGCGTAGATGCCGCCGGGTATGACCCCTTCTTCGAAGGCCGGAGCCTGACGGATGGTTTCCTTGATGACATCATCGGGTACCGGGATGAAGACCGCGTCGCAGTCGCTGGTCAGGCGGTCGTAGAAGGCGGCGGGAACGGCGAATGCGCCGATGATGATGTCCAGCCGCCCTTCGCAGAATTCATTTTCCATGTCTGTTGTCTGGTACTCGTGAACGGCCCTGAAGCGATCCTTGGTCCAGCCCATGATCTCGAACATCCTGGTGGCGATGTCGCGGCGACCGGATCCGAGGTTGCCGATATTGATGCTCTTGCCGGGAAAGTCATTGAACGATTTGATGCCGGAATCCTTGTGGACCAGTATGCCGACGGGCATGTTGTAGAGAGAGATGACCGAGCGCAGCTTGCGCCCTTCGGGCAGGCCGGCGAAACTGTCGAATGTGGTGTAGGCGTCCCAGGCGAGATCGATGCGGGTGATCGCCACATCCATGTCCCCCGAGGCGACGGCGTAGAGGTTGTATACCGATCCGCCGGTTTCGAAGGCCACGCAGCGCACCCCATGTTCCAGACGTCCGACATTGACCAGACGGCAGACCTCCTTGCCGACGGGATAGTAGACCCCGGATTTGGACGCCGTACCAAGGGCGATGAAGCGCTGTTCGGAAAACGTCGCATCCAGCGGCAGTAGCACGAGGCACAGCATCAGCAGCAGCTGTCCGGGGAGTGGCGTGCGATAGGTCATGGCTAAATTACCGGGTAGAATGGGAGTTCCCGGGTAGATTCGCTACCCATGTATCATGCCCAAAGATACAAGTTTTGACGAAAAGAAGCCAGCGCTTCCTTTGGAGCTTGGTATAATCCGCCCCCCATCCGGGACAACAGCCGAGAAGGGTATGGAGTTGCATGGACGTTGAGTGTTTTCACTGTGGTCTGAAGGTCGAGGAGGACGGCGAGGTCCGTGCCGAGGTCGATGGCGCCGAGCGGACCTTCTGCTGCATCGGCTGTCGCTCGGTGTGCGAGGCGATCCACGCCGCCGGTCTCGAGGGGTTCTACCAGCGCACCCCGGACGGAACCCTGCTCGCCCCACCGCCGGACCTGCCGAGCGGCCTCGAACTCTACGACATGGACGAAGTCCAGGAAGAGTTCGTCGCCAGTCTCGGCGACGAGCGCGAGGTCCACCTGCTGGTGGAGGGGATCCACTGCGCCGCCTGCGTATGGTTGATCGAGAACGCCCTGCGCGGGCTGCCGGGGGTCATCGAGGCGCGGGTCAATCTGACCGGCAAGAAACTATTGGTCAAGTGGGATAACGGGCGGGTCTCGCTGTCGCGGATCATCGCCCGGGTCGGCTCGGTGGGTTACAAGGCGGTGCCGTTCGATCCGGAGTCGGCGGAGGGGGTGATGCAGCGGGCCAACCGGGAGCTGCTCTACCGCATGGGCTTCGCCGCCTTCGCCATGATGAACCTGCTGTGGATCTCCATCGCCCTCTATACCGGCGCCAATGAGGGCGAATATCGCAACCTGTTTCACTGGATCGGCTTCGCCCTGGCGACGCCGACCCTGATCTACTCCGGCGCGCCCTTCTACCGCGGGGCCTGGTCGGGGCTGCGCAACATGCGCCCAGGCATGGATCTGCCCATCGCCATCGGCGCCTCCATAACCTATTTGTACTCCCTGTACGTCACCGTCACCGGCGTCGGGGAGGTCTACTGGGATACGGTGGTCAACTTTCTCTTCGTGATCCTGGTCGGGCGCTATCTGGAGGCGATCTCCAAGCGCCAGGCGGTCGCCTCCACCCAGCGCCTGCTCGATCTTCAGCCCAAGGTGGCGACCCGGGTCGAGGGCGATACCGAAAAGGTGGCGCCGATACGCTCGATCAAGAAGGGCGAGCAGGTGCTGGTAAGGCCCGGCGAGCGGATCCCGGTGGACGGCGTGATCCTGCAGGGCGGCGGCGAGGTCAACGAGGCGATGCTGACCGGCGAGTCCCGGCCGGTGGTGAAGGCCCCGGGCGATAGCGTCGCCGCGGGCACCATGAACAGCCACGGCATGTTGCGCATCGAGGTGACCGGCGTCCTCAAGGAGAGCGCCCTCGGGCGCATCATCCGACTGGTGGAGGATGCCCAGGCCAGCAAGGCGCCGATCCAGTGCATCGCCGATCGCATCGTGCCCTGGTTCGTCTCCATTACCATCCTGCTCGCCATCCTGACCTTCATCTGGTGGATGCAGGAGGATTTCGCCAAGGCGCTGATGGCGGCCACCGCGGTACTCATCATCACCTGTCCCTGCGCCTTCGGCATGGCCACCCCCATGTCGATCGCGGTGGCCTCGGGGCTTGGCGCCAGGTACGGCGTGCTGGTCAAGAACGGCGCGGTGCTGGAGACCCTCTCGGATATCGGCCATGTGGTGTTCGACAAGACCGGCACCCTCACCGAAGGGAAGATGACGCCGACGGTGATCCGGGGCGACGGCGTCGACTGGCGTGGCGGAGAGGGGGGCGACGACCCACGCATCTCGGCGCTGCTGGCGGACGCCATCGCCCTGGAGCGCTATTCCGAGCACCCCATCGGCCGTGCTTTGGTAGAATTCGCCGACCAGCGCGGCTGGTCAAGGCCGCGGCAGCGGATCGAGGCCTTCGAATACCGGCCCGGGTTTGGCGTGTTCGGGCGTGTCGGCGGACGCGAGATCGCCGTCGGCACCGCGGCCTGGATGGAACAGCTGGGGTACCCCGCCAGCGAGGCCCTGATGGACGAGGGCGAGGCCCTCTCGCGCAAGGGCGTCACGCCCCTGTTCTGCGCCAGCGAGGGGCGGGTGGTGGCGCTGGTCGGCGTCGAGGACCGCATTCGCGACGGCGCCCCCGAGCTGCTTGAACGGCTCAGGGCGCGGGGCATGCGCCTGACCCTGTTGAGCGGCGACCGCCGCGCGGTGGCCGAAGCGATCGCCGAACGCCTTGGCGGCATGGAGGTGATCGCCGAGGTGCTGCCGGAGGAGAAGGATCGGGTCATCGGCGAGCTGCAAGCGGGCGGGTGCAAGGTGGCGATGGTAGGCGACGGCGTCAATGACGCGCCGGCGCTGGTGCGCGCCGACGTCGGCATCGCCATGGGCGGTGGTACCGATGTCTCGATCGCCAGCGCCGATGTGGTGCTGATGTCCGGCGAACTGGAAAAGGTCCATTTGGGCATCGCCCTGTCGGCAAGGACCCTGCGCACCATTCGCCAGAACATCGGCATCTCCATCACCTATAACCTGATCATGGTGCCGCTGGCGATGATGGCCCTGATCACGCCGCTGGTGGCGGCGGTTTCGATGCCCATCAGTTCGCTGGCGGTGATCGCCAACGCGGCGCGCATTCGGACCCTTTTTCGGGGCAGTGAGCGGCGCGCGAATTTTTGATGTCGCGGGGACTTACGCCGCCGCGGGATGCCGTTTCCCACGGCGGCGGCCCCGGGTCTTGACCGCCCGGAATGACAAACCGCAATCCCGCAGTAGTGGGGTCGGGATTTTTTTTATCAATCCATCGTTTGACCTTATATGAGGATTATCTTATACTCCCCGCCCGTCGACATGCAGCGCCGGGGCCCACATGCCCGGAGGCGGGCATGAAGCGCAACGTCGGGCGCGCATGGCGCCGCGTTCTCGCGGTACAGGCGGCGGTCGCGCTGCTGGCGGCCTTGGTCGCTTCGCTGTTCGGGAGCGTGCATGGCTGGTCTGCGTTGAGCGGCGGCATCATCGCCTTGGCCATCAGCGGGCTGTTCGCCAGCAAGGTCTTCACGACCTACCGCGCGGACCAGCCGGGGCGGCTGACCGGCGCGCTGTATCGCGCCCAGTTTTACAAACTGATCCTCGCGGGCATGTTATTCGGCGTGGTCTTCGCATGGCTGCGCCCCATACATCCGGCGACCCTGTTAGGCGTCTTTTTCATCGTCTATCTGGCGTCACCGTTGGCGGCACACAAATCTGGCAAAACCTTGTAGGTAATCGGGAATAGCAAATGGCTGGCGATACCCTCACATCGAGCGAATATATCAAGCATCACCTTACCAACCTCACCTTCGGCAAATCGCCGGAAACCGGCTGGGGGTTCGCTCACAGCGCCGCGGAGGCGAAGGAGATGGGGTTCTGGGCCATCCATGTGGATACCATGTTCTGGTCCATCGCCTTGGGCGTGTTTTTCCTCTATTTCTTCAAGAAGGCCGCCGATCGCGCGGTCGCGGGCATACCCGGCGGCCTGCAGAACTTCGTCGAGTGGCTGGTCGAATTCATCGACGAGAGCGTGCGCGGATCCTTCACTGGTCGCAATCCCCTGGTCGCCCCGCTGGCCCTGACCATCTTCGTGTGGATCTTCCTGCAGAACTTGATGGACCTGGTGCCGGTGGACCTGATCCCCTATGTGCTCGGCGAGCACGGCTTGGGCATCGCCCACTTCATGAAGGTGGTGCCGACCACCGATCCCAACGCCACCTTTGGCATGGCGATCGGGGTGTTCGTGTTAATCCTCTTCTATAGCATAAAGATCAAAGGCCTCGGTGGCTTTGTTGGGGAGTTGACCCTGCAACCCTTCAGCGCCAAGAACACGGTGGTGCAGGCGATCTTCATCCCGGTCAACTTCCTTCTGGAGTTCGTCAGTCTCGTGGCCAAGCCGCTCTCGCTCGCGCTGCGTCTGTTCGGTAACATGTATGCGGGTGAAATGATCTTCATTCTTATCGCGATCCTGTACAATGCAGGGCTGGTATTGGGCCTGTTCGGCGGCGTGTTGCAGCTGGGCTGGGCGATTTTCCATATCGTGATCATTACCTTGCAAGCCTTCATCTTCATGACCCTGACCATTGTCTATCTCGACATGGCGCACAATGAACATTGAGCGGCGCGGATTAACTTTAGCCATTTCTATCAACTTAGTCAGTAACATCTCTACGGGAGACTCAAAATGAGCGAAGCACAAGCCTTTGTATACATCGCCGGCGCAATCATGATCGGTCTTGGCGCGGTAGGCGCCGCGCTGGGCATCGGCATCCTTGGCAGTCGGTTTCTGGAGGGTGCGGCCCGCCAGCCGGAGTTGGTGCCGATGCTGCGTACCCAGTTTTTCATTGTCATGGGTCTGGTAGACGCGGTACCGATGATCGCCGTCGGTCTTGCGATGTACGTGCTGTTCGCCGTTGCTTAAGCGGGATTAGGTTGATCTCTTTCCACTTAAACGCGACTAACAGCGGGGTACTTCCGGAATGAATATCAATGTTACGTTGATCGGACAGTTGCTTGCCTTCGTCGGGTTCGTGTGGTTCACGATGAAGTATGTCTGGACCCCGATCATGAGCGCGCTGGAGGCTCGTCGCAAGGAGATCGCGGATGGTCTCGCCGCGGCGGAGCGGGGACAGCACGAGCAACAGTTGGCCCAGGAGCGCTCCAAGGAGTTCCTGAAAGAGGCCAAGGGTCAGGCGGCCGAGATCATCGCCCAGGCGCAGAAGCGGGCCTCGGAGATCGTCGAGGAGGCCAAGGACGATGCGCGCAGCGAGGGCGAGCGTATGCTGACCGCCGCGAAAGCGGAGATTGAGCAGGAGAGCAATCGCGCCCGTGAGGAGCTGCGTAGCCGAATCGGCGAACTGGCGATCGCTGGCGCCGAGAAGATCCTGCGCAAGGAGATCAATGCCGATGCGCACAAGGGTATCGTCGAGCAACTGGCCAAAGAGATCTAGACCATGGCGCTAGAAGAGAGCACTATTGCCCGCCCGTACGCCGAAGCGATCTTTCGCGCGGCCCAGGAGAGCGACAGCTTCGCCGCCTGGTCCGATGCGCTGGAGTTTGTCGCCGCGGTGTTGGCGGAGCCGAGCATTGAGGCGATGATCGTTGATCCGAGGGTCGGCGCGGACCAGCTTGAAAAGCTGCTGCTGGAGATTTGCGCGGATCAGGTGCCGGTCGAGGCCGCTAATCTGGTTCGGCTGTTGATCGCCAACGGTCGTCTGGCCAACCTGCCGACGATTCGCGGGCAGTATGAGGCGCTCAAGCAGGCGGCGGAGGGAACCATACAGGTTACCGTGACCTCGGCCTATGTGGTCCACGCCGCCGAAAAGACCGCCATCGCCGCCGCCCTCAAGGCGCGCCTGGGCAAAGAGGTGGAGATAGCCACCGAAAAAGACCCCTCGCTGATTGGCGGGGTACGTATCCGTGCCGGAGACTTGGTGATCGACGGTTCGATCCAGGGCAGACTCAGGCAACTGGCCACCGAATTTGGAATCTGAACGAGAAGCCATCATGCAACTCAATCCATCTGAAATCAGCGAGCTGATCAAGAAGAAGATCGAAAACTACGATCTTAAGACCGAGGCCCATACCGAAGGCACCATCGTCAGTCTGACTGACGGCATCGTGCGTATTCACGGCCTCGCAGACGTCATGTCCTACGAGATGCTGGAATTCCCTGGCGGAACCCAGGGTCTGGCCCTCAACCTGGAGCGCGACTCGGTCGGCGCGGTGGTGCTTGGCGACTACAAGCATCTCTCCGAGGGCGATTCGGTGAAGTGCACCGGCAAGGTGCTGGAGGTGCCGGTGGGTGAGGGGTTGCTGGGCCGGGTGGTCGACCCGCTGGGCCGCCCCATCGACGGCAAGGGCCCGATCGAGGCGTCCGAATACTCGCCGATCGAAAAGGTCGCGCCGGGGGTTATCGAGCGTAAATCGGTGGATCAGCCGGTGCAGACCGGCCTCAAGTCCATCGACGCCATGGTGCCGATCGGTCGCGGCCAGCGCGAGCTGATCATCGGCGACCGCCAGACCGGCAAGACCGCCATCGCCATCGACGCGATCATCAATCAGAAGGGTACCGGCGTCAAATGCATCTACGTCGCCGTCGGCCAGAAGAACTCCTCCATCGCCGCGCTGGTGCGCAAGCTCGAAGAGCACGGCGCCATGGACCACACCATCGTGGTCGCCGCCGGCGCCTCCGACTCCGCCGCGTTGCAGTTCATCGCCCCCTACTCCGGTTGCTCCATGGGCGAGTACTTCCGCGACAAGGGCGAAGATGCGCTGATCATCTACGACGATCTCACCAAGCAGGCCTGGGCCTATCGTCAGGTCTCCCTGCTGCTGCGTCGTCCCCCCGGGCGCGAGGCCTATCCGGGTGACGTCTTCTACCTCCACTCCCGCCTGCTCGAACGCGCCGCGCGCGTTAACGTCAAGTACGTGGAGAGGATGACCGGCGGCAAGGTCAAGGGCCGGACCGGCTCTCTCACCGCGCTGCCGGTGATCGAGACCCAGGCCGGCGACGTTTCCGCCTTCGTCCCCACCAACGTGATCTCCATTACCGATGGCCAGATCTTTCTGGAATCGGACCTGTTCAACGCCGGTATCCGCCCCGCCATCAACGCCGGTCTGTCGGTATCCCGGGTGGGTGGCGCGGCGCAGACCAAGATCATCAAGAAGCTCGGTGGCGGCGTGCGTCTGGCGCTGGCCCAGTACCGCGAGCTGGCGGCCTTCTCCCAGTTTGCCTCGGACCTCGATGAGGGGACCCGCAAGCAGCTGGAACGGGGTGAGCGCGTTACCGAGCTGATGAAACAGGCCCAGTACGCCCCCATGAGCGTGGCCCAGCTCGCCGTCTCCCTGTTCGCCGCCAACGAAGGTTATCTCGATGACGTCGATGCCAAGAAGATCGTTGATTTCGAAAATGCCTTGAAGGGTTACATGAAGAGCAGTCATGGCGATCTGATGGACAAGATCAACGACACTGGCAACTATAACGCTGAGATCGAAAACGCCTTACATGAAGCGCTCAAGGCGTTCAAGGCCAACCACTCCTGGTAACCGACGCTAGAGACAGAGGCTGATATGGCAGGCGCAAAAGAGATCCGCACCAAGATCGGAAGCATCAAGAATACGCAGAAGATCACCCGCGCGATGGAGATGGTCGCCGCGAGCAAGATGCGCAAGGCGCAGGATCGCATGGCGTCTTCTCGCCCCTATGCCGAGAAGATGCGCACCGTGATCGCGCACCTCGCCCAGGCGAATGCCGAGTACCGGCACAGCTTCATGACCGCCGAGCGGGAAGAGAAGCGGGCGGGTTACATCATCATCTCCTCGGATCGGGGGTTGTGCGGCGGGTTGAACAACAACCTGTTTCGCAAGCTCGTAAGGGATTTGAAGGAGAAGCAGGACCGCGGGATAGAGGCCGAGTTCTGTACCATCGGCAACAAGGCGCTGGGATTTTTCCGGCGGGTTGGCGGCAAGGTGTTGGCGCAGGTGACCCACATGGGGGATGCGCCGCACATGGAGCAGTTGATCGGCACCGTCAAGGCGATGATCGAGGCCTATGACAAGGGCGAAGTGGATCGGGTCTACGTGGCCTACAACCGCTTCGTCAACACCATGACCCAGCAGCCGGTGGTCGAGCAGCTACTGCCGATCCACGCGCCGGAGCCATCCAAGGACCTCGAACACCACTGGGACTATATCTATGAGCCGGATTCCAAGGCGGTGCTGGATCACCTGTTGATCCGCCATGTCGAATCCCAGGTCTATCAGGCGGTGGTCGAGAACGGCGCCTGCGAACAGTCCGCCAGAATGGTCGCCATGAAGTCCGCCTCCGACAACGCCGGCAGCCTCATCGATGAACTGCAACTGGTTTACAACAAGGCGCGCCAGGCGGCGATCACCCAGGAGATCTCGGAGATCGTGGGCGGCGCGGCCGCAGTGAGCGGGTAACCTGCTCAGGCCGACGTACACAGAATTTTTTGTAATTTACTGAGAGCCGCCAACGGGCGGAACGGGGACTTAACATGAGTTCGGGTAAAGTGGTAGAAATCATCGGGGCCGTCGTGGACGTGCAATTTCCCAAGGGAGAGATGCCAAAGATCTATGACGCATTGGTAATCGACGAGGTCGGACTGACCCTTGAGGTGCAGCAACAACTCGGCGACGGTGTCGTGCGCGGCATCGCGATGGGTTCTACCGACGGCCTTAAACGCGGTCTGGCGGTCGCCAACAGCGGCGCACCCATCACCGTGCCGGTGGGCAAGGCCACCCTGGGGCGCGTCATGGATGTGCTGGGTCGGCCGGTGGACGAGGCGGGTCCGGTGGAGGCCGAGAACTCGATGCCGATTCACCGGCTGCCGCCCAAGTACGAGGATCAGGCCAGCAGCCTGGAGATCCTGGAGACCGGCATCAAGGTCATCGACCTGATCATGCCGATCCAGAAGGGCGGCAAGGTCGGCCTGTTCGGCGGCGCCGGCGTGGGCAAGACCGTGACCCTGATGGAGCTGATCCGCAACATCGCGGTCGAGCACTCCGGCTTCTCCGTGTTTGCCGGCGTCGGCGAGCGGACCCGCGAGGGTAACGACTTCTATCACGAGATGCAGGAAGGCGGCGTGCTCGACAAGGTGGCGCTGGTCTACGGTCAGATGAACGAGCCCCCCGGCAACCGTCTGCGCGTCGCCCTGACCGGCCTCACCATGGCCGAGTACTTCCGTGACGAGGGCCGCGACGTGCTGCTGTTCGTCGACAACATTTACCGCTACACTCTGGCGGGTACCGAGGTCTCGGCGCTGCTCGGGCGGATGCCCTCCGCGGTGGGCTATCAGCCGACCCTGGCGGAAGAGATGGGCGTACTCCAGGAGCGCATCACCTCCACCAAGACCGGTTCCATTACTTCCTTCCAGGCGGTCTACGTACCGGCGGACGACTTGACCGACCCCTCGCCGGCCACCACCTTCGCCCACCTGGACGCGACCCTGGTGCTGTCCCGTCAGATCGCCGAGCTGGGTATCTACCCGGCGGTGGATCCGCTGGACTCCACCTCGCGTATCCTCGATCCCAACGTGGTCGGACAGGAGCACTACGAGACCGCGCGTGCGGTGCAAGGCACCCTGCAACGTTACAAGGAACTCAAGGACATCATCGCCATTCTGGGCATGGACGAGCTCTCCGAAGAGGACAAGCTCACCGTATCCCGGGCGCGCAAGATGCAACGCTTTCTCTCCCAGCCCTTCTTCGTGGCGGAGGTATTCACCGGCGCCGCCGGCAAGTACGTCTCCCTCAAGGAGACCATCAAGGGCTTCAAGGCGATCGCCGACGGCGAGTACGACCACCTGCCGGAGCAGGCCTTCTACATGGTCGGTCCCATCGAGGAAGCGGTCAAAAAGGGCAACGCCTGATAAGGCTGGAGAAAGATCATGGCAATGACCATACATGTCGATATCGTCAGCGCGGAAGGCGAGATCCACTCCGGGCAGGCCGAAATGGTATATGCCCATGCCGAGATGGGTGAGGTCGGTATCGCCCCCCGTCACGCGCCGATGATAACCCGTCTGAAGCCGGGCGAGGTGCGTGTTGATCCTGGCAGCGGCAAGGAACAGCAGCACTTCTACGTCAATGGTGGTGTGCTGGAGGTTCAGCCCCACCGCATCACCGTGCTGGCGGATACGGCGATTCGCGCCGCCGATCTGGACGAGGCCGCGGTGATGGAGGCGAAGCGCCGTGCTGAGGATGCACTGGCCGGACGCGCCGCCGACATGGAGTTGGCCCGCGCCCAGGCGGAGCTGGCCGAGACCGCGGCGCAGCTGCGGGCCATCGAACGCCTGCGCAAGCTGCGCGGTTCCCGTTGATCGCGGCGCGTATTCCCATTCAGGAGCACGATGACTGAACAAACGATCCAACCCGGCAAGTTCGTCTCTCTCACCTATCGCATCGCCGATACCGAGGGGGATATACTTGAGCAGAATGACATCCCGGTGAATTACATCTATGGTGGTGATCAGGAATTGATCGGCAGCATGGATCGTGCCGTCAGAGGCAAGAAGGCGGGCGATGTGGTGGAGGTCATCGTACCGCCGGAGGACGGTTTTGGCCCCCACGACCCCTCGCTCACCTTTACCGACGATATCGACAACGTCCCACCGCAGTTCCGCCAGATTGGCGCCGAGGTGCAGATGCAGAGTGATGACGGGGATGTGAGGAACTTCTTCGTCAAGAAGATCGAGAACGGCAAGCTGACCGTGGACGGTAATCACCCGCTGGCGGGCAAAACGCTCAGGATCCGGGTGGAGATCAAGGACGTCAGAGAGGCGACGCCGGCGGATTACGAGAATGGCGGCGGCTCCTGCTCGATAAACTGAACAGCACCGTCATGGAAGGGTCCGATGCGCTCTCCTCGATCGCGGACGGCGCACCACAACGACATCTTCTCGGGTTCTTCTCCAACAGTGATAGAGGCGGCGGCGTGATCCATGGAAAACGAATATAGCAGCGAGATGGGGCCCTTGCTGGAGGGCGACGAAGATGTGGAGCGCGCCTCCCGCTCCCTGAAGGCGATGTCGCACCCGCTGCGTCTGAAGATACTCTGTACCCTCGGCGACAACGAAGTCAGCGTACAGGATATCGTCGATAACGTGGGGACCTCTCAGAGCAATATCTCTCAGCATCTGGCCATTCTGCGCGACAAGGGTATACTCGCATCGCGTAAGGATGCCAACCGCGTCTATTACCGGGTCAGCGATTCCAGGACCCTGCAGTTGATCGTGATGATGAAGCAGGTCTTCTGTCAGCACGGCGGTTGATCATCGCCCGATCTCCGCGAATGTCATTCTTCTCACCGCTTTCCCTGTGCGGCGCACCGCGGGCCAGAAAGGCGGTCAAACGGTTAAGGTATCCATGGCACAATTGATCGAATTCATCGGCAATCATCTGTTTCTGGTAGTCGGGTTTCTTGTCGTTGGCGCGATGCTGGCCCATAATCTCTATTCGGACATGGGGGGGAGTGGTAACCTCTCCCCGCAGCAGGCGACGGAGATGATCAACCGGGAAGACGCCATGGTCGTTGATGTTCGCCCCATGGCGGATTTCAACAAGGGGCACATCCTGGGGGCCAAGAACTACCCCATGAACGGGTTGATGAAACAGTTGACCCAGCTTGAAAAACACAAACAGGGGCCGATCATCGTCAGTTGCCGCTCCGGCGCCCAGTCGGCGATGGCCTGCAAGCAGCTGCGCAAGGCGGGATTCGAGAAGGTCTACAATCTGCGCGGGGGGATCCTCGCCTGGAGTAGCGCGAATCTCCCGGTAACCCGCAAGTAATCGTTCACACTCCCTACCGAAAACTCCCTCTCCCCTCGGGAGAGGGCTGGGGTGAGGGCTCAAAACGGCAGGGGGTGTGAACGGTTACATCCATAACCATTTCCCAAGCATATTCCTGAACACGGAACGGAGAGTCATGACTGAACAAGAAGCCGCCCAGCAACCCGGTCGCGAATTCGCGCTGTCGCGCATTTATACCAAGGATATCTCCTTCGAAACCCCGAACTCGCCGACGGTGTTCAGCGAGGAGTGGAAGCCCGCCTACAACATGAACATCACCAGCGAGGTCAATCCGCTGCCCAATGATCACTTCGAGGTGATCATCAATGTCACGGTTACCTGCAAGGTGGAAGAGAAGACGGCGTTCCTGGTCGAGGTCAAGCAGGCCGGCATCTTTCGCGTCAAGGGGTTTCCCAAGGAAGAGATGGGCCCGATGCTCGGCGCCTATTGCCCCAATCTGCTCTTTCCCTATGCCCGCGAGGTCGTCTCCGACCTCGTAGCCAAAGGGAGTTTCCCGCAACTGCTGCTGACTCCGGTCAACTTCGACGCCATCTACGCCCGCCACTTGCAGCAGCAGAAAGAGCAGACGGCACTGGGCGGAGAGACCCCGAGCGGGACCCATTAAGTCGATCCGGGGATGAGCGACGCCCGCTCCATCGCGGTGCTCGGCGCGGGATCCTGGGGGACCGCGCTGGCCCTGGTACTATCCCGCAATGGCGTGAAGACCCTGTTGTGGGGGCTTCCCGGCGAGATTCCCGCGCTGCTGGAAGAGCGAGAGAATCGGCGCTTCCTGCCCGGGATTCCCTTTCCGGAAACCCTGTATCCCACCAGTGACCTGGCGTTCGCCCTTGGCGAGGCGGAGGATATCCTGGTGGTGGTACCGAGCGTCGCCTTCTCCGAAACCCTCGCCAAGGTGGCGGACCTTGTTTCACCGGATCGACCGGTGGCCTGGGCTACAAAGGGGCTGAATCCGGTCGACGGGGCGCTGCTGGGAGAGGTGGCGCGCAAGCGGTTGGGGGATCGCGGACTGGCGGTGCTGTCGGGTCCGACCTTCGCCATGGAGGTTGCCCAAGGCATGCCTACCGCGATTACCGTGGCGGCGAACGATGCCGGGTATGCCGAAAAACTGGCGGCCACCCTTCATTGCGAGGTCTTTCGCGCCTATACCTCGACGGACATGATCGGCGTTCAGGTGGGAGGCGCGGCGAAGAACGTCATGGCGATTGGCGCCGGCATCGCCGATGGCCTGGGGTTCGGGGCCAACGCCCGCGCCGCGTTGATAACCCGGGGACTGGCGGAGATCATTCGTCTCGGGCTGGCGTTGGGCGCCCAGCGGGAGACCTTCATGGGCCTGGCTGGGATGGGAGATCTGGTACTTACCTGCACCGACAATCAGTCGAGAAACCGGCGCATGGGCCTGGCACTGGCGCGCGGCCTGAGCATAGCGCAGGCAAGGCAGCAGATCGGCCAGGCGGTGGAGGGGCTGGATACCGCGGAGGTGCTCTACCGCCGCGGCCAGGCGTTGGGCGTGGAGATGCCGATCACCGAGCAGCTATACGACGTACTCCACAACGGTGTCGATGCACGAGAGGCGGTCATGCGCTTGTTGGAGCGGGCTCAGAAATCGGAAATACCCTAGCACATCCGCGCTAAAAGTTTCATGGGATCTCTCACCGAGACGGAGAGATCATGGGGAAGGATTTCTCTGGGTGCTGCCCTAGTCGCCGGCAGGCCCGTTGGTTGCGTTGCCTGCCCCGTCATCCTGCTCCAGGGCGTCATGAAGCCCCATCAGCGCCTTCTGAGCGCCTTCGCGCGCGCCGTCCAGCGCCTTCTCCGCCCCCGCCCTTGCCGCGGCAACCGCTTGCTGAGTCTCCTCGGCGACCTTGCCGGCGAACTCATCGGCGCGTCGCTTGATGGTGTTGTTGATGGCGTCCCGCAGCCGCGCCCCGGTCACGGCGTCGTCTGCCATGGATATGCCAGAGGGGCGGGTGCGGTAGGTAGAGAGGGGGTCCGCCTGATGCATTACGTTCTCCTCCGGGATATGCTCCTTCTCGTAGGTGCAGGAGGCGGCTACGGGCGCGGGATCGGAAGCCACATAGCTAAGGCGCACCTCAAGATCGCTGAAGCGCCCATGGTGGGTCTCCACGCTCTGCCACTCCAGTGGCGTCCCGTTCCCCTCCAGGTCGGAGACGATCGCCTTGCACAGGCTGACGCGCACGTCCTCGCCGCTTCCGGAGCAGCCACCGAGCAGGGCGATCGACGAGATGATCAAAAACGTAGTGGGTCTTGGTGTCATCATGGTTTCTCCGGACGTTTAACTGGCGGCCTGGGGATGGATCGGCGCGCTATGCCCCTCGCCATCCACGCACACGAAACGGATG
This sequence comes from Gammaproteobacteria bacterium, assembly GCA_011390365.1. GTDB lineage: Bacteria > Pseudomonadota > Gammaproteobacteria > Chromatiales > Chromatiaceae > SLIM01. The sequence continues at coordinate 76,522 of JAABSM010000002.1, forward strand.
TGGGTAGAGAAGATGCGCTCTTCGTCTCCGGTCTCGATATTCTCGCGAAACACCGTCACCTCGTACTGAATCGATGTGCGTCCCTTTTCCGATTCCCGAATGTCGAAAATGAGGATATTGCCCAGGTCCGCGCCCTTCTTGAAGACCGCCCGGTCCATGGCGATGGTGACGAACTTGCGACCGGGGTACTCCTGGGTGGCCGTGACCCAGGAGAATTCGTCAACCCAGCTGAGTAAATGGCCGCCAAAGAGGTAACCATAGTGGTTGAGATCGCCTGGCATGACAAGTTTGTGGTGGCGCATGGTCCCGGACAACAGGGTACTATTGACGGCAAAAAAAAAGCGGTTACTAGGCGTAACCGCTTTGGATATTGGCGTCCCCTAGGGGAGTCGAACCCCTGTCGCCGCCGTGAAAGGGCGGTGTCCTAGGCCTCTAGACGAAGGGGACGTCGTTCGGTATATCGCCCCGATCCTTCGTCCATCGGTCGCGATTCTGTTTGGTGGAGCCAGGCGGGATCGAACCGCCGACCTCAACACTGCCAGTGTTGCGCTCTCCCAGCTGAGCTATGGCCCCGTTCAAGAGCTGCGCATTCTAGACGGCACGGGGATATCTGTCAAGGCAGCTGAAGAAAAAATTTCGCCGCCCAGGATGGGCGGCGGAACCGCTGGCTCAGTCGCGGCGATAGTTGGGCGCTTCCTTGGTGATGGTGACGTCATGCACATGGGATTCGGTCATCCCGGCGTTGGTAACCCGCACGAAGACGGGCCTGGTGCGCATCTGTTCAAGGTCGGCGCAGCCGGTGTAGCCCATGCTGGAGCGCAGCCCCCCCATCAGCTGGTGGATGATGTTGAGCAGGCTGCCCTTGTAGGGCACCCGGCCCTCAATGCCCTCGGGCACCAGTTTTTCCGCCTCGGTACTCTCCTGGAAGTAGCGGTCGCTGGAGCCCTGGCTGCCGGACATGGCCCCCAGCGAGCCCATGCCGCGATAGGACTTGTAGGAGCGTCCGTGAAAGATCTCCACCTCGCCTGGGGATTCGTCGGTACCGGCGAACATGCTGCCGATCATTACCGAATAGGCCCCGGCGGCGATCACCTTGGCGACATCACCGGAGTAGCGCAGTCCGCCGTCGCCGATCAGCGGGATGCCGGTCCCTTCCAGCGCCTTGGCGACGTTGGCGACCGCGCTGATCTGGGGTACGCCGACGCCGGAGACGATGCGGGTGGTGCAGATGGAGCCCGGGCCTATGCCTACCTTGACCGCGTCCGCGCCGGCATCCTTCAGCGCCAGCGCCGCCTCGGCGGTGGCGATATTGCCGCCGATCACCTGTACCTCGGGAAAGTTCTTCTTGACCCAGGCGACCCGGTCGAGCACGCCCTGGGAGTGGCCATGGGCGGTGTCGACCACGATCACGTCCACCCCCGCCTCGACCAGCGCGGCGACCCGTTCCTCGGTGCCGCCGCCGGTCCCCACCGCCGCGCCGACGCGCAGCCGTTCAGCGTCATCGCGGCAGGCGTTGGGATAGTCCTTCGCCTTCTGGATGTCCTTTACCGTGATCATGCCCCGCAGCTCGAAGCTGTCATTGACCACCAACACTTTCTCGATGCGGTGCTTGTGCAGCAACTGGGTGACCTCGTCGCGACTGGCGCCTTCCTTGACGGTGACCAGTTTGTCCTGACGCGTCATGATGTTGCGCACCGGGTCGCTGGTACGGGTCTCGAAGCGCAGGTCACGGCTAGTGACGATCCCCACCAGCTTGCCGCCGTCGGTGACCGGCACGCCGGAGATGTTGTGGGCGCGGGTGATCTCAAGCACCTCCGCGATGCTGGTTGTCGGCGATACAGTTACCGGCTCGCGAATGACGCCGGACTCGTATTTCTTTACGATACGTACCTCGCGCGCCTGTTCCTCCGGGGTCATGTTCTTATGGATGATGCCGATGCCCCCTTCTAGCGCGAGGGTAATCGCCAGGCGGCTCTCGGTGACGGTATCCATGGCCGCCGAGATAAACGGAATGTTCAGGGTGATATCACGAGTGAGACGGGTGGTAAGATCGACATCCTTGGGCAGCACCGTGGAGTGGGCGGGGACCAACAGGACATCATCGAATGTGAGAGCTTCCTCAAGGAGACGCATGGCAGGGCTTCCGTTAGGTTCTTGGGTTGGCGAGGCGCGGGCAGGGCGGGCCGATGACGCGGCCGCGCGACGCCCGGATTGGCGATGCTGGCCGGGGTCTGCGGCTCGCTCGCTGGCGGCGCCCCTGAAAAACAGTCGATTATAGAATCCGGGAGGCGTCCCGGTAAACCTTCGCGGGGCAACCGGCCTGCCCCTTGCATGGAATGTGCGATGGACAATGGCATGAGCGACGAGTTCCCGAACACGGCCAGTCAGCGCGAGATCTACAGCGTCTCCAGGCTCAACGCCGAGGTGCGCGCGGTGCTTGGCGGCAGTTTCCCGCTACTGTGGGTGGAGGGTGAGATCTCCAATCTCGCCAGCCCCCGCTCCGGACATCTCTATTTTACCCTGAAAGACGCCAATGCCCAGGTACGCTGCGCCATGTTCCGCATGCGTCGCCAGCTGCTGCGCTTCGTCCCCGACAATGGCGCGCGGGTGCTGGTGCGCGCCCGGGTCAACCTGTATGAACCCAGAGGCGATTTCCAGCTTACGGTGGAGGGCATGGAGCCCGCCGGCGACGGCGCCCTGCGTCAGGCGTTCGAGGCGCTCAAGGCCAAGTTGGCGGCGGAGGGACTGTTCAGCGCCGAGCGCAAACAACCGCTCCCCGCCTTCGTGCGGCAATTGGGGGTGATCACCTCGCCCAGCGGGGCGGCGATTCGAGATGTCCTCAGCGTGCTGGGGCGACGCTTTGCGGCGATGCCGGTGGTCATCTATCCGGTGGCGGTACAGGGGGCGAACGCCGCCGCCGAGATCGCGGCGATGCTGCGCCAGGCGGATCGGCGCGGCGAGTGCGACCTGCTGATTCTGACCCGCGGCGGCGGATCCCTGGAGGACCTGCAAGCCTTCAACGAGGAGCCGGTGGCGAGAGCGATCGCCGAGGCGCGCACGCCGATCATCTCCGCGGTGGGCCATGAGATCGACTTTACCATCGCCGATTTCGTCGCCGACATGCGCGCCGCCACCCCATCCGCCGCCGCCGAGGCGGCGAGTCCCGATGGTGAGGCGCTGCGGCGGCGTGTCGATGACTTGGGGCGCCAGCTGGCGGGGGCGATGGCCGGGCGTCATCAACGGCTCGCCGGGCGGGTCGAGGAGCTGCGCCGGCGGCTGTTCTTGCAGCACCCGGCGCAACGCTTGCAGCAGCGACAGCAGCGGGTCGATGAGCTGGAGGCGCGGTTGCGGCGGGCCATGGCGGGGCAAGTGGGACAGCGCCGCCAACGACTGGATGCCGCCGCCCGCCGGGTCGCCCTGGACGCCCCCCGCCGCCAGCTCGCCCAGAGTCGGCGGCAGGTGGCGGATCTACGCCAGCGAATCGGGCGGGCGATGTCCCGGACCCTGGTAACCAGCCGTGAACGTTTGCAGGCGAAGGGGCGGGAGCTGCATGCGGTGAGCCCGTTGGCGACCCTTGATCGCGGTTACTCCATCACCCGGCGCGAGGGCGATGAACGGATCCTGCGCAGCGTCGTCGATATCCGCCCCGGCGAGCGCCTGCGCACCCGCCTTGGCGATGGCGAGGTGGTGTCGCGGGTGGAAAAGAAAATCGGCGACGAATCGTGACTTGAGTCACAATCGCCCCTATGTGTGCCAGAGCGGGCCAGTGATTGAACGGGAGAGGCCGCCGCGCATGGCGTTCGGGGTCGAGAGCGGTCGCGATGGGGCCGCGGTGGCCGCAAGGCGCCGGGGCGGCAGGGATGCTTTGTCGGGGAATAGGCGAATATGACGCGGATTCGATGGTGTGGTGGGATCGCCTTGGGGGCATGGGCGGGGGTATGGGCGCTGTTGGCCGTCCCGAGCGCCGTTGTCGCCCTGACCCTTGAGCTGACGCATCAGGAGCGGGCCTGGATCCAACAACACCCCGAGATCCGCGTGCGGGTGAGTGACTTTCCGCCCTTTCACTTCGTCGAACAGGGGAGGCCCCAGGGCATCTCCGTGGACATGATGGGTGAGATCGCCGAGGCGGCGGGTTTTCGGCTGCGGTTCATCCCCCACTACGATTGGGACGAGGCGCTGACCGCGATCCGCGAACACCGGGATTTCGATCTCCTGCTCACCGCCAAGCGCACCCCCGAACGCAGTCGCGACATGAACTTCACCCGTGACTACCTCAATCTTCCATGGGTGGTGTTTACCCGGGACGATGCCCCCTTCGTCTCCAGCGCCGAGGATCTCGCCGGCTGGCGGGTAGCGGTGGAGGAGGGGTATGTGATGCACGACCTGCTGGCGCAACGGGTCCCGGACGCCCAATTGATCCCCGTCGCCGGATTGGCGCTGGAGGCCCTGAGCCGGCTCTCCGCGGGCGAGGCGGATGCCTACGTCGGCAATCTGACCGTCGGCAGCTATCTGATCGGTCAGTTCGGTTTTACCAATATCAAGGTCGCCGCCCCCGCCGGTTTCGGCAGTCACGATCAGGCGATGGCGGTGCGTAACGACTGGCCGGAGTTGGTGTCGATTCTCGACAAGGGCCTGCAGGGCATTTCCCCCGCCGAGCGCAATCGGATCTTTCAGCGCTGGCTGTCGGTAAGCGTTGAATATGGCCTGGAGTGGCGCACCGTCGCCTACTGGGCGGCCCTGATCCTGCTGCCGCTGCTCTTTTCTCTTGCCATTTTCGTGGTCTGGAGCAGCCGCCTGCGGCGCGAGGCGGCACAGCGCCGCAAGGTCGAGAAGGCCCTTCAGCAGAGCGAGGAGCGCTATCGCGACCTCTTTTCCAACATGCGCAGCGGGGTCGCGGTCTACGAACCGGACGGGGATGGCTTTCGCTTCGTCGACTTCAACCGGGCCGCCGAGCGCATCAATGAAACCACCGCCTCCGAAGTGTTGGGGCGCAGGGTGGAGGAGCGGTTTCCCCAGGTTGAATCCTTCGGCCTGCTGGAGGTATTTCGGCAGGTCCACCAAAGCGGCGAACCCCGGGAGTTGCCGGTTACCGTCTATCAGGATGAGCGGCTGGAAAAATGGATCGAGAACTATGTCTACCGGCTCTCCGACGGCTGCGTGGTGGCGATTCACGACGACCTCACCGAGATACGCCGCGCCGAACAGGAGTTGCAGCGCAGCAGTGAGAGCCTGCGTCGCGCCCAGGCCATCGCCCATATCGGCAACTGGGACTGGAACATTCGCACCGGAGGGCTGCGCTGGAGCGACGAGATCTATCGCATCTTCGGCCTCGAACCGCAGCAGTTCGCGGCGACCTACGAGGCGTTCCTCGATCATGTGCATCCCGAGGATCGCCGACGCCTCGCCGAGGCGGTGGAGCGCGCGGTAGCCGATCCGGGTGAAGTCTATCGTATCGAGCATCGGGTGCTGCGCCCCAGCGGCGAGGTGCGGGAGGTGGTGGAGGTAGGCGACGTCTACCGCGATGACAGCGGCAAGGGGATCTACATGACCGGTACGGTGCGGGATATCACCGAGCAGAAGCGCATCGAAGAGAATCTGCGGCTGGCGCAAAAGGTCATTCAGAGCGCCGGCGAGGCGATCCTCATCACTGACGCCGCGAGTAACATCATCGACGTCAATCCCGCCTACGAGCGGATCATGGGGTACCATCGCGACGAGATCATCGGCAAAAACCCCCGCTTCGTCAGCTCGGGACGCCATGGCCCCGAATTCTATCGCGATATGTGGGGCAAGTTGAGCGCCGCTGGCTTCTGGGAAGGCGAGGTGTGGGATCGACGCAAGGATGGCGAGGTCTTTCCCCAGTGGCTCACCATCAACGCCATCCACAACGAGGAGGGCAAGGTGTCCCATTATGTGGGCATGTTTCTCGACATCAGCCGGCAGAAGGCGACCGAGGAGAAGCTGGAGGAGCTGGCCTTCTACGACCCCCTCACCGGCCTCCCCAATCGCACCCTGAGCCTCAATCGCCTGCGCCATGGGATCAAGGTGTGTCATCGCAAGGGCTGCCGTCTGGCGCTGCTGTTCATCGACCTGGATCGCTTCAAGGGGGTCAACGACACCCTCGGCCACGCCGCCGGCGATGAGCTGCTCCAGCAACTGGCGGGCCGGCTCAAGAGCGAACTGCGCGAGATGGACACGGTGGCGCGCCTGGGCGGCGATGAATTCACCATCCTCATCAGCGATCTCGACTCCCCGGATGAACTCTCGCCGCTGGCGGACAAGTTGATCGCTCGCATCCGTGAGCCGGTGATGGTGCGGGGCAGGCTCGTCCACGTCGGCGCCAGCATCGGCATCGCCGTCTACCCGGATGACGCCCAGGACGCGGGCAATCTGCTCAAGTACGCCGATATGGCGATGTACCAGGCCAAGGAGGCGGGGCGCAACACCTACAAGTACTTCTCGCCGGTGATTCAATCACGGGTGCAGGATCGGGTCGCCCTGGAAGAGGACCTGCACGAGGCGCTGGAGCATGGCTGGTTCGATCTCTTCTATCAGCCCAAGGTGCAACTGGAGCAGCGGAAGATCATCGGCGCCGAGGCGCTGGTGCGCTGGATGCATCCTCAGCGCGGCATGGTGGGCCCGGACCAGTTCATCCCGCTGGCGGAGGAGACCGGCCTCATCATGCAGCTGGGTGAACTGGTGTTGCGCAAGGCCTGCATCAAGGGCGCGCAGTGGGCGCGCCGCGGCTGCGAACCGTTTCGCATCGCCGTCAACCTCTCGGCGCGTCAGTTCCATGCCGACGATATCGTCGAGATGGTGCGCGACACCCTGGAGCGCAGCGGGCTGCCGCCGGAGCGACTGGAGCTGGAGATCACCGAATCCGCGGTGATGGTCAATGTGGAAGAGGCGATCGGCATCATGCGCGGGCTGCGCGAGCTGGGGGTCTCCCTCGCCATCGATGACTTCGGTACCGGCTACTCCTCCCTCAACTATCTCAAACGCTTCCCCATCAACACCCTGAAGATCGACAAATCCTTCGTCCTCGACCTGCACCGGGACGGCGGCGACGCCGCCATCGTCGCCGCGGTCATCTCCCTGGCCAGCAGCCTCGGGCTCAACGTCATCGCCGAAGGCATCGAGAACGAGGCGCAGCTGGCGTTTCTGATCGAGCGAAAGTGTCGCGAAGGCCAGGGCTACCTGCTCGGCAAGCCGATGCCGGAACGGGAGTTCGAGGCGCTCTGCGGGCTCTCGGCGTAGCCGCGCGCCGCGCGAATGCAATCGGGATCGCCCAGGCGCTGCGCCAGCAGACGCCGGTTTTCGGCATGACGATCCCGGGGATTGGCGGGGTGCCAGAGGTGAAACACCGGCGTCGCGAAGCGGCCCTCGCGGCGTCGCAGGCCCTGATGAATCAGGCGGATCACCAGATCCGAATCCTCAAAGCCCCAGCCCTGAAAGAGCTCGTCAAAGCCGTTGACCGCGATCAGGTCTCGCTTCCAGAGTCCGAGATTGCAGGACTGGGCGTTGCGCCAGCGCCGGCTGTCGCCGATCCCCGCCAGCCAGACGGGCAGGGGCAGCAGCGGCAGGAGCTTGTTGCAATCCCCTCGCAGCCGCCAGCCAAGCGCCTGGGTCAGAGTCGTGTCGTGGACCGGCGTCCCGTTGGCGAGCAGCTCTTCGCTAAGGGGGCGGGATAGCAGGATACGGCTGCCGGGGACGAAGCGCCCCGGCGTCGCCAGCCGGCGATGGGCGGCGACGAAATCCCGCCGCGGCACGCAGTCGCCATCGAGAAAGACCAGATACTCCCCCGCCGCCATCACCGCCCCGCGATTGCGAATCGCCGCCGCGCGAAAGCCCCGGTCCTCATGCCAGCAATGGCGCAGGGACACCGGCGAAACACTACGCAATGCCGCGATCGCGCGCGCGGTCTCCGGCCCCGAACCATCATCGGCGACGATGATCTCGAACCCCCGTTCGGTCTGATCGAACAACGCCCGCAGCGTCGCCGACAGGGCGTCGATGCGGTTGTAGGTGGTGACGATGAGGGACAGCACTATTGCGTTTTCCTCGTTATTACCACGGAGCCACGGAGATCACGGAGCGATGCGAGAGGACAGCATAGGATGGCGATGACATGATCGATCGACCCGCGCCTAGATCGGATAAGCGCAGCGCATCCGACACCCTCGGCGCGCTGCTTTTCATTGGGATGATCGAACCGGTAAGGCTCACGGCGGATTATGGGCTGCCCGTAGGCGATAAAAAACCGCCCAAGCCGCTCCCCCCTGTCGCAAAGGGGGGCTGGGGGGGATTTTTCCTGATTCGGGCTGGTGATTCGGTTCTTGCGCCAGCTTCCGCAAATCCCCCCTAACCCTTCTTTGCGAAAGGGGGGGACTGGTTTTGGGGCGTATTTCTGATTGCCGCGCATTGACATCATTCGTTTCAGATTCCGGCTAACGGTCATGGAGTGATGCACCACCCCGGGAAATGAATCAGCCCAAGGAGTGGCAGTCCTTTGAGGACTGCCACTCCTCGGTAGATTCACAGTAACCATTATCCGTGCGCACTGTGTCTCCGTGGCTGATTTTTCGACTCTGCCTCAATGCGGTGAATTTCGTCGTTGCCGCCGCAAATGCCCCAGCTTGACATATTTGTAGTAGACCCCGCCGGCGTTGGAGAGGGCGAGCATCAGCCCCGCCGCGCCGTCGAGGATCGCGCCGCGCAGCAGCCAGCCGCGGATAAAGGCCCAGATCCCGCGCAGGATGGCCTGGGTCAGGGGCATGGGCAGGGGGCGATCGCGATGCTGCTGGGCCCATAGCGTGGAGTAGCGGTTGAGCTTCTCCAGCACCTCATGGTGATCGCGAAAGGCGTTGTGTTGCAACCTTTCGTTCAACCGGCCCACCGGCCCATCCACCACCACCCGTTCGTGGACCAGGTCCGCGGTGAAGCGCCCCCGCCCACGGCGAAACAGCCGCAGCACCCGGTCCGACTGCCAGCCGCCAAAGCGGATCCGTTGGCCGCAATAGCTCGACTGGCGGGGGATCTCGTAGCCATCGAACCGGGGCGCTTCGAGGATCGCTTGGATCTCCCGCGCCAGCGCCTCGCCCACCACCTCATCCGCATCGATGGAGAACACCCACTCGCCGCGGGCCTGCTCCAGCGCGAACTGCTTCTGCGGCCCGAAACCGGGCCACTCGCGCTGGAAGATGCGATCGGTATATCGGCGCGCGAGCGCCAGGGTGCGATCGCTGCTGTAGGCGTCCACCACCACGATCTCGTCGGCCCAGGATACCGATTCGAGACAGCGCTCGATATCCGCCTCTTCGTTCTTGCAGATGAGGATGACGCTCAACATGGGCTCAACCAGCCGTCCCGATGCCAGCTCTCGAAGCGCTCCGGCGTGACCCCCAAGGCGGCCGCATCCCGCTGGCTGACGCGCCCGGAATGCGCCTCCAGCAGGCGGATCAGCTCCGACATGGGGTGATGTTCACCCTGAAAGTCGTGAAACAGGCCCAGCCGGGAGCGGTAGCACCAGGGCGCGAGCTGGAAGCGGCTATCCGCGTTGCTTGGCCGGTGGCGATAATGCAGGGGAGGGCGCTTCCTGGCATTGACGATGGTCTCCGCATAGGCCTGGCGTTGGGCATCGATGGAGAGCCGCCGGCGCAGAAAGGCGAGGGTGGCGGGGGAGGTGCGGCGCCTTTCCCGCATGATGCCGGCGGCGATCGCCGCCGCCCCGTCCACGTCGCCGTAGTCTACCTTGTCGAGCAACTCCTCCGGCGGCAGTTCCCGATAGGTGGAGACCCGCGCCGCGATCGCCGGGGCGCCGCAGCTCAGGGATTCATAGACCGCGTTGCCGAAGGCCTCGGGGCAGTTGCCCAGCGCCAGCGAGACGCTGCCCAGGCTGTAGTATTCCGCCATCAGGTGATGGGGGATCCAGGGGTGGAGGCGGATGTGTTCGGCGATCCCCAGCTCCCGCGCCAGTTGTACCGGCGAGTGGTAGTGCTGGTCGATCCGTTGGGCGTGGTCGGCGTCGAACCAGCGCGGGAAGAGCAGGGTGAGGTTGTCGATACCGTACTCCTTGACCAAAAGGGCGGCGACGCGAATGCTCTGGTCGATCCCCTTGGCCGGATCCGGGCGGTGGGGATGGAGCAGGATGTTACGCCCGCGAGGATCGAAGTCGAGCAGGTCGAGCAACTCCCGGCTCGGCGGCGTCGGCTTGAAGCGCTCATGGTCGACGCCGTTGTCGATCACCCGAATCCGCCCATCCAGCTCGGGAAAGAAGCGCCCGGCGGTGGCGAGAAAGATGCGCCGCGAGTAGTCGGAGATGGCGATCAGGGCGTCGCCGCGAAACAGAAACGAACCGAGGATGCTCTCGGCGTAGGAGTTGTCCCGAATCGACACCACCGTGGGGATCTCGCCGTAGAGCTCCGGCAGCAGCAGCTCCCCATCGTGGATATAGAGCCGCTCCGCCCAGGGCAGCTGATCCGCCACCTGCTGAAAGTTCCAGGCGGTGCGATAGCCAGGGATGGCATAGGGCTCCGGAAAGGGCTGTTTGAAGCGCAACTCCGGGCGAATCTCGACCCCATCCCCCCAATGAAAACGCTCGCCGTTGTCCGGGTGACGGGTGCACAGGATACGCACCTCGTGCCCCAGCGCCCCCAGGTGCTCGGCGATCACCTGAAGCTGCTTCGGTGAACCCCCGTTGACCTTGTCAGGGAACAGCGGGTTGATGGAGAAGATCAGGATTCGCAAGGAGGCTCCAGGAGTTTTCTAACCGCGGATTAACGCAGATGAGCGCAGATTCATGCTCGTTCCCACGCCGCGTGGGAAATGTCGCCGGTCGCGGGTTGCACCCGCGACCGTAACGTTGGGTTGTCGAAATGGCTGTTTATGTCACCCATCGGAGGCTTTCCAAACGTTCCGGTCGGGAGTGCAACTCCCGACCGGCTGAGGCCTGTTGCGGTTAAATGCGTGAATGCCAATAATTCGGCCGCTTTCGATGGTGCGCAAACGCAGTGATCTATACTTGATTATCAATAAGGCGGTAAAAAATGGAGTATGGGAAGCGTGACAGCCCTATTCTGCGGATACCTGACGGGTGCACTTGTCGCCAAGTCAAAGGGCGTTCCAAGACACATTCAATGGCTTGTTCGAAATCGTTGATCAGGGCCTCACCGAGCCCGTTACGCCTTTGTTCGTAGAACCGCACTGCATCAAGGTATTCCGATTCAGCATCTTCAAGGAACCCAGAACTCACCGAAGAAGGTCTCTCGCCTTGCCGGCAACCTCTTCACCCGCGACCATTTTGACGTCCCCGACATCGAAGGCGGCGGCTCTTTTCGCGCTTTCATTTCCCCAGTATCCGTCGAACTCCTCTTCGCTAACCTCATCAAGACTAAGGATCAACCTGCGGACCAGCTGCGCCCGCTGATCCGTTGGAAGTGAGAGTGCTTCGGATTCAATTTGTGCCAACAGCATATGTTCCCCCATTTGGTGATCGATAGTGTAAGAAGAAATTTTAGCAGCGCAACATGAACATGCGCCGGTCGCGGGTTGCACCCGCGAGCGTAACGTTGGGTTGTCGAGATGGCTGCTTATGTTGCCCATCGGGGGGATTTCCAAACGTTTCGGTCGGGAGTGCAACTCCCGACCGGCTGACTTTCTTCCCCGGCAGGAAAAATCATCTGCGTTAATCCGCGGTTCATGCTTCACCGATCAGGACAGCCGCACCCGGGGATCCACCAGCGTATAGGAGATATCGGTCAGCAGCAGCCCCAGAATGTAGAGCACCGAGCCAAGAAACACCATGGCGCGGACGATGGCGAAGTCCTGGTTGTTGATGGCGTCGATGGTGTAGGAACCCAACCCCGGAATGCCGAAGAAGGATTCGGTGATGAGGCTGCCGGTGAACAGCAGCGGTAGCACCACTACCACGCCGGTGAGGATGGGGATCATGGCGTTTTTCAGTACATGGCGAAACAGCACGACCCGTTCGGAGAGGCCCTTGGCGCGGGCGGTGCGGACGTAGTCCTTGTTGATCTCCTCCAGGAACAGGGTGCGGTACCAGCGGGTGCCGGCGCCGATGCCGCCGATGACGCCGATGATCACCGGCAGGACCAGGAATTTGATCGCGCTGATTCCGGTGTCGTAGCCGGAGATGGGGACCAGATGCAGGAGTTTGCTCACCAGATACTGGCCGCCGATGATGTAGAAGAGGCTGGAGATGGACATCAGCACCACGCACAGCACCACGCTCCAGAGGTCGATGTAGGTGGCGCGGAAGAAGGCGATCAGCAGCGCGAAGGTGATGTTGACCGCCAGTCCGATGATCAGTACCGGCACGGCGATGGCGAGGCTGGGCCACATGCGTTGAGAGATGTCGTGGCCGATGTCGCGCCCGGAGTCGGAGGAGCCGAACTCGAACCGGAACAGCTTGAGGGATTTTTCGAAGAAGATGGTCTCGCTGATCTTGCCCAACCCTTCAGCGCCAGCGTTGTAGAGTAGCGGCATGTCGTAGCCCCGCTCCGCTTTCCAACTGGCGATCGCCCCTTCGGTGACCCGCTTCTCCCCCAGATGCATGCGCGCCATGTCTTCCGGCGAGTTGAGCACGAAGAAGAGCAGGAAGGTGAGGATGTTGACGCCGATCAGGATCGGAATGGCGTAGAGGATGCGGCGAATGATATAGGCGGTCACAGGGCGCTGCTCCTTTCACGACGGCGATAGATGCGGATCGCCGGCAGGCTTGTGACCGCCAGGATCACCAGAATCAGCAGTATCGGCCACAGGATCGGCTGGTTCCATGCGCGGCGCTTTTCGTCCCGCGGTGCCGGGTCGATGCGTTTGTACTTGAGGGTGTTGTTGGCCATCAGGTTGGGTTTGACGTTGCCGTACCAGGCGTGGTGCAGGGAGAAGGCCTTGGGGAAGAAGCCCCAGGACCAGGGGGCGTCGCGGTGCAGGATCTCCATCATTTCGTCGATCAGGGCCTGGCGCTGGTCGTTGTTGGGCATGTTCTTCATCCGCTCGAACAGGGCGTCGAACGCTGGACTGGCGTAGTTGGCGGCGTTCTCGCCGCCATGTTCCGCCTTGCCGTTGGGGCCGTAGAGCAGGAAGAAGAAGTTTTCCGGGTCCGGGTAGTCGGCGTTCCAGCCCCACATGAAGATCTGGGAGGTGCCCTTGCGCATCTTTTCCCGAAAACGGTTGTAGTCGCTGGCGCGAATGACCAGTTCGATGCCCAGCTTGTCGAACTGCTTGCGCATCCAGTTGAGCCGGGCCTTGTCGTCTGGACCGGTGGCGGTGGTGTCGTAGTAGAGGATCAGCGGCTTGCCGGTTTGCGGATCTCGGCCATCCGGGTAGCCCGCCTCCGCCAATAGGCGTCTGGCCTCGGCGATGGGGCGGCGGTGCTGGCCCTGGGGCGTGACCTGGTAGACCGTGCGATTGATGCCCTGAACCCCTTCGCGGTGGCCGAAGATGCCCGGTGGCAGCGGCCCCTGGGCGGCGACGCCGCGACCGTTGAGGAAGATGGAGATGAACTCCTCGAAGTCGATGGCGATGGAGAGGGCGCGTCTTAGCTGGCGCGCCTGCTCATCGTAACCGCCGACGACCGGGTCGAGCATGTTGAAGCCGAGGTAGAAGATCGAGCTCTGGACCGCGGTGATCAGCTGGATATCCCGCTCTTGCATAGCCTCGGTGAGGTTCGCCTCGCCGCCACCGCCGAACGTGACCGCCTGGTCGAAGCTGTCGGAGCCGATCCCGGAGGTGTCGTACCAGCCTTGCAGGAACTTGTTCCAGCGCGGGATCGACTCCTTCTCCAGGCTGTAGACGGCGCGTTCGATCAGGGGCAGGGTCTTGCCGCTGTCGTCGAGCAGGCCGGCGGCGCGGTCCTCGGCGCCGCCGGTGTCGGGATAGGCCTCATGATGGTAGTGGGGGTTGCGCTCCAGCACCATGCGCAGGTTGGGGTTGTTCTCGCTGAGCATGAACGGACCGCTGCCCACCGGGTACCAGTCGAGGGTGATGTTGCGCTCCTTCATCCCCGGCTGGCCGTAGAAGGCCTCCGCCTCCCAGGGCATGGGCGAAAAGAAGGGCATCGCCAGCCAGTAGACGAACTGGGGGTAGTGGCCCTTGAGGCGTACCGAGTAGCGCCGCTCGTCGATGACCTCGACCCCCTCCAGCGGGAAGGGGCGCAGATCGAAAAAGCCCTCTCCCTGTTGTCTCTCGTGGGCCTCCTTCACCGCCTCGGTAAAGGCCTCGAAGCCGAGGATGTGCTCGCTCATCAGGCCGCGGATCGGCGAGTGCAGGCTTGGAAAGGCGATGCGCTTGATCTGGTGGGCATAGTCGGCGGCGGTGACGGCGCGGCTGTCGCGCTCGTTAAAGTCGCCCAGGCTGCGCTTGTCCGCCAGTTGTTCGGCGTCGAGGGTGTGATAGATCCACTCCCCTTCGGCGTCGCGGGCGAAGGCGGGGTGGGGCTGATAGCGCAGGTCGTCGCGCAGGGTGATGTGGTACTCGCTGTAGGCGATCGCGTCCGCCGCCGCCCCCTCCGGCAGTCGCTCGCCATCCGCGTCGAACAGCCGCACCTCGGGCATCGCCGCGGCCGCGGCGGGGACCAGTCGGTAGGGGCGATGCAGGTAGTGGTATTGCAGCGGCGGCTCGTAGACCTGGGCGATGAAGGTGTATTCGTCGGAGCTGTAGGCGCGCACCGGGTCGAGGTGCTTGGGGCGGGTCGAGAAGGAGCTGTAAAAGGTGTTGCGGACCTCCGGGTCGTCCTGGTAGGGGTTGTTCCAAGGCCCGTCGCCGCAGCCCGCGAGCAGGGCCAGGCTCAGGCAAATCAGTGCGGTGAAAGTGGGTTTGCGGGGCATCGCTCAGATCCCTTCGCCGTACTTTTCCTGATGGAGACGGCGCGCCTGGCCGATCCAGTCCTCGCGCTGGATGCGATCACCAAAACCGACGATCTGGCTGAAGTGCTCAATATCCGCGTCGTTCCACTGGGCGATCTGGCGAAAGGCGTGAACGCCGTTGTCGTTGAGCTTGCCCTGAATGACCTCGCCTACCCCCTTGAGCTGGGTCAGGTCGTCGGCTCTGGCGTCGATGGACGAGGAGGTTGCGGCGATTGGCGACGGTTCCGGGGCGGCGGGGGTAAATTGCGCCTCCATCTCGCGCAATTCTTCCCGCAGCGTGTCGCGGTCGCGCTGGGCGGCGGCGAGCTTCTTCTCCGCCTCCTCGGCGCGCGCGGCGGTGGCGGAGAGGTCGGCGTTGAGGGTGGCGTTGCTGCCCTTCTCGATATCCAGCTCAGCTTGCAGCTGGTTGAGCCGGCGTTGCAGCGACTCCAGTTCGGCGTCTACGGCATCGGGCCTGGCGACGGGTGCGGGCGGGGCGGCGGCGTTTTCCTCTCGCGCCTGGCGCAGGCTCCGCTCCAGTTCGCTGGCATGCCGCTGCTGCTTGTCCTGCTCGGCTTGCAGCGCCTGCAGGCGGGAACGCAGGTTGGCGAGCTCCCGTTCCTGGCCGCGCGGCGAGCGAGCGTCCCCCTTGCCCTTGACCATGCTCCCCAGCCACAGGCCGAGGAGAAAGAAAAGGGTTCCCAGTACCAGCAGCAGGGTGGCGCTGTTGACCAGAAAGTAGAGCATGGCATCCATGATGGGCGGGATCTCCTAGATGATGACGATTTCCACGCAATTTTCGGTATTCCGGGGTGCGTCTGGCAAGTGGGGCGAGGCGTCGAAGCGGTGGATTTCCAGATTATCTCCGTTCATGCCCGCTTCGACCAGTGCCTCTCGCACCCGCGCCGCCCGCGCCAGCGCCGCCTGGGCCTCTTCGCTCCCTTGCGCGGCGCTTGCGTTGACGTAACCGCCGATGGCGAGGGGGAGTCGCGGGCTCGCCTCGACCAGCTGTTCGGCCAGTTGCGAGAGGTGTGTACTTTGCCCTTGCGGGAGGTTTGCGTCCACCGCGTCGAAACAGATCAGCGGCTTCTCCAGCAGTCGCGACAGGCTGACGTAGGTATCGATCGTGATCGGTGCGCTGGCGCGATAACCGGGCAGGTGAAAGCGGGAGGGGTAGAGGGTCAGTTGCGAGTCGATGTCGAGCGTCGGTGCGAAGGTGGCGATGCGGTCGCCCCATTGCCCCTCCAGTTCGCGGGTGGCGCTGCCGTGCAAGCGGATGGCGGCGGCATCGAAGGCGAAGCCGCGGTCTCCCGAGAGGGCGAAGAATTCCGCCAGCAACCCCTTCAGTTCCGGGTCGCCAAGCGCCAGCGGGCTGCTGACGTGGGAGTGATAGGCGACTTCGTCGAGGGTCAGGCGCGTGTTTACATCGAACAACCCATACAGGGCCGCTTCCTCCCCCTTCGGCAGCAGCCCGGAGACATGCAGCGAGCCCATTTCCCGGCGGATGTCGAGGTGGGCGGGCGCGGTCAGTCGGTTATCCCGCGGGCGCACCCGCAGCCCCGGGATGCCGTCGATCAGGCGCTCGGCGTCGAAACGCCGCAACGGCGTGGCGACCGTCCCCTCCAGGCGGGCGTCCAGGTAGTCGACGGTAACCCGAACCCCGGCGAAATCCGGTGACGCCAGCGCCCGCTCCGCGGCGGCGGCCAGCCGCGGATGCAGGTTGCGCTGGTAATGGAGATCGCTCCACCACACGAACGCGGGAAGCAACAGTATCGCCAGCAGGATCGGCAGGGCCTTCAAGTTTTCAACACTCCATTCGCATGACAAAAGGGATTAAGATTTACCGTGTCGTCCCTATAATAACATCATCCCTATATTAACCCAGGGGCGCACCCGCAAACCAACGGAAAGCGCGTGACGCGGGTGGCGGTAACGATGACGCAGGTACTTTGAACCCAAAACGGCGTCGGCGATCATGGAGCATCATTACATCGGCAAACGGTGGTACACTTCAACTTCTGCTCAGCGGAGGCGGGTGACGGTTATATCCGCCCCGGTGGAATCCAGTGGCGGAGAGACGGGGCGCGGCCGTTGCAATATCCCTTTCTATACCCTACCATTTGTTAACGGGCATAAGGCCGTGCCTCTCTTCATCCAACTGGAATGGTGGTTTTGTTCCAGGTGCCATAGAAAATGACCCAATCCCAGGCCCATAGCCCCGCGCAGCTCAGAGCCCGTTTCCTCGGTCTGCTCTCATCCGGGGGATTGACGACCCGCTATCTGCCCATCTTCGATCTTCGGCAGCGCCGGATGGAGGCCCTTGAGGCGGAGATCTGGTGCGATAGCCCCGACCAGGCGGATTGCGACGGCACGGAGATCGCGGCCAGCGCGGCCCGGCTCGGGCTGCTGGCGGAGCTGGATGACTGGTGGTTGCCCGCGGTATTGACCGATGTTCAGCAGTTGCACAGCAAGCAGAATCCACCCCAGGTGCTGATGCGCCTGCATAACGTGGAAGATTACGAACAACTGCGCCGGCGCATGGGGGATTGTCGCGAACTGCTGCTCAGGGAAAAGCCCATCCTGCTGATCGATGAGACGGGATTGAATCGGGGCGGCGATCCCTTGGTGGAGGTATTGGCGGAGTTGGGCGGCCAGGGCTATCGTCTCGCCATCGACCGTTTTGGCCTCGGCCACACCAGCTACCGGCAACTGCTGCGGCTGCCCCTGTCCTGGGTCAAGCTCGACCCGGCGCTGGTGGTGGGTGCGCTGGTGCGGGAGGCGGATGGCACGCAGATCTACAACATCGTGAACCTTGCTCACTCCCTGAATATTCGCGTGATCGCGGGCAATATCCAGAGTGAGGAGCAGTTCTGGCTGATGTGCAACGTGGGCTGTGATTTCGGCGAAGGCGAGGCGTTCCTGGCGGCGCTGCCCATCCACTCCTTCGCCGACATGCTGGCCGAGGCCCCGCGGCAGCGCGGTCGCCGGGTATTGGGGTAGGGCGATGAAGACGACGCGGGATCACGAGGCCTTCAGCCCCTGGCAGAAGGGGATGGTGTGTGGCATCGTCACGATCGATGGCGAGCATCAGAACCTGTTGCGGCGGCTTGACGAACTGCGCCGCCTCGCCGCGGGCGAGGTGGCTTACCAGAACCTGGTTCGGCGTCTTACCGGCCTGGTGCGCAAGATCGAAACCCACCTCTCCGTCGAGCGGGGGATGCTGGCGGACGACAGCGAAGCCGGGGCCCTGCTGGAGGAGGATCACGACTTTCTGGAGATCTGTCGCGATGTCATCCTGATGGTAGAGGAGGAGAGGGATGCCCGGTTGATCAACGAGGAGCTGATCTGGTTCCTGCGCCACCAGCTGACCCGGCATATCTACCGATTCGCCGAGTTCTACGGTCAACGCAATCGTGGCGACGACCCCCCCGATCTGCTGGTCTGGTCGCCGATCTTTTCGGTCGGCGAAAAACGCCTGGATGGCGAGCACAAGCTGCTGATCGGGCATGTCAACAACCTCAACCGCCTGTTGCGGGGCGACACCCGCCCCCGCGAGGTGCTGGAGGAGTTGTGCCGTTTCGTCGATCACGCCAGGCTCCACTTCGCGCATGAAGCGGGGATGCTCGATGGTCTCTCCAGCGACGATCGTGAGGCCCACCTGCGGGAGCACGACCGGATGCTGCACGAGGCGGAGTTGCTGGTTACGCGCATCAAGAGCGGACGCGAACGGCTCACCCGTCGCCAGTTGCTCGATTTCGTGCGAGACTGGGTGGTACATCACATCCTGGTGGTGGATATGAAGATCAAATACCATTATCGTCAAACCCAGTCGCCGTGACGCAGGGATGCCGTGATATCTCGATGGTTGAAAAAAAGTTGTGTCGTAATATCATGTTTTTAAAAGAATAAAATACCGATCTTCCCGGTTTTCCCGAATAAACCTTCTCCTCTCCCTTGACCGTTGGGCAACGATCGCCGAGAATACAGGGCTGGTCTGTGCTGATATATCAGTATATTCTGAAATAACAGCAAATCCCTGGACCTTGATGTTAACTCTAACCGTCCAGCCTACCCGGGGAGTGTTTCTAATGAGTACAGATGGCGTGGATTTAAAAAAGCGGCGGACATTGACCGCCGCGACAAGCGTGGTCGGGGCCGTTGGCGTCGGCTTTTTCGCGGTACCCTTTCTCAAAGCCTGGAATCCCAGTGAAAAGGCCAAGGCCGCCGGCGCGCCGGTGGAGGCCGATATTGGCAAACTGGAGCCGGGGCAGATGATGCGTGTCAAATGGCGCGGCAAGCCGGTATGGATCGTCCATCGTACCGAGCGCAACCTGGCGGACCTGTCGAGCATGGATAGCTCTCTGGCTGATCCGGCCTCCGACGTACCCCAACAACCCGAGTATTGCAAGAACCCGACCCGCTCCATCAAGGCGCCCTATCTGGTCGCGGTCGGCATCTGCACTCACCTGGGTTGCTCTCCGACCTACCGGCCCGACATCGGCGCCGCCGACATGGGTGGAGAGGCCTGGAAGGGTGGATTCTTCTGCCCGTGTCACGGTTCAAAATTCGATCTCGCCGGGCGCGTCTACAGCGGTATGCCGGCTCCCACGAACCTGGAAATCCCTCCGCACCAGTACCTCAGCGACGCGGTGATTCTGGTGGGTGAGGACGGAGGTGCCGCCTGATGAGCATGATGAGCAATGTTGTCGACTGGATCGACAGACGTTATCCAATGACCCAGGTGTGGAACGAGCATCTGGCACAGTATTACGCCCCCAAGAACTTCAACTTCTGGTACTACATGGGGTCGTTGGCGATGCTGGTGCTGGTGATGCAGATCGTCACCGGCGTCTGGCTCGCCATGAGCTACAAACCGGACGCGGAACTGGCCTTCGGTTCCGTCGAATACATCATGCGCGATGTCGAGTGGGGCTGGTTGATCCGCTACATGCACTCCACCGGGGCCTCCGCCTTCTTCGTGGTGATCTACCTGCACATGTTCCGCGGACTGATGTACGGCTCCTACCGCGAACCTCGTGAACTGTTGTGGATCATCGGCGTGTTGATCTACGTGGTAATGATGGCTACCGCCTTCATGGGCTATCTGCTGCCTTGGGGCCAGATGTCCTACTGGGGCGCCCAGGTGATCGTCAACCTGTTCAGCGCGGTGCCGGTGATCGGTCCTGATCTGGGGGTGTGGATTCGCGGTGACTATGTCATCTCCGACGTCACCCTCAACCGCTTCTTCGCGCTGCACTTCCTGCTGCCCTTCATCCTCGCGGCGCTGGTCTTCGTCCACATCGTGGCGCTGCACAAGGTGGGTTCCAATAATCCCGACGGCATCGAGATCAAGAAGGGGCCGAAGGGCAACAGGTGGAGCGAGACCGCCCCGGCGGATGGCATTCCCTTCCACCCCTACTACAGCGTGAAGGACATCGTCGGCGTCGCCGGCTTCCTGTTCCTGTTCGCGGCGGTGGTCTTCTTCGCGCCGGAGATGGGCGGCTTCTTCATCGAGTACCCCAACTTCGAGCCGGCCAATCCGCTGAAGACCCCGGAGCATATCGCCCCCGTGTGGTACTTCACGCCGTTCTACGCCATCCTGCGCGCGGTACCCTCGGTTGCCGGCTCCGCCTTCCCTGGCGTGGTCGCGATGTTCGCCTCGATCCTCGTGCTGTTCTTCCTGCCCTGGCTCGACAAGAGCCCGGTCAAGTCCGTGCGCTACAAGGGAACCCTCTACAAGGTACTGCTGGGGCTGTTCGTGATCGACTTCATCATGTTGGGCTATCTCGGCGTGAAGCCGACCACCGACCTCTACAAGTTCATGGCCCAGGTTGGCACCATCTACTACTTCGCGTTCTTCCTCGCCATGCCCTGGTATAGCAAGATGGACAAGACGAAACCCGTTCCTGAGAGGGTGACCCAATGAAAAAGCTGATAATCGCACTTGTGATGGCCGCGATGCCCATGCTCGGGTTCGCCGCCGGCGGCAAGGTTCAGTTGAACCATGCCGATATCGACCTCACCGATCAGGAGTCGCTGCAACGCGGCGCGCGTCTGTTCGTCAACTACTGCCTCAACTGCCACTCGGCCAAATACCAGCGCTACAACCGCATGGCGCGGGATCTGGGCATGACCGAGGACGAGGTGAAGGAGAACCTGATGTTCGCCACCGACAAGATCGGTGACACCATGAACATCGCCATGCCGGAGGCGCAAGCCGCCAAGTGGTTCGGTACCGCACCGCCGGATTTGAGCGTGATCACTCGCGCCCGTGGCAGCGATTGGGTTTATACCTACCTGACGAGCTTCTACATCGACGAGAAGCGCCCCTTTGGCGTAAATAACACCGTCTTTCCGGACGTGGGCATGCCCCATGTGATGTGGAAGCTTCAGGGCTTCCAGAAGGCCAACTTCTCGGGCGACGAGGATCATCGTGTCTTCGAAGGCTTCGAACTGGTCGAACCCGGCGAGATGTCCGCCGAAGAGTTTGATGCCGCGATGCTGGACCTGACCGCGTTCATGACCTACGTAGGTGACCCGATTCAGGTCGAACGCCACCGCATCGGCGTGTGGGTGCTGATCTTCATCGCCATCTTCTTCGTGCTCGCCTACCTGCTCAAGAAAGAGTACTGGAAGGACGTGCATTGATCGCGATGCGATAAGCGGAAAACGGGGGTGCACGCCGGGTCTGGCGTGCGCCCCCTTTGTCGTTTCTCAGGGCTATCGATTTGCTTGAGAGATCGCCCCCCCTCGTTGAGTCTAAGCGGAGTTGCTAAATGGCGGCCAGTTCCAATAGAAGATCGGTCATGACCCTCTACTCGGATCCACGCAATCCCGACAGCCATCGGGTGCGCATGGTGCTCGCGGAAAAGGGGATCACCGTAGAGATCGCGGATGCCGATCCCACCGAACCCGGCGAAGAGGTGCTGGAACTCAATCCCTACGGCACCCTTCCCACCCTTGTGGACCGGGATCTGGTGTTGTATGAATCCCATATCATCATGGAGTATCTGGATGAGCGTTTTCCTCATCCGCCATTGTTGCCGGTGGACCCGGTGCAGCGGGCCAACTCCCGGCTCTTTCTGCATCGTGTGGATGAGGACTGGTTTCACCCGATGATGGCTATCCTCAAGGATGGTGATCCGGATAGCAGCAGGCGCAAGGTGCTCAAGGAGAGCCTGGTGCGTTCGGCGCCGATCTTCGGCGCCCATCCCTATTTCATGAGCGAAGAGCTGACCCTGGTCGATTGCAGCATCGCGCCGCTGTTGTGGCGTCTACCGATGATGGGCCTCAAGCTGCCGCAGCAGTGCAAGCCGCTGCTGGAGTACGCGGCGCGCCTGTTCAAGCGGAAGTCCTTTCAGGACAGCCTTACCGAACTGGAAAAGGAAATGCGCGACTGATGGAACCCATGACCTCCAACCGCCCCTACCTGATCCGCGCCGTCTACGACTGGCTGGTCGATAATGGCCTGACGCCCCATCTGCTGGTGGATGCCGAGGGACGCAACGTGGTGGCGCCCATGGCGTTCGCCGAAAATGGCAAGATCGTACTCAATGTCGCGCCGCGGGCGGTACGGGATATCTATCTCGGCAACGACATGATTAGTTTCAGCGCCCGTTTCAACGGCGTGCCGACGGAGATCTTCGTTCCGCCCGCCAGCGTACTCGGTATCTACGCGCGGGAGAATGACGTTGGCATGCTGTTTACCCCCGAGCAGGCGGAGGCGGAGGCGGAAGCCCTGGGCGAGCCCGCGGGCGCCCAGGGCGGCGAGCAAGAGCGAGACTCACAGCCGCCGCGGCCGCCCAAGGGGCGTCCCAGCCTCAAGGTAATCAAGTAGGTTCGGCTTGGCGCGGCGGTGCGCCGTGGCGCTGGTTTGGTGGCAGCCAGGGTCATGATCCTTGGATCGTCGACAGGTTGTGGCGTACAACCTGTCGAGCGCGAAGGGCCAAAGGCCCGTGCCATATTCCTGAATGCCAAAAAACAGAGCGGGGCGGGAATTTATGGTCACCCCCTGATGACCCGTTACGACCCCTTATCCAGACAACAGGGGGCGTCGGCAACAGGGAGCGAGAGCGCTTGCCCATCAACCACAGGAGGCAGCTCATGGAAATGGCTTACTTCTACGAAGTATTCGAAGAGATGCCCCGCCAGGGGCCGGGATCGACGGAGCTCACCCTGCGAGCGCTGGAGATCGCGGGCCCCCATCTGTCCCATGCCGATTCGATCGGAGCGCCGCGTATCCTTGATCTGGGATGCGGCAGCGGCGCCCAGACCCTGACCCTCGCCGAGGCCCTGCCCGAGGCGCGCATCACCGCCCTCGACAACCATCAGCCCTTCCTTGATCGGCTTCAGCATCAGGCCGCGGCCAAAGGTTGCGGCAAGTGCGTCGAGACGGTCAACGGAGACATCTTCGCCGTACCGTTCGAGGATGGTGCTTTCGACCTGATCTGGAGCGAGGGTTCGGCCTACCTGCCAGGCCTTGCCGGCGCATTGCACGACTGGAAACGCCTACTCAGACCCGCCGGGCTGCTGATGATCAGTGACAACCTCTGGCTGCGACGCTGCGACAAGCCGGAGGTGCGCGCCTTCTGGCGGGAGGAGAGTCCGGAGATGCTGGACATGGCCGCAACCGAGGCGCGCATTCGCCGCCACGGCTATGAAATCCTCGGTCATCTCACCATGCCCTTGGCGGTCTGGCGGGAGAGCTACTACGACCATCTTCGCGAACGCCTCAAGGCGATGAGGGCGAAGTATCCCGACAACGAAGTCGTCGCCGAGATTACCGAGGCGCTCGCCTTCGAGATGGATATCTTCGATCTTGCGGATGGCGACTACAGCTACGAATACTGGGTGTTGCGCCCCGAACCCGCGAGGGGCGGGGAAGATTGATTCCGCGACAACAGGCATCGCCGCGGGGGCGTCGTGTTCTGCTCGGGATAAGCGGGGGTATCGCCGCCTACAAGAGCGCCGAACTGGTGCGCCTGCTGGTCAGGGCTGGCGCCCAGGTTCAGGTGGTGATGACCGATGCCGCTACCCGCTTCGTCGCCCCGCTCACCTTCCAGGCCCTTAGTGGAAGGCCGGTGCGATTGGGCTTGTTCGAGGCCGCCGACGAGGCGGCCATGGGGCACATCGACCTGGCGCGCTGGGCCGACGCCATCCTGATCGCCCCCGCCAGCGCCGATTTTCTCGCCCGCCTGCGCGCGGGGCTCGCCGATGACCTGTTGAGTACCCTCTGTCTCGCCGCCGACGCCCCCGTGATCGTCGCCCCGGCCATGAATCAGGCGATGTGGCGGGCGGCGGCGACCCAGGACAACCTGCGCGTGCTGCGGGAGAGGGGGGTGCGCGTCTGGGGGCCGGCGGAGGGGGTGCAGGCCTGTGGCGAGAGCGGTCCGGGGCGAATGCTGGAGCCTGAAGAGATTCTGCGCGCGCTGAACGGGGCGCTCGACGTGGCGGGTGACGCGCGCCAGGCGCCCCTTGCCGGTGTTGACGTATTGCTCACCGCCGGCCCCACCTGGGAGGCGATCGATCCGGTCCGCTTCATTGGCAATCGGAGCTCCGGCAAGATGGGCTTCGCGCTGGCGCGCGCCGCCAGGGCAGCGGGCGCGAGGGTGCTGCTGGTGAGCGGGCCGGTCACCCTGGAGACGCCGCCGGGTGTCGAGCGGATCAGCGTCGAGAGCGCCCGGGAGATGCATCGCAGCGTGATGCGGCATGCACCGGGCTGCGACATCTTCATCGGCGCGGCGGCGGTGGCCGATTTCCGGCCCGCCCAGGTCGCCAGCGAGAAGCTCAAGAAGGGCGATAGCGGGTCCATGGAGTTGGCGCTGGTACGCAATCCGGATGTGCTGGCATCCGTCGCCGCCTTGCCAGAGCCGCCGTTCACGGTAGGTTTCGCCGCCGAGACCCAGGACCTCAGGGCGAACGCGCTGGAAAAACTGCGTCGCAAGGGGGTGGACATCATCCTTGCCAACCAGGTCGGCGGCGAGGAGGGGGGCTTTGATCGCGACCACAACGCGGTTATCCTGCTCACGGCGGACGAAGAGCGCAGCTTCGCTCTGCAAGAGAAGGGGCGGCTCGCCCGCGCCATCATCGCCGCGCTAGCGGAACGCTATCGGGCAAGGAGGACAACATGAAGGAGATCGAGCTCAAGATACTGGATCCCCGCATCGGCGACGCCTTTCCCCTGCCGCAATACGCCACCGAAGGTTCGGCGGGACTCGATCTGCGGGCGATGCTGGCGGCCCCCCTCAAGCTCGCGCCCGGGGCCGTCGAGCTGATCCCCACCGGGATCGCCATCCATATCGCCGACCCGCACATGGCGGCGATGATCCTGCCCCGTTCCGGCCTGGGCCACAAGCACGGCATCGTACTCGGGAACCTGGTGGGACTCATCGACTCCGATTACCAGGGACAGCTCTTCGTATCCTGCTGGAACCGGGGACATGCCCCGTTCAGCATTGAAGTCGGGGAGCGCATCGCCCAGCTGGTCGTGGCGCCGGTGATTCGCGCCCGATTCCGCACCGTCGAAGAGTTTGGCGCGAGCCAGCGGGGCGAGGGGGGGTTCGGTCATTCGGGAAGACGTTGACGCGTCGGGTAAAAAAGGATAGTTTTTTACCGTTAATGAACGGTTTTCCGGGAGGCGGTTCGTCCCAGTATCGGCGGGACCAGGGCGAGCCTCCGTTTCTCAGGCAGGGTATACGATCAACATGGCCAAGAAAAAAGGTGAAGCGCCGCCCAGGAAAGGGGCGGGCAGCAGGCAACGCAAGAACAAGTCGGCGGAGGAGAAGGAGCCCTGTGCCAACCTGACCTGCGGTGCGTTATGGGCCGCGACCTTGCAGAATATTCTGGTCACGGCGGGCGTATTCGTCGCCATTCTCTGGTTTTCCTTCGTCCTGATCGGTGCTGGACAACGGGACCTCGATCAGCGTGAGATCCGCTCGGCGGCGACTATCCTGGCGGAAGGGGTCGCCTCCCGAGTATCCCTGTATCGGCAAAGCCTGGTGCAACAGGCGGCGGCCGTCGGCGTGATCGGCCAGCTTGAGTCCGATGACCAGCAGGGGCTGGCGCGGAGCGAGGCATGGCTGCACGAGATGTTGCCGGGCAATCCGCGGGTCAGCATCCACCCCCCGGATGTGGATGCCATCGAGCGAGGTTCCGCGGGGGGCAATGTCGGCTTCGCGCTGCTCGAGATGCTGCGCGCGGCGCTCAACAACCAGCGGGTACCGGTCGAGGTGCACGCCAGCGAGGGCGGCGCGCGCGAGGTCATGTTCGTCGAACCGCTGGTCGATGGGGATGGGGAAGTGGCGGGGTTGCTGCATGCCGCCTTTCCCGCGGCATTCCTCGAATCCATGATCAAGGGATTGGCCGGCGGGCGCAACATCTCCTTGCGCCAGACCACGGAGGGCGGCGGCTGGGAGCTCTACTCGACAGGCGCGGCGGCCGACATGAAGGGTTTCGTAGCCGTTCCCGGCAGCATCTGGGAGCTAGGCTACGCCGCTGGGGAGGGCGCCGCCGCCATCCCGACAACCCTGACCGCCCTGCATGGGGGCGGGCTGGCCATCATCGTCGTCATGATGCTGATCAATCTCAAGCGGATTCGGGTCAAGCTGGCGAGTGATCTGACCGAGCTCAAATCCACCATCAACGAGATGCTCGGCAAGGGCGGCACCCAGACCCGCAAGTTGCGCATGCGCGAATTGCAGGGATTGATGGAGTGGTTCGTCAAGAGCGCCTACGTGATCCCGGGTGAAGCCCCCGTCAGCCGCGGTAGCGCCAAGATCACGGCGAAGCGCCAGCCGCCGCCCGCTTCGCCGGCGAAGGAGGGCAGGCAAGGCGCTCAGAAACCGCAACCCAATTTCGCTTCCCAGCCGACGGAGGGAATACTGGTTGAGGAGGTCGCGGGCGAAGAAGAGGCGGCGCAACCCTCCGTTGAACTGCCGGCGGGCATCATCGGCGGCTACGACATCCGCGGCAGGATCGGCGACGAACTCGGGCGCGAGGCCCTCTTCGAACTGGGGCGGGCCATCGGCAGCGAATCGATGCACAAACATCAGGATACGGTCATCATCGCCAACGACGGGCGGGCGGGAAGCCAGGAGCTGGTGGAGGCCCTGCACAGGGGGGTGATGGGCAGCGGTTGCAATCTGGTGGATATCGGTGTCGCCACCACGCCGATGCTCTATTTCGCCACCCACTACCTCGCCAGCAACTCCGGGGTGATGCTCACCGGCAGCGATACCGAGGCGGATGTGGCGTGCCTCAAGGTGCACATCAACGGCAAGGTCCTCTCGCAAGCGGCGCTGGAGAAGCTGCGCCAGCGGGTGCTGGTCGGCGACCTGATGGAGGGGGAGGGGCAAATGGTCGCCCAGGAACTGACGGCGGACTACCACGAGCGAATCGTCGACGATGTCCAGATCGCCCGCCCCCTGCATGTGGTGATCGACGCCGGCAACGGCGTCGCCGGCGCCATTGCCCCGGCGCTGTTTCGTCAGCTCGGTTGCGAGGTCACCGAGCTCTATTGTGACCTCGACGGGACATTTCCCAATCACCCGCCGGACCCCAGCGATCCCCTCAATCTGACGCCGTTGGTGAACAAGGTACGCGAGGTCGGCGCGGATATCGGCTTCGCCTTCGACGGCGACGGGGACCGACTCGGCATTGTCGACTCCTCGGGCAAGATCATCTGGCCGGATCGCGTGCTGATACTGCTGGCCAGGGATGTCCTGGCCCGCCAGCCGGGCGCGGATGTGGTCTACGACGTCAAGTCGACCCGCCATCTCGCCACCGAGGTGCTCAATGCCGGCGGCCGCCCGGTGATGTGGAAGAGCGGCCACTCCCTGATCGCCGAAATGATGAAGCAGAGCGACGCCCTGCTCGGCGGTGAATTCAGCGGACACCTCTTCTTCAAGGAGCGCTGGTACGGCTTTGATGACGCCATCTATGCGGCGGCGCGTCTGGTCGAGGTGCTCTCGCTTGAGGGACGCTCCAGCGCCGAGGTCTTTCAAGAGGTGCCGGAGGATTTCTCTACCCCGGAACTGGTGGCGACCACCCCCCAGGGGGTTAATGACAAGCTGATGCAGATGTTCAGCAAGCGCGCCAAGATCCCCGACGCCAAACTGGTTACCGTCGACGGCGTGCGCGCCGAGTTCGAGGACGGCTGGGGGCTGGTACGCTCCTCCAACGTCACCCCGGCCCTCAAGTTTCGTTTCGAAGCCAGCACCGAAGAGGCCCTGGCCCGAATCCAGGGTCTCTTTCGCGAGCAGGTAAAGGGCGTCGCCCCCGATGTGGAATTGCCGTTTTGACGGCTGGTACAGCCGCGTATAAGTTGTCCGTGGATGCTCAGGCCAGCAAGAATCTCTCGCACAGGCACGGAGCACACGGAGAAATCCTCCTCCGTGATCTCCGTGTCTCAGTGAGCGATCTCATGAAATCTCTGGCGTGGCTGTACTCGAGCGTCTGGCGGTCTGGTTCGGTTTGAATCTCGGTTTCAATCAGTGAAGGAGTGTATTGTTTCATGAGTCTTACCCCTGAAGCGGCGGCCCAGGTAGCCGGCGTACTCTCCCAGGCGCTGCCCTATATTCAGCGCTTTCGTGGCAAGACCATCGTCGTCAAGTATGGTGGCAATGCGATGGTGGACGAAGAGCTCAAGCGCGGCTTTGCCCGTGACATGGTGCTCATGAAGCTGGTCGGCATCAACCCGGTGGTGGTGCATGGCGGCGGCCCGCAGATCGGCAACCTCCTCGATCGACTCGGCAAGGAGAGCGAATTCGTCCAGGGCATGCGGGTCACCGATTCCGACACCATGGACGTGGTGGAGATGGTGCTGGGCGGTCTGGTCAATAAAGAGATCGTCAACATGATCAACCGCAACGGCGGTCGCGCCGTAGGCCTCACCGGCAAGGATGGCGACCTGATTCACGCTCGCAAGCTCAAGGTGACCCGAAAATCCCCCGAGTACGAAGTCCCCGAGATCATCGATATCGGCCACGTCGGCGAGGTGGAGAGTATCGCCACCAATGTGGTCGACATGTTGATTCAGGGGGACTTCATCCCCGTCATCGCGCCGATCGGCATTGGCAGTGACGGCCACTCCTACAACATCAACGCCGACCTGGTGGCGGGCAAGATCGCCGAGGTGATGCGCGCCGAAAAGCTGATTCTACTCACCAACACCCCGGGCCTGCTGGACAAGGAGGGCAATCTGCTCACCGGTCTCACCTCGGACCGGGTGGATGGGTTGGTCGCCGACGGTACCATCCATGGCGGCATGCTGCCCAAGATCGGCTGCGCCCTGGACGCGGTCAAGGCCGGGGTGCGTACCGCCCATATCATCGACGGCAGGGTACCCAACGCGGTGCTGCTGGAACTGTTTACCGACGAGGGCGTGGGGACCCTGATTCGTTCACGCTGAGTAACGCTTCGTTAGCAAGTCGTAGCGGAAGAAAGAGACCTGGCCGCGGAACGGGTGTTGCATACCCGTCCCGTACAGCGCTCCCGCCGGCTGAAGGCTTACCTACCGTTTCGATCGAAGGGTTCCCTCCCCCGGCGGAGCCTGCCGTAAAAGCCCCTCTCCCCGAGGGAGAGGGGTTGGGGTGAGGGCTCAAATGCTTGAAAATACTCCAGTGCAAGAATTCGCTACCTGCCCCAATCAACCTTTTGCGACAGCCTCCGCCGGGGGAGGGTCAGGGAAGGGGGGGCTGGTGTCGGCGGGATGGTCCGAACCCCCTGCCAATGCCCAATACCCTCCCCCCAACCCCCTCCCGGCGGGAGGGGGAGTGTTTATAACGGCGGGACGGGTGTGCAACACCCGTCCTGTACAGGCGAACGAGACGATGGCCAAGGCCGGGCTACCCATGGCTCGGGGTATCGCCACCGCCGCCGTCGGCGCCATTTTTCTCGTCATCCCGGCAACGCCGCGGCTCCAGCAGCAGCGCGTCATACAGCAGCAGCGCCACCCCCAGAAAGATAGCCGAATCGGCGAGATTGAATGCCGGCCAGTGCCACCGCTGATAGTAGAAGTCGAGAAAATCGATGACATGCCCGTAGAGCAGGCGATCGATCAGATTGCCGACGGCGCCGCCGACGATCAGCGACAACCCCGCCGCCAGCACCCCCTCGCGGGCGCTCAGGCGCAACAGCCAGATGATCAGGACCACGCTGACCGCCAACGCCAGCAATACAAAGAACCAGCGCTGCCACCCCCCCTGATCGGCGAGAAAGCTGAACGCCGCGCCCGGATTGTAGACCAGGGTCAGGTTGAAGCCGGGAAAGACTGGAACTGGCTCATGGTAACGCAGGTACTGGTCCGCGGCCATCTTGGTCACCTGATCCAGGGTCAGGACGACCAGGCTCAGCCATAGCCAGCGTTTCTGGGGCATGGGTTTCATGAGAGGATTATATCAGTCATCGCAGGCAGGATGTGAATCGCTCTTTTCTCTGTTTATTACGATCTTGGTCGGCTCGGACTGTTGCAAGATAGGGCTGCTTGTTCTGTGACGGGTTATTGAAGGCAGTTGTTGTGGAACAGGCGATTAGTGATCATTGATTGCTGCCCCTTGTAGTCTAAATGCATTCAGGTTGTAGAAAAGTTCACCTAAACTGTGTTCGTTATGAATCCAGGATTATCGCTTGCCAGAATCCGGCTTGTGTTGATTGGAGGTGATTGATATATTTCCCCTGGTTATTCTTGGGTGACCGATTGGAAAAA